>JBGVLZ010000001.1:0-3478 GCA_045124505.1 Eubacteriales bacterium
GCCTTCATTTCAATAAAAAAATGACGCCCGCCGATCATGATCAGCAGGTCCGGAGCGCCGTGATGTGCGCTCCATTCAATCTTACGGTATTGACCGCCCGCGGCTTTTATCCGCCGCTTAAGACGGTCGCTCAGCGCCCCCTCAGGCGTCATTTTCCGGTCCTATGCTGTTTATACAGCTTAAGTATCTTTTGTATGTGTTTAACTGTATTTTCCGGCTTAATTACGCCCAGGCATTCAACGTCGAGATCGGTAGGGTGTCCGCGAAAACCCGCCGGATCTCTTATATCGCCCTCGCCTATCTCCAGCGGCGCCTCCCAGCCGTATACTTCGGTGATTACAAGAATAGCAGCCGGACCGTGTTCAATGACCCCCTGGTCAATCTCTTTGTAGTGGGTAAGCGCGACATCAATATCCCGGTAAAACTCCACCGTTCCGTCAAGATTACACAAATAATCTCTATACAGCCCCGCAATTTCATCAATAGTATAATCGCGGTTAGGATCGATCGACATCGCAAGGGTTTCAACGGTATAATATTTCATTTGTTTATCCTCTCAAATTAGCACTATCCCAACGCTGCTCCAGGTCAACCGGAAGCACGCACTCACAGAACCAGCGGAAATAATGATCCTCCGGGTTCTCGTCGAAGGTGGCCATTGCCGCACCGTAAACTATATCGTCATGTTCAAGACCGGTATCCGTATAATTGGCCGTGATGTAATTACACAGCCCCTCACGGGTCCCGATATCATCAAACCGCGGATCGTTGGCCATGCGGGCGTAAATCTCATCCTCGGTTGCAAATACACGGCCGCAGATCCCGGTACCCTCATAATTGAGATCCAGGATGTACTCCCACATCCAGTCGGAATCGCCGATCGGGTCGGTTTCCTCGTCCGGTTCACCGGAGGTGGTCAGATCTTCGACGTCGTACACATTGTACCAGTCGTCAATATAAAAATACGGATCTGATCCGCAGCTGGCGCAAACGTCGTTAATGTATGCCGCCTGGTCGGCGATGCACATATTACGTACTTCATTTTTTGTTAACTTTAGCATAATTGTTACTCCTACTCGCATTTAGGGGCTTTTGCCCCTTGTTCAATTATAATTATATAATTTTTTGCTCAAAATGCAAGTATTTTTTCACAAAAAATGTGAATACTCTCAAAAATTTTTGATAAACCGTATAAATTGCAGCACCGAGATCGCCCTATTGATCTGATCCTCATTCAACAGCTTGCCAACATTAAGCATAACTTTATCGCCGGTATAACTGCCGGCCTCGATGCCGGCGTAGTGGCTCTTGCTTATCCCCAGTCTCTCAGCCGCCTGGGCCTGAGTCAGTCCGGCAATCGCGCGGATCCACGCCAGGTCACTGACCTGTAAATCATCAAACGTCATTTTTCCTCCTACACTCTAATAAAAAATACATATTCTAAATCATCTTTGCAATTTTCAATCTCGAGCATATAGAACTCGCGATCCTCGTACTCTGCCATAATGGCCGCCGCCTTATCCTCCGGCGTTTCATCCCTTATAATTTCGTCCAGCAGTTCCAGGTCATCCTGCCAGTTTACAGCCATGAAAGTGATCTTTTTGGGCTTGTGGGCGTTGTAGTTTTTAAGTGTGATCATTTTGCCTACCTTTCACTTAAAATAACGCCATAATCATCTACAATTTTGCAAGCGTCTTTATATATAAGATGTGTTATGTCAGTGTTGCAATATGGAACATCATCCACAGTCTTAACTGAGTATTTTTTTAAAATCTCATCAACTAGATCACCGTATCCCGCCTCGTTTATATCCTCCAGCATACCGCAGACACATAAACGAGCGGACCTCACCATAAAATCGGACCACTCAGCGACATGATCTCGTATCATGCAGCTGGCTTGCTTGTACTGGCTACCGTGATCAAATTTATAACGACTAGCCTCCTCGAGCGCATTAAGAACGTTATCACAAAAATTGTAATCCACGTCATCATAATCCACGAAACAGTCATAACATGGTACAGGGTAATGACAACCGGTGATGGCTAGCACTAATTTTCCGTACTGCGGACAAATAGGGTACAGGTCTTTATTATCTCCGGTTATTGTTCTGAAAGTGTTAATTAAATTTTGTGACCCATGATCTGAACAACTTAAAAAATCATGTTTATTCATCGGATTAAGCGTGTAACAATTACCAGCTACCCACAACGGATTAATAACGCTCCCGGATTTGTCAAAAACAAAGCTGTTTATTTTTGCATAATCATAATCGGATAATTCCCCTGGTTTATCATCCTTCCACATGCCTTTGACCTCTACCCATATATGGTCTAGCATTTTAGGCTCGTATGTGTCGTAATGGCATTTATCCCGGTTCTCGTCCCATATTTCCACATTGTAGATCTTAAAATCCGGCAAATATTTTAAGCCGTTTCCCAGGTCAAACCCCTGGGGCTCGTATTCCCACTTAATCCCCAGACAGTCCAGGAAAACAGCAAAACGGGCCTCCGCTTTTGACCTGAAATAATGCCCTCTATAAAGTGTTTCAATCGGTTTAATTGTCATTGCTTTTCCTCCTCAACTCCAAACGGTTTAAAATCTTCTGTGTAATGCTCTTGCCACTCATAATTTTTAAACAGTTCATTAAAGGTGTACGGGATAGCACCTATGTAAACATAAGTAATCGTTTGATCGTCATGCAGTCCGTCTAGTTCATGCTCATATCCATTCAGAATTAAATACCTTTCGTGCCCTACTTTTCCTTTTCTTCTAAATTTGATCGGCTGTCCGACTGTAAATTTGTCGGTAAATTCCATAAAAGTATATGGCCGGTACTGTTTTTCTTTTATCTTTAGCAAACATTCAGGAACAAAATACGGGTAATAAATGCTATCTTCTTTCCTCTGGAATGTGTCGTCCGGGTCGTCAAAAACATTTGCTAAAGTACCGTAAGGGGGGCATACCCGTCGTAAATCCGTAAAACAATATAGGTCGCCGGCAAAATATCCTTTTTCGCCTAAAAATTCCTTTGCCTTTTCAATATCAAAGCAAGTTAAAATATCCGATAATGCCCTAATTCTTTTATCTAATTCCATTTTTACCCCTTATTTTTCCTCTTCTCTCTTAGCCTGCTCCGGATCTTCGCAAGCGTGATAACAGCTTGCAAGGCATCCGGATCGACGTTCCCTTTTTCTATAAGCGCGCCGCGTAAATTTGTATATGCAACATACTCCGCGCCGCTTAACTTGATCAAATTATCCCGGCCAAGGTTCTGCGGGTTACCGTCGGCATATATGATCCGGTCGGTTTTCTGCACCGGATCCTCCGGGTGATACTCGTTCCACAGGAACCGCCCTGCTGATTTCCAGCGCTCGTTATACGCTCCGTTATCCTGAACCTTGATCAGGCATCCGCTTTTTGCCGTATAGCGGATCGAACCTACGGGCAAATAGTTTGCCGCCTGCTGGCCTTTTTT
>JBGVLZ010000002.1:0-5777 GCA_045124505.1 Eubacteriales bacterium
AATTCAAAATGATCCCCGGCAATCATGGTGATTAGACCAATAATTTTTCACTACAGCTTCGCTTTCGCTTCAAAATTATTGGTCGGAAAGTTGTAAACCATGTGTCTTCACAAATTGTAAATGATGTTGCCCTTGACACAATGGTCGTCCCTACAAAGTTTACCATATATTTCCTTAAATGAGCCAACCCCTTGCTTCACTTCTTCACGTCACGAGCCTGCGAGTGATACTTCACTGAGCTGTTCCTGCTTTTATCATCTGTGCTATCTCCTCTGCCAGCACCGTTGCCGAATATTTTGCTTCCTCAAGCGTATTGCCGTCAGTGCCAAACTCAAGCAACAGCGAAAGCTTTGAATACTGCTGATTGTATGTGCTTCGCTTAACATTTATCGGACGGCAGAAATCTGTGTAATTGTCCTCAAGTCTATGCTGAAGTGTTACGGCAAAAGCGAGGTTTTCCTCCCAATTCGGGTGATCGTCGCCGAGGCTGTTTGTGCCGACAACCGTCATGACCTGTGCGGCACGTTTTCCGTCAATTTCACATATTACCTTTGCTTTTTCTCCGCTTGACAGCTCCAAGCCGTCACGGTGGACATCGAAAACGTATTTTATCGACGGGTATTTTTCAAGCATTTCACGTATGACCTTTCCCGATGCCTTATACGAGTCATAATAATCGTCAACGGTCGTATCAATTGCAATATCGTGATGGAGCACCTTTATGCCGTTTTTTTCAAGCACATCTGCCATTACCGCACCGACTGCAACGACATTTTCTTCGTTATTGCGTGAGCGTGTACTGTACGGATCGTCGGGATCATCCGACAGCACACCGTCGGGTGTATATGCCTCTGTGCCGTGAGTGTGTACGATAAGCACCGTGTATTCGTCGCTTTCTTTGTATTCGGGCAATTTAAAGTTGTCATAATCGTCCGCATCAAGCTCGTAGTCGGAGCTGTTTTTGATGTACATCTTTCCGCCGTCCGATTCCCTTGCGAGGGATATCGGAACTATTGCCTTGTGGCCTTCGGGGACGAGATTATAATTAAAGCCGTATATATCATCAGGCAAAACATCACGGTTAAGGTAGTAATACTCGGAAAGTCCCAAAGGCTCTCTGTCTGATGTACTGAGGACCAACGAAAGGTCGAAAACAGTTTCATGCGGTATATTTTGCGTTTCTTCTTCTGTTTTCTGTACGGTTGTATGTAATGATGTAATATTGTCTGTTTCACTTCTTTCGTATGAAGCAAAAACATATCCTGCACCGTCCTCAAGTGCAAAAACGAGTCCCAGCAAAAGGCACAAAAGCGTCATGGGATACAAGGCATAAGAACGCACCGCACTGAAAAAACGCTCCCTTTTCAGCCCCCGCTGAATGTTTGCGCCCGTGTTCGGTTTTAAATTTAAAAAATCAATTTCCTTCTTTTTCATATACTTCCTCCCGATGTATTTTTTATTTAAGTATATGAAAAGCAAAGATAATTTATTACACGGTATATGTTGCAAATGTCATATGTTCGTGCTATAATGGTGAAAAATAAATTTCGGAGTTAGTGTGATGAACGAAAAGGAAATACAGGGATTGCTGTCTGCAAACCCCGAAAAGAGATATAAAAGCTTTCTTTCGACCGTTGCTGATCGGGAAGAGGTATGGCTTCTTGCTTCAAACGGCGGATTTTCATCGTTTGATACTGACGGTTATATACATTTGTTGGTATGGCCGAGGCGTGAATTTGCGGAATTATTCAAAAGCGAAGGCGAGGAAGCCGTGTCAATGGAAATTCACGAATTTGCCGAACAGTGTGCAAACGTTGAAGAAAATGTACGCTTTATGATATTCCCGACAAATGACAGTGCCTATGTTGTGGATTCCGAAAAGCTCATATATGACATCTGCACGCATTTGAAATAAGTAGACGAAAGATAAAAAATATTATGTTGAGAGATCTGGAAGTGGGCAGATGAATTTCGATGATGTGTTGAAAGATGATAACTCTCAAAATAAGTCGCCCCATGTATTTTTTTGAATATTTATTCTGTAGGGGGGTGCAATCAGTTCGTGTGCGAACTGCGCACTCCCGCTTTTAATATTTTAATATATTTATACATTTTGAGGCGGACGACCAATGGTCGTCCCTACAAAGTTTACCATATATTTCCTTAAATGAGCCAACCCCTTTTTTTGTTCATCTATGCCTTGTCAATTTTTCTGATAAGCACTGCGTTTGTGAACACAAACACAAAATACGGCATACCTCTTTAAAGATATACCGTATTCTTGCCAAACTGTACTTTATGGTGTTTTGGGATTTATTTTTTTATTCGACCAAAAACCGCTTTGTGCTTTCGTCGGGGGCGGTCTTCTTCGGAAGTGTGACTGTCAGCACACCGTCTTCGTATTTTGCTTTGAGATTTTCTGTATCGATATTTGATACATCAAATCTTCTTTCGTATGTGCCGAAGGAACGCTCACTTCTTATCAGCTTGTTTTTTTCGTCTTTTTCCTCATGCTCGCTTTTTCTTGTTGCCTTTAATGTAAGGATATCACCGTCCGCTTCAAGAATTATATCTTCTTTTTTGAATCCCGGCAGATCCGTTACAATAACAAATTCGGCATCGGTTTCCGTAATATCCGTAGCGAAGAAATTTTTACAAAATCTTTTTTCGATCTCATAAAGCTCCGCAAAGGGTGAATATGCAGAAACGGTTTTACGTGAATAAGGTCTTAAATCAAACATGGTAATACCTCCTGTTTTATTTGGAATAAAATTTTTCGTTGGCACTTATGCAAAGTGTTTGTTAAAATTTTGCATATACGCGCCTGCCAACACGTATAATTATACTTAAAAAGATGAAATAGGCATTGTTTTTCTGTGTGCTTTTTGTTAATTTTAGCACTCTATATGCAAGAGTGCTAAAATGATGCGCTTTCATTTTTTTCTCGTCAATTATTGACAAACGCTTTTATAAATGATATAATCAAATCAAAGATTTTAATAATAAGGAGAAAAATATTATGGGTCTTATTAAAGCATTAACAGGTGCCGGCGGCGGTGTACTTGCCGATCAGTGGCGCGAATATTTCTATTCGGACGCACTCGATGCCGATGTTCTTGTAAAAAAAGGAAGCAAGCGTACCTCTTCACGCTCATCAAATACAAAGGGTGAAGATAATATAATTACAAACGGCTCTATAATTGCCGTTGCTGACGGACAGTGTATGATAATCGTTGAACAGGGTAAGGTTGTAGAAGTTTGTGCCGAGCCCGGTGAGTTCGTGTATGACACATCTACAGAGCCCAGTATTTTCTACGGCGGTCTGGGCAAGGGTATCCTTGATTCATTTAAGACTCTCGGCAAGCGTTTTACATTCGGCGGCGACACGGCGAAAGACCAGAGAATATACTACTTCAACACAAAGGAAATAATGGGCAACAAGTTCGGTACCCCCGCACCCATTATGTTCGACGTTGTCAATAAACAAATAGGCTTCAGAAGAACCGTTCAGGTAAGATGTAACGGTATTTATTCTTACATTATTTCAAACCCCATACTTTTCTACACGAGAGTATGCGGAAACGTTGAGGACGAATTCAGACGTGAGGAGATAGACAGTACTCTGAAGACAGAGTTTATCGATGCTCTCGTACCTGCATTCGGTATACTTTCCGAGCAGGAGCTCCGCCCTGCGCAGATCTCAGCGAAGACGAAGGAGCTCAAGGACGCGATGAACGAGGCACTCAAGACAGAGTGGCTTGAAACAAGAGGTATCTCCATTGAAAAGATCGCCATGAATCCCATCACGCTTTCCGATGAGGATATGAAGAAGATCAACGAGATGGAAGATTCCGTATCATATGGCGCAAATGCATTTATGGCAAGCGGACGTATGACAACAGCGACAGCAAACGCTATGGAATCGGCGGCATCCAACCCCAACGGTGCAGTCAATGCGTTTATGGGAATGGGCATGGTCGGAGGTGCAGGTAACGCAGGCTTCGGCGCAGCTCAGAACTTCTACAATATGGGAGTTCAGCAGGAAGCGCAGAAGCAGGCACAGGCACAGGCGGCAAACGCTTGGAAATGTGTATGCGGTGCGGAGGCAACAGGAAACTTCTGCCCCCAGTGCGGTGCAAAAAAGCCCTCGGCTGAGCCTGCAAACACATGGAAATGTGCGTGCGGCGCTGAGGCTTCGGGTAAGTTCTGCCCCGAATGCGGTGCAAAGAAGCCCGAAGACGGCTGGACATGTGCATGCGGTAAGGTAAATAAGGGCAAATTCTGCTCCGAATGCGGTGCGAAGAAGCCTGCAGGCGAGCCCCTGTATCAGTGCGATAAGTGCGGCTGGACACCTGAAGATCCCAAAAATCCCCCGAAATTCTGTCCCGAATGCGGTGATATCTTCAACGACGGCGACATCAAATAACGGAGCGATTTATGAGTGAAGAATTAAATCACGAAAATATTGCCATAGAAAAGACCAAGGAAGAAACAGACAAAAAATGTCCCGCCTGCGGCGGAACGATGGAATTTGATCCTTCAAGCGGAGGGCTTGTCTGTCCTTATTGCGGTTCAAAATACGAAATTGAAGCAAAAAAGGACGAAAATGACAAGACTGCGGCTCAGGAGCTTGACTTTGAAAACGCAGAAGCAAGAGGCAACTGCGACTGGGGCGTGAAAAAGAAGACCGTTATTTGTAAGATGTGCGGTGCGGAGTCAATTTATGACGAGCTTGACCTTTCAAATGAGTGTCCGTATTGCGGTTCAAATCAGGTCATGCAGGAGAATAACGTCGATACACTTGCCCCCGGCGGTGTATGCCCGTTCAAAATAGACAAAAAAAGTGCGGGCGAGCGTTTCAAGTCATGGATAAAGGGCAAGCTTTTCTGTCCCAAAGAAGCAAAGGAAAAGGCAAAGCCCGAAGCGTTCAAGGGCGTATATATCCCTGCGTGGACGTTTGATGCCGATACATACAGCGAATATACGGCGCAGTACGGCAAGGAAAGACGTGTACGCAACTCAAAAGGAGAAACACGTACCGTTATCGACTGGTACACTACTGCCGGTACATATAAGAGGTTCATAAACGATAATCTGCAGATCGCAACAAAACGGTACGATTCTTCTATTTTAAAACAGATAGAGCCGTTTGATACAGAAGAAAATCTTCTGTATAAGCCTGAATATCTGACGGGATTCATTTCCGAAAGATATTCTGTCGGACTTGATGAATCATGGGAGTCTGCACAGGTAAGTATAGAAAATATACTTCGTTCCGATATAACGGCGCAGATAAAGAGCCAGCATATGACAAGCCATGTGCGTAACGTGTCGGTAGGCACGGATTATTCAAATATAAAGTTCAAATATCTGCTTTTGCCGATATGGATATCATCCTTCAAATATAAGGAGAAGATATATAACTTTATGGTCAACGGTCAGACGGGCAAGGTCGGCGGAAAAACACCCATCTCACCTTTGCGTGTTGCTGTTGCAGTGCTTATCGCTCTTGCACTGATTGCAGGCGTCGCTTATCTTTACAACAGATAACAAAATTGCATTTATTCAGGCACGGATTTAAAGATCCGTGCCTGATTTTTATTGTATAACGAAAACCACCCGCTGTGCGGGTGGTTCCAAAGAGGCTTTTGCCGTTGCGCAATCCCGCTGCAGCGTAAGCCTTCCCCAGTGGGGGAAGGTGTCAGCCGCAGGCTGACGGATGAGGTGTTTTATATTCAAATCAACTCCTCATCCACCACTATCGTGGTCCCGGTTCT
>JBGVLZ010000003.1:0-1754 GCA_045124505.1 Eubacteriales bacterium
GTAGCTTCCTCCGAGAAGGCCAAGACCAACGATCAATATTTTTTTACTTACGTCTACTATCATGATACCATCCCTTCATTAAAGCGTATCCGCAAGATCGAGGATCAGCCTCTCGGTCTTTTCCCAACCGAGGCAGGGGTCAGTGATCGACTTTCCGAAGATATGCTCCTCTGCCTTGCAAGCACCGTCCTCAAGGTAGCTCTCGATCATAAGACCCTTCACAAGCTTCTTAATATCAGAATTCTGATTGCGGCTATATACAATATCCTTGGCAATACGCACCTGCTCAAGATACTTCTTGCCGGAGTTGTTATGGTTGGTGTCAACGATTACCGAGGGATTCACAAGATTCGACTTTGCATAAAGCTCTTGTACACGGAGTAGATCCTCGTAATGGTAGTTAGAGGTGCTTCTGCCTGCGTAGTCAATGTATCAGCGAAGAATCGCGTGGGCATACGGATTGCCTTCTGTGGAAACCTCCCAACCACGGTAAATGAAGGTGTGACCGGACTGTGCGGCAACGATCGAGTTCATCATAACACTAAGATCACCGCCCGTGGGGTTCTTCATTCCAACAGGAATGCCGACGCCGCTTGCGGTCAGTCTGTGCTGCTGATTCTCAACAGAACGCGCTCCAACCGCAACGTAGGAAAGAAGGTCCGAAAGGTAGCGGTGATTCTCGGGGTAGAGCATTTCGTCAGCGCAGGAGAAATCGTAGTCGCGCAAAGCTGCCATATGAAGCTCACGGATGGCAACGATGCCCTTGTACATATCCGGCTTTTCCTCGGGGTCGGGCTGATGCAGCATTCCCTTGTAGCCCTGACCCGTGGTTCTCGGCTTGTTGGTGTAAATACGGGGGATGATAATGATCTTATCTGCTACCTGCTCCTGCACTCTGCGAAGGCGGGAAATGTATTCAAGAACAGGCTCGCGGTGATCAGCGGAGCACGGTCCGATCACGAGAAGAAACTTATCTGAGCTACCGTCAAATACAGCGCGAATAGCTTCGTCTCGTGCGGCTTTTACCTGCTCCATACGCTCGGTAAGTGGATATTCTTTCTTAACCTCCTGGGGAATCGGAAGCTTTCTGTGGAAATTCATTTGCATTTTTATTTACCTCTTTTCATAATTTTCGATTTAAAATAATAAGTCCGCCCTCGGTATGCTGAAAAGCACGACGAATGCGGACTGTCCGTATTTTGTCATTCAAGGATATCTATCATCTCTTGAATTCAATCATCGGGCAGCCCTTGCTGTAATAATAAAAGTAATAAAAGAACTTGTTTGCAGACATGATTTTTCTCCTTCTCTTTGTCGGTTTGGTCTTGGTTTATCTATGAAAAATAAAAAATCCGCAATTCTGTTATGCCCCAACGGCACGACGAATGCGGACTGACCGTATTTTTGTTGTTCCGAAAACCTGATCTTACTTCTCGGATTTCACAAAAGTCGGGCAGCCCATGGCAAAGTAATAATAATAAAACTTGTTCATAAACACGGCTACTCCTCCTTTGCGATTTGTTGTGATACATTATACTCCTATTTTGAAAATCTGTCAATAGCTTTTGTGAAAGTTTTCTATGAAAAAGCGGCAGAAATTTTGCTTCAAATAGCACGCTTTATTTTGTTTTTGTATAGCACCTTCCTATTGGAAAATATCGTTTACAATTTATTATATCATATTTACACGATAAGGTCAATATTATATCTATTTTTTAGATATTTATTCGAATATATGCTCGCACATAGAAAAA
>JBGVLZ010000004.1:0-13544 GCA_045124505.1 Eubacteriales bacterium
TATGAAGTGCAGTACGGCGTTGACTTTGACATTTCCGCAGAAGATTTTGAAAAGCTTACCGAAGAGGAAAAAGCTGTTTATTACGAAGCTGATGAAGCGATGAACAGTGATAATGAGGTAATTCAGGCTTACCGAATGATGTTGAGTCTTTCGATACTTATTGTGAGTCTCGGCTTGTTTTTATCATTTTTTATACTTGAATTTATAGTTCCCGTGCTTTTGGGCAACGGTCAGACTATCGGAAAAAAGATATTCGGTGTTGCGGTAATGCGCACCAATTCCGTTAAAATAACGACACCTGTGCTTTTTATAAGGTCTATACTCGGTAAATATACAATTGAAACGATGGTACCGGTATTTCTCGTCTTTATGATAGTTTTCGGTGTGCTCGGATTCATCGGCGCACTTGTGGTTCTTGCAATAATTCTTCTTAATATAATTCTCGTATTCACTACCCGTTACTCTTCCACCATTCACGATCTGCTTTCCGATACGGTTACAGTCGACATGGCAAGCCAGAGGATATTTGACAGCTATGACAGTATGATAGAATACAAGAAGAAGCTGCACGCTGAGGCAGTTTCGAAGGAAGATTATTGATTGCTCTGTTTTTCATTTTAACTTAATATAATTCGATTTGGGAGGTTAGATAAAATGAAAGTAGAATTACGAAATCTCACTAAGATCTTTCCGAGCCGCAATAAAAAGGTCGGCGGAGAGGTCATAGCGGTAAATGATTTCACATTTACAATCCCCGACGGTAAGCTCGTCGGACTTCTCGGTCCTTCAGGATGCGGTAAAAGTACAACGCTTTATATGATAAGCGGTCTTCAGAAGCCGTCATCAGGACAGATCTTCTTCGGTGAAGAGGATGTCACGGAACTTTCGCCTGAAAACAGAGGCGTAGGTCTTGTTTTCCAGAACTATGCGCTTTATCCGCATATGACTGTAAAGCAGAACATTATGTTCCCCCTTCAGAATCTTAAGGGTGCTGACAAGCTGACAAAGGATCAGATGCTTGAACGTGCGACGGAAGCCGCAAAGCTCGTACAGATCGACGACCTTATGGACAGAAAGCCCAGTGAGCTTTCAGGCGGTCAGCAGCAGCGTGTTGCTATTGCACGTGCGCTTGTAAAAATGCCGAGAGTTCTTCTTCTTGATGAGCCGCTTTCAAACCTTGATGCACGTCTTCGTTTGCAGACAAGAGAAGAAATACGCAGAATCCAGAAGGAAACAGGAATCACAACTGTATTCGTAACACACGACCAGGAAGAAGCTATGAGTATTTCTGACATGATCGTTGTTATGAAGACAGGTATCGTTCAGCAGGTAGGTAAGCCTCAGGATATATACGACGATCCTACAAATCTGTTCGTTGCAAAGTTCCTCGGTACACCTCCCATAAACATATTTAAGGGACGTGTAGCGGGCGGCAAGCTTTATATCGGCAATGCAGCAGTTCTTGATGTTCCCGGTGTTAATGACCGTGATGTAACAGTAGGTATCCGTCCGGAAGGCTTCAATCTTGATGAAAACGGCGCATTTGTTTGTGAGCTTTCAAACATCGAAGTCATGGGACGTGATATCAGCATTGTATCAAAGCATGATGCATCACTCAACCCTGTTGTCCGTTCGATAATCAACTCCGACAGTAAGATAGATGCAACAGCTAAGACCGTTAAATACTCTCTCAAACCCCATAAAGTGTTTATATTCGACGCTGAAAACGAAGAAAGAATACGTTTTTGAGGTGAGAAGATATGGTTGACAGCAAACAACAATGGAAGGCGTGGATATATCTCGCACCGGCTATCGTGCTGTTGCTTATATTCACCGTCTGGCCTATTATAAATACTCTTGTTATGGCATTTACAGAGGACTACAGCAGCTTGAGTGCTCTTGGCGGTAAAGAGTTCACGTACGGTATCAAGAACTTCCAGAAGGTTATTGAATACAAGGGATTCATAAACTGCCTTAAAAACACACTTCTGCTTTGCGTTCTGACAGTTCCGATATCAACTATCTTGGCACTTGTCATCGCAGTATGTCTTAACTCCATCAAGTTCCTGCAGAGATTTTTGCAGACAATATTCTTTTTGCCCTATGTAACAAACTCTATTGCTATCGGTATGGTATTTGCGGCAATGTTCAACATCGTCGGAAACACAGCAGCTGATGTACAGGTAGTTGAAACTGTGGGTATAATAAACAATGCACTCGGTCTTTTCGGTGTTGAACCGATTAACTGGATAAATGCCGGCTCAACATATGCCGCAAATATCACGGTTATGACGGTTTACATTGTATGGAATGCTCTGCCGTTCAAGATACTCATTCTTCTCGGCGGTCTTCAGAGCGTTAACAAGCAGTACTACGAAGCTGCAAAGATCGACAGCACACCCAGACTCCGTGTATTTACAAAGATCACGGTTCCGCTTCTTTCCCCGATGCTTGCATACGTTGTAATCACGGGCTTTATCGGCGGCTTCAAGGAATATTCCAGCATCGTCGGTATATTCGGTGACAAAATGGGTCCTGCAGGTGACTACGGACGTCTTAACACGATGGTCGGTTACATCTACGATTCCATTAAAAACCATCAGGGCCGTGCAAGTGCGGCGGCGCTCATTCTGTTTGGCATTATCTTTATCGTTACAATGATAAACCTTAGTGTCAGCAAGAAGAAAACACACTATTAAGGAGGGAATATCATGGCAGAAAATAAGTCTTCTAAAGTTATGCATGAACGCGACATGCAAAAAGTTTCCTCCGTACAGAAGGTTGAGAAGATCATTGTTCAGACAGCGCTCTATCTCTTCCTCGGTATAATTGCTATCATCGTTCTGTTTCCTTTTTACTGGATGCTCATTTCATCTGTAAAGAGTCTTGCAGAATATAACCTTCCCGTACCTACGCTTTTCCCGAAGCAGATGGTATTCAGAAACTACGTTGATGCTTTTTCAACGGCAAACCTCGGCACGCTGTTCGTAAATACAGTATATGTCGGTGTTGTTTCCACACTTTTGTCACTCGTTATCACAGTTCTTTCGGCATTTGCGTTTGCACGTCTTGAGTTCAAGGGTAAAAATGCATTGTTCGGAGCACTTTTGGCAACGATGATGATCCCGGGTGAGCTTTTCACCATCACAAACTATTCAACAGTTAACGATTTCGGCTGGATGAATTCGTATACGGTTCTTATTGTTCCGTTCTTGGTAAGTGTATTCTATATCTACCTTTTGAAGCAGAACTTTATGCAGATACCGAATGAACTGTATCTTGCCGCAAAGGTTGACGGTACAAGCGACCTGAAATACCTTTGGAAGGTAATGATACCGCTTTCACTCCCCACACTTATTTCCATAACGATACTCAAGATGATGGGTGCATGGAACTCATACGTGTGGCCGAACCTCGTTGCAAACGATGATGCACACCTGCTTATCACAAACGGTTTGAGAGGTGCTGACTTCACAGTTGACGATATGGTAAACTACCCCGTGCAGATGGCGGCAGTTGCTATTGTATCATTCCCGCTTTTCCTTGTATTTGTATTTTTGAGAAAATACATCATGAAGGGTGTTTCAAGAAGCGGTATCAAGGGTTAATGGTTCAAAAGAACTTAACATAAAAAATTAAAAAAGGATGGAAAAAACTATGAAAAAGATACTCACAGCAGTATGCTTGATCCTGGTGATCGTTCTGAACTGTTTTGCACTCGCTTCGTGCGGCGGCGACAGCACAGAAACAAAAGACAGCGGCAGTGCGTTTGTTCCCGAAGAAGGACTTACGTATGACGGAAGTGAAGTAGAGATCACTTTCTACCACACAATGGGTGCAAACCTCCGTACAGTACTTGATAAGTACGTTGCAAAGTTCAACGAGATGTACCCCAACATCAAGATCGTTCACTCCCAGGAGGGTGGCTACGACGATGTACGTGATAAGATCAGTACAGAGCTTACAGTTGGTAACCAGCCCAACATCGCTTACTGCTATCCCGACCACGTTGCTCTTTACAACCTCGCAGGCTCTGTTGTAACGCTTGACAGCTTCATTAATAGCAAGGCTGAAGTTACAAAGGCTGACGGCTCCAAGGAAGTACTCGGCTTCACAGAAGCACAGATCGCTGACTTTATCGACGCTTACTATAACGAAGGTAAAGAGTTCGGTGATGACAAGATGTACACACTTCCTCTTTCCAAGTCAACAGAAGTTCTTTACTACAACAAGACATTCTTTGATGCTAACAATCTTTCCGTTCCCACAACATGGGATGAGCTTGAAACACTCTGCGCACAGATCCTCGCTATCGATCCCAACTGTATCCCCCTCGGATACGACTCCGAAGCTAACTGGTTCATCACAATGGCAGAACAGCTCAAGTCCGATTACACAAGCGCTGAAGAAGGTAACCACTTCCTCTTCGATAACGAAACAAACAGAAACTTCGTTAAGAGATTTGCAGAATGGCACCAGAAGGGTTATGTAACAACACAGGAGATCTACGGTGCTTACACATCAGGTCTTTTCGTTGCACAGACAGGCACAAAGTCCTATATGTCCATCGGTTCTTCCGCAGGTGCTACACACCAGCGTCCCGCTGCTACTGACGACGGAAGCTATCCGTTTGAAGTAGGTATAGCTACAATTCCTCAGGCAGATGCTGCTAACAAGAAGGTTATTTCTCAGGGTCCTTCACTCTGTATCTTCAATAATGCATCACAGCAGGAAGTTGTTGCTTCTTGGCTCTTCGTTAAGTACCTTACAAGCTGTGTTGAATTCCAGGCTGAATTCGGTATGGTTTCAGGTTACGTTCCCGTACTTGAATCCGTTGCACAGAACCCCGTATATGCTGACTTTATAGCAACAGCAAACGGCGGTGACAATATCGCAGCACTTTCCGCTAAGGTTTGTCTTGAACAGAAGGATGCTTACTACACATCCCCTGCATTCAACGGCTCATCCGAAGCACGTGACCAGGTAGGCGCACTTATGCAGTTCTGCATGGTTGAATACAAGAATGCTGCTGACAAAGACGCAATGATCAAGAAGGCATTCGAAGACGCTGTCGCAGAATGCGAATATATGTCATAATTAACTAAGGTAAAATTTTATGAATTTACTTTCTAAATTTTTATCTGCAGCGTTAGCACTTTGCATGGTTGCGGGATGCTTTGCATCCTGCAATCCGCAGAGTACTGATACTACTGCAGACACAAATACGACAGACACCACAGCGGAGCTTGGTGAGATAGTTGACTATGCTTCACAGCTCAAGCTTGACATGTCGTCTTCAAGCCTTAAGATCGAAAATGTTAAGGTTAAACAGTACATCGACGGTGATACAACACACTTCTATGTTCCCGAAAGCGTTATAGACAAGGGAATACTGAAGGCAAGATATATTGCCATAAATACTCCCGAATCAACGGGACAAATTGAGGAATGGGGCAAAAAGGCTTCAAACTTCACAAAAACAAAGCTTCAGGCGGCAACATCTATTGTACTTGAGAGTGATACAGAAGCTCTCAATGTAGACTCAACAGGTGACCGTCATCTTATCTGGGTATGGTATAAAACAGCTGATTCCGCTGAATACCGCAACCTCAATCTGGAAATACTTCAGGAAGGTCTTGCTATAGCATCGAGTTCATCCCAGAACCGCTACGGTTCTACTTGTATGAACGCTATCGATCAGGCTAAGGCTCACAAGCTTTACGTTTATTCTGACGAAAAAGACCCTGATTTTTACTACGGTTCAGCAATTGAGCTTACGATCAAGGAGCTCCGTGCTAACCCCGCACTTTATACAGGCAAGACTGTTGCTTTCGAAGGTATTGTTTCGAAAAACAGCGGTCAGAGCATTTATGTCGAAGCGTTTGACGATGAAACCAATATGTATCACGGTATTTCCGTATACTATGGATTTACACTCACAGGTGCGGGACTTAATGTTATCAAGCCCGGTAACAAGGTTCGTATCGTTGGTTCTATGCAGTTCTATGAAGCCGGCGGCACATATCAGGTTTCAGACTTGAAATATGATATGATGGATACAAAGAACCCCAACAATATCCAGAAGCTCGGCGACGGATTTGAAGCAGCTTACGTTGAAACGTCACCTGCAACATTTGCAACATCAAAGGTGTCTGTAACTGTTATCGGTGATGACGGCGAAGAAGCGATCAAGGAAGTTCCTTACGCAGAACTTGCACTTTCTTCGACATTGAGCATGAAGAACCTTGAGGTCAAGGATATTTATGTAACCAACAATGACGGCGATTCTGACGGCGCCATGACACTCACATGTCAGGCAGAAGGTCAGACGATCTCAGTCCGCACTACAGTTCTTCTTGATGAGGCAGGTAACCTCATCACACGTGATTATTTCGAAGGCAAAACGATAGACGTGAAGGGAATTGTAGATTATTTTAACGGCAAATATCAGATCAAAGTATTCTCCGTTAAAGATGTTAATGTTCATTAATTGACAATATTTTAAAAGGAGTCATATATGAAAAAATTAATCGCACTTTTGCTTGCGCTTATGTTTTGTATAGTACCGCTTGTTTCCTGCGGCGGTAACGATACTGAAACAGGCACAGAAACAACTGCTGAAACAGGCGAATACGATGTTAAATCAGCAGCAGCGTTCCTCAAGAACATGTACAAGCAGTACCTTACAGAACCTGAAACAAGCAGAGATTTTACAGTTGTTTCTCAGGTTATGAACGGCGGTGTTCCTTACAGCGTAACTTGGACAACAAACACAGAAGACGTTAAGGTTATCCCCGATGAAGCAAACAAGCAGGTTAAGATCGACGTTAACGAAAATGCTTCAGAAGCTATCAATTATGAATTGACAGCAACAGTTGCAGATCCTGCAGGCGTTACAGAAAAGGTAGTTTTCAAGCTCGTTGTTCCCGCTAATGACGGTCCCGTTGCAAGTGTGATCTCCACGCCCGCAGCTGACACAGCTTACAAGTTCTACCTCTTCCAGGCTAAGTCTGGTAAGGTTCTTTATATTAACGGCGGTGTATCCGGCAGATACCTTTCAATGACAGAAGATTTCTCACAGGCAATCGATGTTTTTGCAGAAGTTGTTGACGGCGGCTACAAGTTCTATGTAACTATTGACGGCGCAAAGAAGTATATCGATGTTTACAGCAACGATGAAGGCAAGACATCTGTTGGATATAATGATTCAACAGCTTGCGTATATTCCTACAACAGCGAAACATTCGCATGGGAAACAGCTTTCGGCGAAGACAGAGTATACCTCGGCACATACAACACATATGATACTGTAAGTGCATCATTCACATCTTATATCAAGGCTGACAACACAAGAGTTGAACAGTTCCCCTTGGAACTTGTTACTGAGGCTGTTAAAGCCCCTGAAGCTCCTGAAACACCCGAACAGCCTGATGATCCTAAGCCCGAAGATCCTAACCTCATCATCGGCGGTACAGCAAACGCTGATGTAGTTTCAGCTCCTAAGGCTGATACAGCTTACAAGCTGTACTTCTATCAGTCAAAGGCAGGTAAGGTTCTTTATATCAACGGCGGTACAGATCAGGATAGATACCTTACAACAACAACTGATTTTGAAAAGGCTCTTGACGTAACCGCAGAACCCGCAAACGGCGGTTTCAAGTTCTCCGTTAAGATCGACGGCGCAAAGAAGTATATTGATCTTTTCTTGAACGCTGATAACAAGTCCGCGCTCAGATATGCAGATTCCACAAACTGTGCATTCAAGTACAATAAGGAAACATTTGCTTGGGAAGCCACAGCAGGTGAGGAAACATATTACCTCGGCACATACAACACATTTGAAACAGTAAGTGCTTCCAAGACATCCTATATCAACAAGGATAACACAAGAAAAGAACAGTTCCCCTTGGAACTTGTTACAAAAGCAGTAACTGTTACTCCCGGTTCAGGTGATAACACACCCACAAATCCCGATACCCCCAAGCCCCCCGTTGAAGATAAGGCACCTGATGCCGACAACGGTACATACAAGCTTTACATCGATCAGGCAAGCATCAAGAAGATACTTTATCTTGATGGCGGTGTCAAGGATGACAGATATCTTACAATGACAGAGGATTACTCAAAGGCTATCCCTGCAAAGTTTGAAGCTGTAAAGGGCGGATACAAGATATCAGTTACAATAAACGGCGCGAAGAAGTATATCGATCTGTCTGTTGTTAAGGGTGCTGACGGTAAAGATAAGGCTTCTCTTAAGTATGCTGCTTCCACAAACTGCGTATTTAATGAAAATAAAGCAACAAAGGCATGGGAGACAACTGTTGGCGGTACAGCTTACTATCTTGGTACATACAACACATTTGATACTGTAAGCGCATCAAAAACATCTTATATCACAGCAGAAAACACAGGAAAAACACAGTTCCCGCTTGTTAAAACAACGAAAAAGATCACACCCTATCCTCCAGAGCAGCCCTCAACTCCACCTGTTGAACCTCAGCCCGGTACATCAACAGGAACCGTTGTAAGTGCTCCTGCTGCTAACAAAGCATACAAATTTTACATCAAGCAGGCAAAGACGGGCAAGGTTCTTTACATTGACGGCGGTCTTGACGCTGAAAAGGGAAGATATCTTACAATGACAGAGGATTATTCCAAGGCTCTTGACGTATATGCGGAAACAGTTAGCGGCGGTTATAAGTTCTTTGTAAAGATTAACGGCGCAAAGAAATACATCGACCTTTATCATAATGAAGAAGGCAAGTCCTCTTTGAGATATGCTGATTCAACAAAGGCTGTATTCAAGTACAATGCTGAAACATATGCTTGGGAAACAACTGTTGAAGGTAATACATATTATATAGGTACATATAACACTTTCGAAACAGCAAGTGCTTCTTTGACGTCTTATATCAAGGCTTCCAATACAAGAAAAGAACAGTTCCCCTTGGAGCTTTCAACAGAAAAGATCACTGACATTCCTAAGCCTCCCGCAGAAACTGAGCCTCCTACACAGACACCTACAGGCTCAGGTGACTATGTTATCAATAAGGGTAACAATAAGGTACACACACCCGACTGTCCTAATGCTGAGAAAATGAGCGAAAAGAATCGTATTGATTTCGAAGGTACGATCGACGAGCTTAAGAATCAGTATCCCGATGCAGTTGCTGCAGGATGCTGCAAACCCTTCTAAGACTTATTTCTGAATATAGCAAAAATCCGGCAAATGCAAATTTGCCGGATTTTTTGTCAAATATCAAAATTTATACTTGCAATTTGAGTTATTAAGTGATATAATAAAGAAAAATAAACAGATAAAAAATCTGAAAGATGATTTTATAAGGAGTATAACATATGAGAAAGCTGACAGCGCTTTTGCTTGTTCTTTCTATTTTGCCGCTTGCATCCTGTAACAAAACGGAAAATGAAATAACTGATGTAAATTCCGATGAAAAGACTGTAAATACAAGTGCGTACACAGATATAAAGACAGATACAGAGGCGGAGACAGACACAGACACGATTGTTCAGTCGGAATATCCTGAATCGGATATAACCGAATCAAAACAAACCGAAGCGGAAATCTCAAAAACTGAAATGGTCGAGACAGAAATCGTTGAGTCACATGCACCTGATACACGTGCACCTGACACACGTGCGCCTGATACACGTGTGCCTGATACACAAAATCCTGCCGAAGATTCCGAGACGGCTGCACCCACTCCGCCCACCGATAACAATACAGCACCCATACCGGGAAAGGCTTATAAGCTTCACGCTAAATACGCAAGCACATCTACGTATTTTATGGGTGATATATGGGGCAATAAACTTGCTGTAACCACGAATAAGGATAAGGCAGTCGATGTTTTTGTTGAGAAGTCGGGCGATATGTACTACATCTATATTGTGACAAGAGAAGGTAAATTGTATATCGCTTCCGAAGGAGAATTTTCACATTGTATCAACTCATATAATAAAAGACCGCCGAGTGCTTGGATTTTTGATGATGAAAGCGGTACA
Source organism: Eubacteriales bacterium (assembly GCA_045124505.1). Taxonomy (GTDB): domain Bacteria; phylum Bacillota; class Clostridia; order Oscillospirales; family CAG-272; genus RGIG7213. The sequence continues at coordinate 10,027 of JBGVLZ010000004.1, forward strand.
TTCATTTCGACTGACAATGGCAAATTTTTAGGCATATGTCGTACTGAAGGATATATGGAGATGAGATGCTACGACAAATCGAATCTTACAAATACAAGGTATTATTCTGCAGCTAAATTTGTTTTATAATTTAATATCTGAACTGCCCGATACAAGTCGGGTAGTTTTTATATTTAATATTTTGTACTTGATATTTATATTGTTTTGTTGTATAATAAAGAAAAAAATAAAAAGGAAAAGTGAATATGAAAAAAATTCTTGCGATTGTATTAGCATCGCTGTTTCTTTTAAGCGGTTGTAAAGGGAATGTTGATACCGTAACGACATTTTCTGATGTAACAACAAAAGCAGAACAAACCGATAAGGTTGAAGAAACAGATAAAACCGAAACAACACCGTCGCAATCTCAGACAGATGCCGTGACTGATGCTGTAACAGATGCACAGACAAATGCAGTGCAGACAGATAAAGTCACAATATCGGAAGATGTGACGGTTGATGAGCCTGTGTTTGAAACAGACCCTTATGTAGGTGTAAACAAAACAGAATTTTATGCAAATTATAAGCCTGCGGTAAGTGCATCGGATGCATATTACAGAACACAGCATTTTTTAATGTCCGGTTCAATTGAAGCGCAGGATGAAGATCCTACGATAAGCAAAAACAGACCGAAGGAAAACGGACTTTTTGTACGTAATTCAGGCGGTAAGTATTCCGACGATAAAAAAACATACTACGTTGTAGATGACAGCGGTAAGGTAGTAAACCGCATTTACAAGGACGGCGCATATGTCACACTTGATGAAGTGGCGGCTTATATATACGCATTCGGAGAAATTCCCCCGAATTATCTCAGTGCAAAAAGCGGAAATCCCCAGACTCATCCGTGGGGCAAGTATTTGAGAGTTAACCATTCAAGATTTTTCGGTAACACAGATAAATATCCTTATGAACCTGAGCTTCCGAATATAAGCGGTTGCGGCGGTGATTTCGATTATTTTGAGCTTGATATCGGCACAACAGGTACAACATGCGATCCTTCACACAAAGCACGCGTGTACAATGACGGAACAAGGATAACGAGAGGTGCGGCACGAATCGTTTATTCACGATTTGATAAAAACGGCGACAAGATAATTGATATCAACGAAAAGCACGTATTTTATACAAATAACCACTACAATGATTTTTATGAATATCTCAACTATCAGGGCGGTTGGGGACAGTTGTTCGGTAATATAACAGGCGGCGGCAAGCTGTCTGATAAATATAATTGCAATCCCACACCGTACGTTGAAACGGCATGGCGTGACCTTACAGCAGCATAATGCTCATAAAAAAGCTGACTTGAATTTTATCAAGCCAGCTTTTATTTATAATTTCACTGTTTTTGTGTGATTATTGAAAACCTCAAAATTCGTTCTTGTGTGAAGCAGGGGAGTTACCGAAATTATTCCGTTATGTACCGCAACTGTGTCACGGTTGAGGTCATCGGGAAACTCATCGGGAATTTGCTCACCTGTCTGGATATACATATCCTCACCCGTTTTTTCAAAACGGTCCGAAAAATATTGTGTACCCTGATACGTCAAGCGTATTTCATTTGCTTTTTTCGGTATATTTACATTGTAAAGCGGATTTTCTTTCAAAAGCTTATTATCGCAGATGTATTTATAAGCGATATCAAGATATTCGGCAGCTTCCGTTTGTCCGTCAAAAAATGACGAAAAAGCAATCGCGGGAGTTTTATTTTTTGCCGCTTCAAATATTGCACCGATAGTTCCTGAATAAACTATATCCTCACCGACGTTAACCCCTCGGTTTATTCCGGAAAATACAACATCATATTTCTGATCGAGTCCGAGTATGCCAAATCGCACGCAGTCAGCAGGAGTTGATGCCATTGAATATACCGTAAGACCGTCCTCGGAATGTACCTTTTTTATTTCTGTCGGATGTATAAAATCAATAGCATGACTTGTTCCGCTTTGCTCCGTTTTAGGGGCGACAACGGTTACATCGCCGAGTTTTCTTGCCCAATTTGTAAGAAGCTTTATACCGAGTGCGTCATATCCGTCATCGTTTGTTATAAGTATCCTCATAACCAACCCTCATTGTTTTCTTTAAACTCTTTCAGCATTGCATCCGCTTCTTTTATGAGCTTGTTTGCTTCACGTCTTGAGTAAACGGTAGCACCCGCTGCACAAGCGTGACCGCCTCCGCGGTATTTTTCCGCAAGTGAATTTATAGTGATGAAGCGTGAACGCAAACGAACTCTCACAGATCCGTCGGGACATTCGATAAAAGCAACCCAGATAAGCGAACCCTTGATAGAATCAAGATGGGAAATTGCCGCACTTGCATCTTCTGTCGAGAGGTTGAATTCCTTTTGCATCGGCAGGGAAATATAAATAGATGCAACACCGTTTTCGGAGATCTTCATCTTTTTGTGAACGTGAGATTCAAACTTGAAGCTTTCGAATTCACGCAGATAAAGATTTGCGTAAAGCTTTTCTGCGTCGACGTTGAATTTCAGAAGTGTGCCCGCAAGACGCAGTGTTTCACCCGATACATCTCTGTAGCGGAAACGGCCCGAGTCTGTAACCATACCCGTATATATATAATATGCGGCTGTATCTGTCATGCGAAGCTCATCCTTGAATGCATCATAAAATGCCGCTATCATCTCGCACGATGAAGAACGCAACTCCTCAACCCATTCATATTCAGCATATGATTCTATCGGAATGTGGTGGTCGATCTTTATATGCTCACGGCACAGCTTGTACTTCGGATTTGAAAGCCTTTCAAATGTTCCTGTGTCAATTGCAATACCGAGGGCGTCCGTATACATTTCATCGGGAATAGGCTCATCCTCTCCGCCTAAAAAAGCCAGATGCTTTGAAAAATCGTTGTTCTGAAGATATATTTCCTTTTCGGGATACGTCGCCTTGAGTATTTCAGCAAGACCTTTTGTTGAGCCTATCGCATCTCCGTCGGGACGGAAATGTCGGAAAATTATAATTCTGTTGTATTCCTTGATCTTTTCAAGGATCTTTTTCATATTTTCGTTTACCATATTTACTCCATATTTTTATTGTATGCTATAAGATCTTCTAAAAGCGACATCGCCTCATCACGGTCCTTTACAGTAGCACCGCTTGCCTTTGCGTGGCCGCCTCCGCCGTATTTAACCGCAACGGGGTTTATGTTATGCTTGTTTGAGCGTATTTCGGTAAGTACACCGCCATCTGTTTCAGTGAAGTTTACCCAGATGTTGATGCCTTTGATATCGCCCATTGTATTTACCATGCTTCTGGAAAGGGTAAAGGTATCAAAACCGTATTCAGCGGCTTCTTCCTTTGTTGTGTAGATGTACGCAACGCCGTATTCTGTCAGGTTTATTTTAAGTATGAACTTCGCACGCAGACGGATAAATTCAAAATCGTCCGCATAGAGATTTGAGAAAATATCGTTTGTATCAAATTCCTGCTTCATAAGCTCCGATGCAAGGCGGA
>JBGVLZ010000005.1:0-2292 GCA_045124505.1 Eubacteriales bacterium
TATAATTACAGATAAGGCTTCCGCCTTTATCAAAAATATATACGACGCAGGAGGATTTTATATGAAGAACTCTATTCGACGACTGATTTCTTTCGCCATTGCCCTCATATTGTTGATTTTGACTACGTCCGTATTGAGTGGCTGTTACGTCATAAGGAGCGGAAGAATGTATAAAATTGAGGGCACGTATGCCCTGACCTCTTACGGTGGAGACGTGGATCGCCTCGCTGAGAACGGCATGCAGATGTTTCTCGTAATACGAGAGGACGGCACGGGACACTACGCATACCTCGATAACGACACCGAGCCTTATATCGCCGATATCAAATGCAAATTTATCAACGACACCGAAGACCCTGATAAGTATTCATACGTTGAGATCGATTTCGGCAACGGCGAATACGAAAAATTCGGCGTGTTCGCGCAAACCTTTAAGCTTGGAACAACGCTCACCTGTAACGAGTACGTTTATGACGGAAATATCTTTGAGGGCACGTACGGACTCAAATATACCATCAGCGCGGTCTTTACAAAGGTCAGCAGAGACACCGATCTGTCATACGTAAACAAATCATTTGGCTGAGTCCCCCCAGATAGCTCGCCGCAAAATAATAAGAGCCTACAACCGCGGCAAACGAGGCGATAATATGAAACACCGCTAAGTAAGATCATTATGCAAACAAAAGAGCAAGAATACAAGGAAAAAATCCTTATATTCTTGCTCTCATTTTTCTTCTGCCGATATATTAACTCTGTTGACTCGATATGTTGTCAGTCAGCGTTTGATTTTACGTAATCAACCAGCTTATCAACCTCTTTTTTGAATTCAGCCTCGTCGATATCATATACGTATATTTTGATATCAACTTCCCACTTATCTCCCCAATGATTGCTTGTATGCATTGTAGTGTCACCGTAAAACCTGATCAATTCAATCTTGCCCGTTTCGACGTTACAATAAGCCTCTTGTATTATAGAACAATCGGAAGCCTCAGCTTGCTTATAAAAGACATATTCATCATAGCTGAAATTCGGGAACTGTAACGATATAAACGGCGCGGTCTGCCTCAATACAATGTAATTTTCATACAACGTGTATCCAACGGTTATCAGCTCATTTATATTCAATCCTGTTTGCGAGGGGACAGTAGAATATCTGAATAAGCTAGCCGCTCCAATAAAATAGCCAAAGTCATCTGAAATTGAGCTCATCTGAAACAATTCAGTGTCAGCCTCAGGGACTTTAGGATATTTCTTTGATGAATACTCGGTTCTAACACCGGCAAAGGCCTGTTTTACAACACCAAAAAATGCCATTTCGTCTTCATATATGTATTTTTCAAATCTTCTATCAACCGTGTCCGTTGAATATGTATCAATTGTAGCAATGCTGAGTTCGCCCTCTTTATGAATTCTGCATTTGTCAAGGCAGGCATCTTCAGAGCTATAAAGATCCTCATTTATAAATATCGGCGTTTCGTCATCTAATTTTATTTTGGCATCAAATACGCACTTCTTTCCACTGAGGTAATCAAGCTCGATTTCATCAAGTATTGTATAAAAGCTATCCGTATCATTAAAAGTGATTTTTTCACCGTTTTTGGATGTAAAATCTACTGATTTCACCTTTCTACCTAAAACAATACCTCTTTCTTTTAAATAATCCGGTCTCAGATCAAATGGATTATTTGAACAAGACGAAAAAGAAAAAAGTATAGAGATCAACGATAAAATAGCTATAATTTTTTTCATATTATTGTCACTCCTTTTGTAGAATTAAAGCTAAAAACGCATATTATTTGTTAACCTTGTATCACTATCCACTGTGATATATTCATTATATCACCATAGTCATTTTTTGTCAATACGTCATCTTATTATGTTTCACATCACATCAGCGGCAGCAAGCCACCGTCCTACGAACGTATAATATTATTTATCCGTAGGGACAGGCGTCCCCGACGGTCCATTTGGGTGCAAATGTTACTTTATGACAAAGGACCACTCATCCACCGCAAGCGGTCCCCTCAATGTTTGCCTACGGCAAACTTGATACGTAGCGAAGCGGAGTGCTCCCATGACAAGGGAAGGCTAAATTCTTCCCCGCTTTTCTAATCTATTCCTCATAAAAATCTCACCAAAAAACAATTAAAAAACTTTAAATATAAAAACAAATCTCCACCCCAAAGGAGCAAATTATGCAATCACTGAAATATCTTTACAGAATAGGTCTTGGCCCGTCCTCATCTCACACAATGGGGCCCGTTGCGGCGGCAAAACGCTTTCTTGGCG
>JBGVLZ010000006.1:0-1665 GCA_045124505.1 Eubacteriales bacterium
AAATTCTTTTAAAGGCATGGCCGCCGGATTGACGGGGGCCTTTTCTGCCGTTGCATCATTCAATAAAATTGTTAATTCACTGAAAGACTATGAGAGTAAGGTCTCTAGTTTATCAGCGATTACCGGAAATATTGAAGATGCTAAAATTTTATTCAATGATTTAAATAATTTATCTCGAAAAATCCCACAACAGTTTGATGATATAACAGCGGCGGCTGTCAATCTGAATAAGTCCGGTATTGTTCCGACAGAAGAAAATATCAAAGCGTTGTCAGCGATTGCCGTGGGAACAAATAACACTCTAGCTAGTGTGTCGCAAGTCGTTACAAGTGCAGCACTCGGTCAAGTGAAAGCCTTAAAACAGCTTGGTATTGTCGCAAAAGCTACGGGTGATCAAATTGAAGTTTCATATAAGGGTCAGAAGTCCGTTATAGATAACACTTCTGAATCCATTATGAAATATATTTCCGATATTTCAAAAAATAACTTTGCTGAAACGCTCAATTTTCAGATGCGAGGTATGACCGGAGCGACAAAGAACCTATCTGATGCTTGGTCAGATATGTGGACTGCCATCGCAACCGGAGATGTAGGCAGAGAGATAGCAGACAGTATCTATACAGCATCAAGAGCGTTAGACAGCTTCACCGCTTGGCTGAAATCCGCAGAAGTACAGCAAGCGTTAGGCGGAATAGTTAGAGCGTTTAAAGGCGCATTTTCCACTATTGCAAACGGTCTATCAAATTTATGGCAACCGTTCGCAGATTTTTTCTCAAATCTGTCTGATGCCGGAGAAAAAACTTGCAAGGCTGAAATTGGTTACTTCGAGGGTTGGTTTGATTTTGTTCGTTTAGGTCTTGGTGATATAACAGCGCAGTTAGATACGTGGTACAAACAGTTACAAGCATATGCAGAAAGAGCCGGTTCTATTATCGCTCAAACCGTTCACGGCACTACATACGATGTTATGAATCGTGCCGATTTGAGTATCAAGATGTTGGCTAAAATTAAAGAATTAGGCCTAGAAAATACAGCGTTGGTAAAGAGAAGCGGAAAAGTTGACCTTTCAGCTATTCTGCAACTGCCAAAAGGCCATCCACTGCTAGATTATTACATGGCTGAAAGAAAACGTGTAACCGATGCAAACAAGCAGATGAAAAATACTGAACTTGCATCAGAAGATGCTTTTCAGAAACAGCTTGCAGATATTGAAAAAAAGAATGATGATGAGCGTAAAAAAGCATACAACGATTTAATTCAAACAAGAATAAATTTGCAAAATTCTTTAAAAACAAAATCTTTAAATTATAACGACTTGTTTAAAATGTCGGGGTCCGGCACTTCTGGAAGTACCGCCGCAAGTTCTGCCGCTAGAAAATTAGCTGAAGAAACAGACAAAGCAAGAAAAGCCTATGAGAATTTGAACGCTGAAATTCAGCGGATGAAGTTTAATGCTTTAGACGCAATAGAGCAAGAGAACAGTACATACGCTGACAGAATGACTGTACTCAAAACAGCGTTGGAACAGAGTGCTATCACGCAAGAGCAGTACAGAGCCACAGAGCAAGAACTCACACAAATGCACTTGGATAAACTGTCAGAATTGTACAGCGAACACTATGAGCGTGAAGCGGAGAAAAGAAAAGAACAGATTGATAGACTGCG
>JBGVLZ010000007.1:0-6237 GCA_045124505.1 Eubacteriales bacterium
TACTTTCCTATGACAGCAAAATTCAGGCTGAAGCACAAGCAGAAATAGAAAACGAGTAATATTAATATCGAAAACAAACAACCCACTCCACTGATGCAAAGCACCGTTGGAATGGGTTGTTTTCTATATACATCCTTCTACTTTTACACAATCATGTGTTTTTCATAATGATTGAACCTACGCATTCGCTTACGTGTTCGCAGGCGTCCGCACAAGCTTCAAGACAATCATAGATTTTGTACCAGCAAAATCTTTCGTGAGTGTTATCCGAATTCTTGGTGAGGTTACGCATTGATGAGAGATACAGTCTGTCACATACTTCTTCAACATCATTGCACTCAATAATAAGCGAGTGGATTTTTTGGGATTTCTTGAAATTCTCAAACTCACCCATAATTGAGCAAAGCAAATCACAACCGTTTACGAGATTCTTGGCATATTCTATTGCAGGCGGCTGAATGGTTTTGATGTCATATATATACAGCTTTTGTAATACTTCTTCAAGCAGGTCAAGTACATTGTCAAGCTGTTGGCTCATCATATCCAAATCTTCACGGTCAACAGGAGTTACAAAGGCTTTTGCAAGAGCCTCGTTCATTTCGTGTTTCTTTATATCAGCTCTGTTTTCATATTCATGCATTTTGACAAGCATTGGTTCAATCTTATCTGCATCATAATTTTCAAGGCAGCTGACAAGGTACAATGCTGCTTTTTTTGAAAGCTGAGCACATTCTATAAAATTTTCAAAATAAAATTTATCGCCTTTTGCCATCGTTTTCAGTTCCTTTCATTTATGTGAATATAAGCATAAATATCTTGGTCATTATATACCCGACAAGTCCGCATCCGGGGAAAGTAAGCACCCAAGTGAGCACCATTTCCTTGACCACACCGAAATTTATTGCAGAAACACGCTTAACTGCACCCACACCCATAATTGATGTGGTTTTTGCATGAGTGGTTGAAACAGGTAAGCTGAATACTGAGCAGAATAAAAGCGAAATTGCAGCCGCTATATCTGCCGAAAAACCTTGATATTTTTCAAGCTTTACCATATCCATACCAACAGATTTTATGATTTTTTTGCCGCCCATTGCCGTGCCTAACGCCATAATAACTGAACAAACAACCATCAGCCAAATCGGAATATTAATATCTGACGGTAATGCTTGTCCGTGCGACATATACACACAAAGCAGGATAACACCCATAAACTTCTGACCGTCCTGTGCACCGTGCATAAATGCCATTGATGCAGCACCTACTATCTGTGCACCTCTGAAAAACGGTTCGGTCTTTGGTCTGTCTGCTTTATAAAATAATATCGTGACTATTTTACAAACAATCCAACCCAAACCGAAACCGAGAACTACGGAAATACCGATACCGTAAATTACTTTTATCCATTCTCCACCGTTTACACCCTGTAAGCTGTTGTGTGCAGCAATAGCACTTCCGGTAAGACCCGCAATAAGGGCGTGGCTTTCACTTGTAGGAATACCAAATACCCAAGCCAACGTTGCCCATATTACAATGGCAAACAAAGCGGCACTGAGCGCTATAATTGCCAAATCGGGATCACTTCCGAAATCAACCATTTTTGTAATGGTTTCGGCAACCGTAGCATTTACCATAGTCATTACAAAAACACCAAGAAAATTAAATACCGCCGCCATAAGTATTGCTGCCTTCGGAGGCATACACCGTGTGACAACACAGGTTGCGATAGCGTTGGGCGCATCTGTCCATCCGTTTACCAGAATAACGCCCAGCGTTAAAAGCACAGCAATAAACAAAAGCGGGTTTGCTGTCATTTGATTCCAAAAAGACAGAATATCCATCTAACTCCCCCTTTTTGATTATTAATCTTCAGAATGAGTACGCTTTACCATATCAAAAAAAGTTCCGTTTTTTAATGCTTCCAACATTATAGTTGCACTGTTTATATTTGTTGCAAGCGGAATTCTCTGAACATCACCCAAACGGAGAAGTGCCGAAACATCAGGTTCATGAGGCTGTGCTGTCAAGGGATCACGCAAAAATACAATAAGGTCAAGTTCACCGTTTGCGAGCATTGCACCTATTTGTTGGTCGCCGCCCTTGGGACCGCTCTTCATTCTGACAATTTTAAGACCCGTTTCGCCCATTATAAGAGTTCCCGTTGTACCGGTGGCATATAACTCATACTTGGCGAGAACATCCTTGTATTCCTTTGCCAGTTCGATTATCTCATTTTTCTTTTTGTCATGTGCAATTAATGCAATTTTCATTTTTTACTCCTTATAAAAAAATCGGAGACACCTATCGATGAGGTATCTCCGATTTTTGTCATTTACTCGGCGACAAAACCGCATCCGTTAATTTTGAAACTTAATTAAAATGTAAACTTGAAGGTGTTTTTACCTGTTTTCGGAATCTCGTATTCAGCAGGTAATTCGGGACCGCAGGAATGTGAACCGACACCACGCATTGCAAGGTCGATACAAACATTTACAAAATCATTTTCTTCAAGCTCAAACGAGTGAAGTGTTTCACAAAGCTGTTTTGTGGTGTAGGGATTTACTGAAAATGAGAAAGGCTGTTCTGCCGTTACCTTGAATAAGTCCTTTACAGCCATATACTTACAAGCATAGTGGCTGCCTGATTCCTGAGGACGAATATATTTATGTTCATAGTTTTCACGTGCAGAGCTTACATAGTAGCCGTATTCACAGGCTGTATGCTTATCCACATAGCTTTCTGTAGGTCCGAAGCCGGCATAAGAGAAGTTAGCATAAGCTTTGTCTACGCCAAACTCAACACCGAAGCGAGGGAAGTTCTCAACATAATCTGCAAGCGTATATTCAACAGTAGCTGTCAGAACATTGCCCGAAACCTCATACATAATTTCAAAAAATGCGGCAGGCATCAGACAGTTTGCAGCAAGACATCCTTTGAATTTGTAGGAGTTTTCCGTCTTTTCGCAAAAGAAGATATGCGGTTTGCAAGCATCAAGATGACATCTGCCAATCCAATGGGGAACAAGTTCTCTGTCGTTATCAGTGAATCGTGTAATATTAAAGTGCATCGGCACACGAAGAATTTCCTTGCCGTCGGCTTTGATTGAAGTGATTTCGCTGGTATGCTCATTAACTTCAATATCAATTGATGATGAGAATCTGTATGTGCTTGCGGGAATATCAACGATAGTAACCTCTGACTTTGTTTTTCCGCCGTAAACCGCTTTCATTTCAAGAGCGTTTGATTTAAGCTTTCTGTCAGGAGTCAGAAGACCGTCAGCACAGAAGTTGCCGTCGTGCTCAGGCTCCTTGAAGTCACCGCCATACAAGAAACCTTTGTCGGTTTTGATACCGTGGTCTGCCCATTCCCAAACAAAAGCACCCATCATCTGCTCGTTATTATAAATCATATCCCAATACTCCGCTATGTCACCGCAGCTGTTACCCATAGCGTGTGTATATTCACACATAACAAACGGACGGGTTTCTTCGGGATTCTCAAGAACTTTTTCACGGATTGTGTCAAAAGACGGATACATCATGCTGACCATATCAACAAGGTCGGAATAATAATATTTCGGGTCTGCATTCTGCAAGCCTTCATAGTGAACCGGACGGGTATTGTCACGGTTTTTGATATATTTTGCGCCCTCAAAGAAAGCTTTACCGAATGAGCTTTCGTTACCGAGTGACCATATAATTACACTCGGACGGTTTTTGTCACGCTCAACAAGAGCAATATGTCTGTCTGTAATACCGGGTGTAAAGAATTCGTTTTCGGCATATTCAGACCAAAGTTCCATATCATATCTGCCGTCACGTGTGCAGGCACCGTGCATTTCAAGGTCAGCTTCATCCATAACGTAAAGACCGTATGTATCGCAGATGATATAAAACTCAGGAGCGTTGGGATAGTGCGAAGTTCTGACTGCATTGACATTGAGTTCTTTCATCAGGTGAACATCTCTTGCCAAATCCTCAAGGCTTACTGTTGCTGCTGTTTCACAATGGAAGTCGTGTCGGTTAACGCCTTTAAGCTTTACGGCTTCACCGTTAACCTTAAACACCTTACCGTCGATGGTGATTTCTCTGAAACCGATATTTTCAATAATTTTTTCTCCGTTTGCGGTAAGTGTTAAAGTGTAAAGATTGGGGGTTTCCGCAGTCCAAAGCTTCACATCTGATAAAATTACAGAAACGTTGTCATTTGCCTTTGCCGTAACTGTTTTGCCTTCGAGAGCAAGCTCGATATCAACGGGACTTTCATTGATAAATTTCAGAACACCGTTGTTGCCGTCAATTTTGGTTTCAATCTTGTAATCGGTAATGTGGTTTTCGGGACGGGTAAGCATATAAACGCTTCTGTAGATACCCGAAAATCTGAATTTATCCTGACACTCAAGATAGGTGGAGATACACCATTTCAGAACAAGGATGTCAATTGTGTTTTCGCCGTTTACAGCAAGTTCTGTGATGTCGAATTCGCTTGTAGCGTGAGAAATCTGAGAATATCCTTTAAATGAACCGTTGATGTAAAGGTAAAATGCGCTGTCAACGCCTTCAAAGTTTATATAATATCTTTCTCCTGCCTGCTTTTTGATATTAAAGGTACGGCGGTAATGCCAGCAAGGATTTTCATAAGGCAGATGAGGGAACATAACCGGGAAGGGATATCTTGTATTAAGATATTGAATCTGGTCATATCCGTGCATCTGAACGCAGGCGGGAACAGGAATGTCTTCACCAAGCTTTTCGTTCACGTCAAAATCTTCAACGTGGTCGTGCTGTTTAATCTGCCATACACCGTCAAGAAGTGTAAAACGGGAGCTTGAAGTACGGTCGATGATTCCGTGTTTTGTGCGTATCACATCATCAGGTGCAAATGGAATGTAGTAGCTTCTGTGAGGAGTTGTACCTATTCTGTCAAATCTCTGATATTCTTTCATCGGTAATACCTCCTTATACATTTCCGTAAACAACTTCAACATCATCTTCGGTCATGTGTTTTTCTTCAAGAAGCTCTTTGTTAGCCTTTTCTACCTTAAGGCGTGAAAGAAGCACAGCAACTACGGCGCAAATAATTACGGGAGCCCAAAGATAAAGGAAATGAAGCATATTTACTGTTGCAGGTGTCTGTACAGCTGCGTTTTCGACATAGCCGGCAAAGTCGAGAAGCCAACCGCAGATAGCAGTACCGAAAGCACCGCCGACTTTAATACCGAGAGAAGAGCAGGAATACATCATGCCGTCAAGTCTGTGACCTGTTTTTAATGTTGTATATTCAGAGCAAGAAGCGATAAGTGCATTCATATCGCCCTGAAGAGGTGCAATACCTAAAGTTGAAACAGCTGTAAATGCGAGCATAAGCGGGATACTTCCCATATATCCGGCAGCCATAACACCAAGACGACCGACCGTTGCAAGAATATAACCTGCAATGTTGAGCTTATACATACCACCCATTTTCTGAATAATCATAGGCAGTGCAATCAAAGCCACAACCATAGTGATATTGATAGCGAGCGAAAGATCGCTGAAAAGTGTTTCGTTACCGAGAATATATTTTGCATAATAAGTGCCCATACCAATAACAGAAGCATAAATCTGAGTCATAATATAGGTAATGCAAATGATAACATAATATTTGTTTTTCAACAGAAGCTTGAAGGATTTAAAGAAAGTAAGTTTGTGTTCCTCTTCACGTTCCTCTTCCATACCTTCGTCAGCTTCAGGAAGTTCTTTGACAGAGAAAACAGAAATGGTGTTGACAATAAGACCGAGAACTGCATAAATGATAGCTATAGTTCTCCAGCCGAAAGCTCCGCCGCCAAGCAAAGCTACTGCCTGAATTGTAACAGCTTCAATTATAATCTTTGTACCAAAAGCAAAAATAAAACGGAAAGAACCGAGCTGAACTCTCTCGCTTGTATTCTTTGTGATAAGAGCTGTAAGAGATGCGTAGGCAATGTTGTTCGCAGTAAAGAACACTGCGTTAAGAAGAGTGTATGAAATAAAGAAGAAAATGTACTGTGCTGTTTCGCCCCAATTCATAGGTACTGCAAAACAAGCAACAAGTGCAACCGAGCAGCCGATGTAAGGCCAAAGCATCCAGGGACGAGCCTTACCCATCTTGGTGTGTGTCTTATCAATCATTCTTCCGAAGAAGAAGTCGGATATACCGTCAAAAATCTTTGAAACAGCAATTAAGGTACTGACAATACCCATGCTGAGTCCAACC
>JBGVLZ010000008.1:0-2112 GCA_045124505.1 Eubacteriales bacterium
CTCGAGGAACCCGAAATAGTAAAGCAACCGGGCGGATACGGCGTTAAGCTGAAGGCGAGCGCGCCCTCGATACACATGATGAAGGCGGATATCGAAACCGAGGTAAACCCCATCGTCGGCACCGAAAGTCAGTCGGAGGAGCTTGTGAGCTTTCTTTTAAAGGAGTTTGAGGAGGACCCGAAAAGTATTTGGGAATCGAATATGTTCGGAAAAACGCTTCACGAGCTTGTCAGCGAAGGACTTAACAGCAAGCTTGCCCATATGCCCGACGACGCACGCGCAAAGATCGCGGGCACGATCCAGCGCATTATCAACGAAGGAAGCGGCGGCTTGATATGCATACTGCTTTAATACCCGTCATATCCAGCTTTTCCGAGCTTAAATGCAAGGAGGTCATCAACCTTTGCGACGGCAGTCTGCTCGGCTGCATCGGCGATCTGGAGGTAAACACCTGCACGGGAGAAATAACCGCGCTGATCATCCCCGGCAACGGACTTCTCGCCTCGCTTTCGACGAAAAACCGAACCGTCATTCCCTGGCGCGATATCGAACGTATCGGAAAGGACACGATACTCGTCCGATTCGAAGAGCATAAAAAATAAAAGAAAAAAGGGCGTTTAGGGCCGTACCCTAAAGGACAGTTCTTTCGCAGGATATGGCATAGCCCACACGGGCTATGCCTTTTTCCTTTATTCAAGCGGATTTCAGCGGCTTTTCTCGCATTTCTTCCATTGCCGCAATCAGTTCTTCTTCGGTAGGAATATTGATAATTCCAACCGCAGTAAAGTAAATATCGATGGGAACATGCTTGTGGCCGTGTTCATCTTTCGTACTGTTATGAACATCTATCCGCTTAATCAATGTGTTTACAAGTGTGGGTGTTAATTCTTTTAAGTCAGTACACTCACGAATAGCCTCAAGGAAAATATTAAGATTTATTTTTTCTTGCTCCGCATCTCTGACTTTCAGCTCGTCGTGTTCAACTGGGGCGAGCAATTCTTTTTGCTCTTTCTCATAGTTTGCAGACATACGATAAAAACGATCATCCGAAATCTTACCGAGCACATTATCCTCATATATACGCTCAATCAACTTATCGAGTTCCTTAATGCGCTGTTTGGATTTTTCAATTTTGGATTTCATATTTCTTATAGTCGTTGCTCTGCCAATTGTATTTTTCTTTGCAAAAAGATAAAGGAATACCGGCTCATATTCTGTGACGTATTTTGCAACCCTTCTTATTGTTTCTAGCACCATTTCTTTGAGTACCACATCACGAATATAGTGAATGGTACACGTACCTCTCTTTTCCTTATACTGCGAACAACGGTAAAACTCTTGGTGCTCTTTAATGCTTTTTGCGGCGGCATAATAAAGCTTAGAACCGCAATCCGCACAATACAAAAGTCCAGCAAACATACTTGTCTTTCCTGTTGCAGTATTACGGCGGCGATGTTTTCTAAGTTCGGCAACCCTATCAAAAGTGTCCTCATCAATGATAGCTTCTTGAGTGTTGGGTATAATCTGCCAATCTTCTTCAGGGAGAAGGACTTTTTTCTTCACTTTGAAACTCACAAAGGTGCTTTTGAAATTAACTGTACAACCCGTGTACTGTTTGTTTTCTAGAATACGAACCACAGATACCTGATCCCATCTATATGGATTTGCAGGTCTTGGATTCGAAGTCTTTCTTCCAACGCTATAAAAATATTCTGTTGGAGTTACAATCTTCTCACTTTCGAGGCGTTTTGCAATTTGCATTGGTCCGAGTCCTGCGATACATAGCTCAAAAACATATCTAACAACTTTTGCTGCAGGTTCGTCTATAATCCATTGTTTAGGATCTTCAGTAGATTTCATATACCCAAACGGCACTGCCGAAGCCACACGCTCGCCATTATTCGCTTTTGCTTTCCATACAGCTTTTATCTTTTTGCTTGTTTGCTCTGCATACCATTCATTGAAAATATTATGAAACGGCATTGTTTCGAGTCCCGTGCCAGTAGCAGTGTTTACGTTTTCTTGGATAGCGATAAAAGTCACTCCGAGTGATGGATATACAATCTGAACCAAACGACCCATTTCAATACTTTCACGACCGAAACGGGATAA
>JBGVLZ010000009.1:0-9905 GCA_045124505.1 Eubacteriales bacterium
GCGTAGTTGTATTTACACCGAAATACAACGTTTTTAATTGTTTTGTTTCCATTTTTATTCCTTTCTTTTCTGTTTAACAGTATTTATTTTCTGAACAACAGTTCTTAGCCCCACTGTTAACCAGCTCAGAACTGCCTTTACTGACAATCATTTAATAAGACTACTTCATCAAGTAACACCTCCTCTCTGTTGGCGGATATGATAGAATAGTAATCAAAAAAACGAGCAGATTTTGCCTTGGATTTTGAGTGTCTAAATATGAATTCCGCCGCATCCTCGCCTGCAAGCGTAGAGTCAACGTAATCTGCGTAATACCGCAACCAACGTTCCGCCTCCTCTCTTTGCTCGGGCTCATATTCTATCTCAAGCTCGTAGTCCGTTGTGCCAAGATACGAATTTTTATCAAGCGTAACCACAACACTATTTATATTTAAAAGTACAGTTCTATGAGTGATCATTTCACCGTACAGCTTCACATTATTGCCAAACCAAGAAGTGTCAAAAGGTCCTGTTGCCTCACTTGTTTCTTCATTACTTACTCCATTTGTTAAATGTGTCTTTTTCGTTGCAACAAAACTGCCTTTGTGCTCACGGATACGGCAAGTTATACCCTTTCGCTGCATATCAAGACTTTCAGTGTCGTAATAATAATTAGTTTGAATTGTTTCCTCAGGATCGTCTGTAAGTTCAAGCAAAGCATCATATTCTCTTTTTGTCAGAGGCAGTTTCATCTCGTATTCAAACATTATTACCACCTCTTATTATCTTTCCCGAGCCATTTTTGGGGAGAGAATCCACAAGCTCAATATGCGTGGGTATAGCATAGGCGGGGAGGCACTTTACGCAAAGCTCCTTGACCTCTGCCACATCGGAAAAATCTCCCGTAATCTTCAGGCATATTTTTTCGCTTTGGTCCTCGCACTTCTTTCCGTATGCCATAATCTCTTTAACTCTTCGATCCTCCGAAAGTGCGTTTTCAATTTCTGCAGGATACACATTCATACCTGCACGGATGATCATATTGTCGCTTCTTCCTTTTATATAAAGCATTCCATCGGCATTCATATAGGCAACGTCGCCTGTACACAGCCATCCGTCACGCAGGACCTTATCTGTCAAATCGGGTGCGTTGTAGTAACCGAGCATAACGTTTTCACCCTTCACCCAAAAAATTCCGTCCTCGCCGATACGTGCCTCATCCCCGTCAGCTTTAACAATCTTAATGCTTACGGATGAAAGCGGAACTCCCACGGATCCGAGATACTTTTCGAACAGCTCCGGGGGAAGAAAACTTACTCGAGGGCAAGCTTCTGTAAGCCCATAAACGTGATATATCTTTGTGCCGGCAAAAGTTTTTGCTATTCTTTTTGCCAGTGAAACACTCATACACTCGCCACTTATACAAAGAGTCTTCAGGGACGAAGTGTCGTATCTGCTACAAAGACGGGCAAGAAGAGAAAACACTGTGGGAGTAGCACACAAAACGGTCACCTTGTTTTTTTCAACTTGCCGCATTATATCCGTAGCATCCAGTCTCCCCGAGCAAAAAATTATTCGCACGCCCTTTACAAGCCCCGCGAGCAATTCACCAGTTATTGCGGAACAGTGGTAAATCGGGCGGGAGATCAGGAGAGTATCATCGTTTCGAATATCAAAATACGCGCAGATATCCTTCAGATTCGTCAATACGTTCTCGGAGCTTAACATGACTCCCTTTGGAGTTCCGGTAGTACCGGAAGTGCACATAATTAGTGCAGGATTCACCCTCACATCCTCTTCAACGCTGCTATAGGGCAGGCACACAATCTCAAGGTCTCCGTAAATGTCCGTTATTATCGCGCTCGGATCTACTGTGTTCAGTACTCTTTTACAGTGTTCTTCGCCGTAGCGCATCGACATTGGCACGGCTGTTACGTTTGCTGCAAAGCACGAAAGAAGTGCTATCGCAGCAAACATCTCGGAACGGCAAAGAATACACACGGTTTTCTCTCCCTCAAGCTTTTTTGCAAACTCTTCGACGAGAATTACCGTTTCCTCATATGTCATATTACCCTGCCCCTCTCCTATGGTCTGAGAGGGGTTTTTTATCATTTTTTCTTTTACGTAATCCCAAAGAATCATAAGTTCACCTTTGCTTTCGCTTTTACAAGAAAATCTTCAAGTATGATCTTTTCAGCTTCACATAGTTTGAGCAAAGTGTTTTTAATAACAGGCAGCACCGCATCTCTGCGCTTAGCATGATGCGAAGCGTATAGCAACCGCATATGATTTGCATCGCGTACTATTTTTTCATAATCAAAACTGCAGCTTGAATCTATACCGAGAGCTTCTTCAACCTTTCGCAAACGCTCTGACATAAGCTTTTTGTGCTCCCACAGCATGCAGAAGACTCTTCGGTCCATCTTGTCATAGGGAATCTCTCCACTTATCAGCTTGTCTATGTATTTTGCTATGTATTCATGCACCGCTATTCCGCAGATAATCTCTTCACTGCTACCAAGTCTTTTGCCTGTTGCTTCGGTAATATACTGTTCAAGATTTTTTAGTATCTTTTCTGCGTCAAGCTCAACGACGGTGTCACGAGGCTTTATTCCGCTTATTCTGGAATATACTCCTATCTCCCTGAGCTTATTTCTTGCCTTATTGAAATCCTTTTGAGAAATATCAAACGGACGATGTATCCAGTTGCTGTCATAGGCCAAAATACTATATGTTCCTTTTTCGTCATCATAACCGTATATCATCCCGTCATGCGGAAAATGCTTTTCTCTGTACCAACTTTTACCTTTGATATAAAAGTCGTCTATCTTGTCAAAACAAACGTAATATCCGTTATCAAGCAATATTTTAATGATGCAATTGGTATACCCTTTGGTAAATCGGGTGTTGTAGCTGACCCTTTCTATATTGGGATTACTATGATGTGTTCCCTTAAGGGGCGTAAGTTGAGGAGAAGTGTATCCTTCAAGGAACTTCTTCGTACAGCACAGGCTGCACACGTCATTCAGATACCAATTGCGTATGGTAGGATTTGAAAATAGAATCGCGCTACCGTTTGCAAGATGGTTATACGTACGGAATACAGGCTCAACAAGAGGCAAGTCAACTTTATTTTTCATTTTGATTCTCCCATATACTTTTCTACCAAGCCAATCACGTCGGAAACCTTAATAAGATCATAAGGATTCATATCACTTTCATTTAGCCTGATATCAAATATAGACTCTATCTCTATAAGCATAGTAATCATATTAAGGCTATCAAGCCCGAGGTTTCCAAGGAGTGTATCCTCTTCGGAAACCTTTTCAAGACCGCTAAGCTCACAAAGAAGTTGGATTACTCTATCATTCATCTCCCAGCACCCTTTCTGTAGATTTTTTGATTATTCCGAGGCTTTCCGATATGCTTGAATCTGTGTTTACAAGTACGCCACCGTTTTTCTTGCAAATATTCAAATACGCATCTCGCAAAGCATACTGTAGCGGTATATCAATATACCTGTCTTTTTCATCGAGTCTTCGACGGACTCGAGATATCGCTTCATCAACCGGTACGTCGAGGAAAAATGCAACATCGGGTTTTATAAGGTATTTCGATACCTCGTATATCCACTTATCATCATTAAATCCTCTTGCTATCAGATTTGCGAGACAGGAATAGTAATAGCGATCGCACAGTACAATATTTCCCGCCTTTAATGCCGGAATTATCACCTTGTTTGTATGCTGAATGCGGTCGCTTGCGCACAGAAGCGACAAACTTCTGTAATCAAATTCATCATGGTTAGGCTCATCCATATACGTGCGGAATATTTTTGAACCGCGCACATTGTCCGTTGGCTGTTTGGTGATGAACACGCTGTAACCTTGCAAACCGAGTTCTTCTGACAAGTAGTCTATCATCGTGCTTTTTCCACATCCGTCAAGGCCGCAGAAGGTTATCAGTTTACCTGGGTATGTGTTTTTCTTCATTTTAAGTTTTTTCATTATTTTGTATTTTCCTTTCATTAAGCAACGCCAATCTGTTGTCGCAGAAAAAACGTTTTGCTATGTCAAAATCCTTGTATTCATACTCTTTGTTTTCCTTCGGAGATATTACCTTGTGTAACATTTTTGGTTCATCTGCAATAATCTTTTCGCATAGTTCTTTTGCATTTGCCACTAAGTTTTCTTTGCCAAAAAGGCTTAAGGTCTGCAGTACCGCAAAAGCGTATATCTTTTCCATACCGTAAGTTCTTGCCGTAGCAAGTGAATCCTCCATATCCTTTTTGGTCATTTCAGAGAGAAGCATATAGAGATCGCAATACTTGTAAAGCGTCATATCTCTGCCCATCTCAACCCAAGGAAGTGTTGTTGCTTCCTTATAAAGATGCGCACAAAGATGAATAAAGAAATCCTCTTTGCACAATGTACGAACGCTGTATTTTCCAACGTTCTCATAAATAGTTCGGGAAAGCATCTTGCCGAGAACGTCTGATTCGCCGTTTTTGTAATCAAGCGAAAAATTGATATCCACCTCGAGAAATCTCATCTGAGGAAGTGCTACCTCCTTTATGTATGGAACAGTCTCTCCCCGCAGCATTTTGGATTCGATGATCTCCCGTCTGGTCGCAGGGAGAAACTCGCCATTACGTATGTTGCCTTGTCTGAATCCGTCTGCGGCAAGGCATTCCCCTATTTTTGTAACATCTCTCGGGTCTACCAGGAGATCAATATCGTTTGAGGTTCTGTAGCCTTCGGGATAAACTCCGCATAAATATGCCCCCTTGAGCATTGCAAAGTTTGCACCGCAATCGGAAAGCAGTTTATTTACGTATTCCACGCAAATAAAATAGCTTTCGTTTTTTTCTTTGTTTTGTTCCCAGGCGCTTTTTAAGGGATTCCTGAACTCGCGGTTTACCGCACCTAAAAGGCCGTTTTCTCTCATTACTCCGTAGGCTACAGCCTGCATTCTGTTGAAAAACAGCATACCCAATACCGCAGAGGTTGCATGCTTCAAGTCTTCCCGCTCAAGACGTTTTTCTTTAAACCCGCATAGTTTAAAAAACAATTCCTTTTCTTTCTTTTTCATTACTGATCCTTTCTGTATTCAGGTTTTGTGTATTTCGAGATCATTGACGAAAGAGTCTGTATCTCATCAGAGCATAGATCACATACTTCTTTTTTCTCCGAGTAACACTGTATTTTACGTAACAATCGCAATTCGCCATCAGACATATATGTGCGTCCATATTCATAACCGTCCATCACGTACACACCGCCGCCGTACCTGCCGGTCTGCGTATATATAGGTTCTGAAACACTTAATTCACCAATATCTCTTATAATCGTTCTTTCGGAAACGCCCAACTCAAAAGCTAAGTTCGATATCGTTTCGTGTCTTCTTCTGCAAAGAAGCCGCATAATTTCTTTTCTTCGTTCGGCGCATCCCACATCTACACCTCCTTTATGAGTTAATTCTAAATACTAACCCTGACAAAAAACGTCAGGGTTAAAAAAAACCTGACAAACTAATGCACGTAACGGATTACGTAACACATTAATTTGCCAGGTTCATCTTGATTATCAAACAAGTTAAACTTATCTCTTAGGCATGTATTATTATAATTTCGATCGCAAGTGTAATTGGAAGCTTGCTGCAAGCACTTTCCATCGCATAACAAAAGGTTTGTCAATATATATACGGAGGCTTTCGGACATAATTCACCTGATTCTGATTTTTCTTCTCTTACGATAGATTATATATTTTTCAGTAGAGTAAACTATTCGACATCATTTGTAAACAAAAACTTCCTATTCGTTGCATTTTGAGGAGTATTCGTTAAGTTGATATATCGTATAATATAAAAGTATATAAAAAACAAATTAACCCTGACACGAGTTGTCAGGGTTTTGTCATATTCTTATCTTGCAGTCAGGAAAGGAGGTGAAAAAATGTTCTCAATAATTGACGAGATAAAGCGAATCAGAAAAGATAGGAATATAAACATAGATCCTACTAATACGAACAAATATTCAGTTGTACTGAAAGAAAGTGACGGAACTAACACGGCATACTGTTTTTCAAGTCCAATCTACAACACAAGAAACAAACATCTTGTTCACGGATCTTTTTCAATACAGGGCAATACGTATTCATTCTTAGGAACAAACTCAACAATCACAATATATAAATCCCTAATTACAATAAGAAACGAAGAAATCGGTATTTCAATTCGTTTGGGTTGCGGTGATCTTAAATATCAGAACGGCGTTGTAGTTGGTGAGAATGTTACCGTTATGCCAAGCTTGAATGGAATAACCGTTTTGGTAGATAAAGATTTCTTCACATTCACTACAGAGGCAATAACAAAAAAAGGTTTTGAAAGAAAGAATTCAAAATACTATGCTTTTATGAAAGAGGGCTTTAGACCCTATTTTTCAATTTCCCCCATTTGTTCGTTTGACAAAAGCAGTGTGTATCCAGCGACCATAAAAGAAAAAGAGAGCGACAACGCTCACACCTATAGTGTTACCGGTCATGGCGGCACGCAGCTACTCTTCGAAATAAATCTATACGAACCTAAGCTTTTCGGAGACACAACCGTCGAAAGTGCCACACCGAAAGAAAACAACGCTTTTGGCGCAGCTGCCTTTATTGGCAAAACCAACGCTTTTGGAGAGCAATGGCTATACTCTCGACCGGATTTATCCAAAATATCCAACTTACAGAACACAGAAGTTACAAAAGCACTTTTACATATTCCATGCTTCACGAAACACCCTGTCGAACTATCTGTATATGTACCAAAAATGCGCTTTTGCAGTTTTGGTTCAACTTGGAACAACAAAAAGCCGTCTAGTAGCGTGAAAACCAAATCCACTGCTAACAACGGATACCTCACAATCGATATGACTGACATCATATGCAACACGTTTGATAACAGACTAAAATATACAGAAGGAATAATTCTAAAGAATGAAAATAGTAATACAGACTGTGTAGCACTTGCTACCGCAGATAATTATTCCACACCTCAAATACTTGAAATCCGCTACAGACCGTTGTAATTCAAAACAAGAAGTTTAAGAAAGGAAAACCAAATGAAAGAATTTAACGAATTTATCACAAAGCGCTTTGGTGTAGGAGCAGATTCAACCGAAACCATACCAACAGAAAACAAAACGCAGGACGAACTCGCACTTACCCTCGTAGATGAAAGTGAAGAAAAGCCCGATATACTCTACGAGGACACAAACAAAAGAGAAGAAAACGTCAAGCATTTCCGTATGCGTGATGGCAGCTTCATGGCTTACGTATACGACCGTCCGGTCCACAGGAAGGACACAAAAACAGGAAAGCTGATCGACATAGCACACGATCTTGAAGAAAAGGATGACTGTTTTGAAGCAGACACGGGATGCTTCAAAGCACGCTTCCCGAAAAAAGAAGGAAAGCGAAAGTACATCTGTGTAGAGCGTGACGGCATGGCAGTCGGCTGGCGATATCTGCCGCCTACAGATTCACACAAGAAGAACCCTGAGGCACATGTACGCCCATACAAGCGCGCATCTATTGCGGAAATTGCACGCTTCCCTTCTATCTCATACGAGAGCGAGGACAAAAAGAGTACGACCGAATACTCTGTCACCGATCGCGGCGTCAAGGAAAACATCATCCTGAGAAAAGCACCCAAGAATACAACCTTCCGCTTTGCTCTCAGTCTTACGGGACTCGAGGCGATACCTGCCAAGGATAAAAAGACCGTCTCCCTCTACCCGATAGAAGACACAGAGAAAAACTCCCCCGTATTCGTCATCCCCAAGATAACCATGCAGGACGCCATGGGTGTCTACAGCGAGGACGCTCACTACGAGCTGACAGAGGAAAACGGCAGTGCCGTCCTCGAGCTTGTCATATCTCCCGCATGGCTTAATTCAGATGAACGTCTGTACCCAATCACAATTGACCCGCAGATAAATATTGTTCTCCCTGAGACTAATACCTCAGGCGGCTTCTCGATGGTCACCGTATGCTCTGACGGAACAGAAATACGATCGGGCGGATACAGAAGAATAGGTGCATACCCATCAAAGAGCGAGAGTAATCTATACGTGTGGGCTCAGATGCCGACGCTTGAACCAAATAGCAGAATTACGGATGCCAACTTGAGACTGACGGTACGATCATGCCAGAACGATCGATCATCCAAACTCCGCATTTATCGTAGCTCCTGCAAAGAACGACTGGAGCACAGCGAAACTTACGTGGGCAAACCAGCCCGGCTGCGACAACAACGAGAAGGTAAACACCTTCTACATCGACAACAAGACTACCTACTCAACTATAAACGTCAACATGACGGGCATCACAAGAAAATGGGCATCGGGAGAAAAGGCAAACTACGGTGTGGTTATCTACCGACGCAACAGCCTTGAGGCATGCGGATGTGGCGGCAAAACAACGAGTAGAGGAGAGTGTCAGTGCGTCGAATGTGTAGAGGTGTACTCGCATACTTCCACGGTGGACGAGGAAAGAGCAATACTGAGGATAAACTATGTCTCCGAGGACGCATACTCCGACCACAAAAAGCACCACACTTTCGACTGCGGCAGAGCGGGCAGCGGTATGGTGAACCTGTCAAACGGCAAGCTGTATTTTGTACACAAGGATATCGAGATGGAGGGCAAAAAGCTTCCGCTCGTAGTATCGCACATCTACCGCCCCTCTCAGCTTGGCGAAACGAGCGCATACGGCAACGGCTGGCGTCTCTCTGTCGAGCAGACGCTCAAGGTGGTAAACAGGCCCGAGGTAAAGGCGGTATATACCGACGCAAATGGCAGGGTCCACTACTTTGTTGAAGATACAAACGGAAAAGTCACAGACGAATCGGGCCTTGGTCTTACCTTCTCAGAGTGCAGTGACGGCAACAACAGCTGTTGCTTGTATGATGACAAGAACAACCGTATGTGCTTTAACAGCGCAGGTAAACTTACCAAGGTGATAGACTCGAACGGTAACACGAGCACCATAACCTACAATAGCGCAGGAAGAGTAAGCACGACAAAAGACGGTATAGGACACATGGCGCACTTTACATACGACTCATCGGGGCGCCTTTCGAAGATCACCGATCATAGCGGAAGAGTCATAAGCTATACCTATACGTCGGGACGCCTGACTTCCGTAACCTACCCGTCTACACAGTCAAACCCTGCCGAAGTGCTACAAACCCGCTTTGGTTATGACAGTACGGGCAGACTTATCACTGTCACAGATATGGGAGGAGTAAAGACAACCATCAGCTATAAGAGCAGTAAAGTATACAGCATAAACACAAGCGGCAATACCGCCGTAACAAATGGAAACGTAAGCACCGTATCAAGCGTATCGGGTGGCGGCGTTACCTTCTCCTACGGCGAGAATACCGTTGCTGTCCGTGATACCATCAAGGGAACGAGAGTAGTGCACAGCCTTGACCGTGACGGTCGTGAGCTGTTCTCATACGAAGATACAAGCGTACTGCCTTGGTACGAGCGATGCGCGACTACACTCTCACATATGACAGGATACGAGCCTGTTGTAGACCCGATAACAAAAACAAGAAAGCTCGGCAGAACTACGGGTGTATCAGCATCTGTTACCGCAGACATCGCACCCCAAAAGAACCTTTTGACAAACGGAGGTTTTCTGAACAACGTCGGTTACAGCATTCCGAACGGATGGAAAGTAAACGGAGCATCCGACGGTAAAGCCTGCGTAGTAACTGACAGTTTTCTGTCAGACAAAAACTCGTATTGCTTCTGTCCGGATAATATTTCAAAAGCCAAGACACTCTCACAAGACGTTACACTGACAAACTGCAATATAGACGGAAACGTCCTTATAGCTTCCGCATGGGCAAAATCAGACGATGCGGCACACAA
>JBGVLZ010000010.1:0-1750 GCA_045124505.1 Eubacteriales bacterium
ACAAAAGACAAAGAAGTATTTAGCGGAGCATCCTGATAAAAAATTATTGAGACTCGGTATAGGAGACGTTTCTTTACCTCTTGCGCCCGCAGTAGTAAAAGCCTTGCATGAAGCGGTTGACGATCAGGCAACGAAGGAAAAATTTCACGGATATATGCCCGAATGCGGAGCACCGTTTTTGCGAGAAACGATTGCCAAATATTATAATGGGCGTGGCGTAGAGCTTGTTTCCGATGAGGTTTTCGTTTCGAGCGGTGCAAGTGATGAACTCGGAGATATTCTCGATTTGTTTGGTCGGGATAAGACCGTTATGATTTTAGAACCTGCATATCCCGCATACGTTGATGCAAATATAATTTGGGGAAACCGCATTATCCGTCTTGCGGCAGGTCAAGAAAACGGCTTTTTGCCTTTGCCATCCGAAATTCCGCAAGAAGAGGATATGTATCCTGATTTGATTTACATATGTTCACCCAACAACCCAACTGGCGCAACGTTTGATTATGTCGGATTGAAAGAATGGGTGGATTACGCTAATTCGATTGGTGCAATCATACTTTTTGATGCCGCATATGAAGCGTTTATTGAAGAAGATATTCCGCATAGTATTTTTGAAGTAGAAGACGCAAAAAAGTGTGCCATTGAAATCTGTTCGCTTTCAAAAACCGCAGGATTTACAGGTACGAGACTTGGATATACGGTGATACCTAAAGCGCTTGAAAGAGATGGAATGAACTTCAATGCTATGTGGGTAAGGAATAGGACGACAAAAACGAACGGTGTTTCATACATTATTCAAAAAGGCGGCGCCGCAGTATTCAGTGACGAAGGACAAAAACAAATACATGAAAATATTAACGTATATAAGCGGAATGCGAAGTGTATAATGTCGGCACTTGACGAACTTGGAATTTGGTATACGGGTGGTAAAAACGCTCCGTATATTTGGATGAAATGCCCTGATAACATGGGCAGTTGGGAATTCTTCGATTTGCTTTTAAACGAAATTCAAGTTGTAGGCACTCCGGGAGAAGGATTTGGTAAATGCGGAGAAGGTTATTTTCGTCTTTCTACATTTGGAAGTATAGAGGATACCGAAGAAGCGGCAAGAAGATTAAAAGAGTTATTAGGTAATAAAAATGAGAAATTATAAAGATGAATTTGACAATAGAGTAACTTTTATAAAAAAAGTATTGACAAACAGCGGAGCAAAAGGAATTGTTTACGGTAATTCTGGCGGTAAGGATTCTGCACTTGTTGGAATTTTGTGTAAGGCTGCTTGTAAAAATACAATAGGAATTATTATGCCTTGTTCTTCTAAAAGGAATTATGAAGAAGATATGCAAGACGGGCTTGCACTTGCAAAACAGTATGATATAGAAACGCGAATTGTGGATTTAACTCCAGTGAGAGAACTGGAAATTAAGAGTATAAAAAACATTACTTCACTTAATTCCAATGCGTTTGCAAATATTGCGCCAAGGCTTCGTATGGCTACGCTTTATGCGATAGCGGCAAGTGAAAATAGGCTTGTGGCAGGGACGGGAAACAAGAGTGAGGCATATGTTGGATATTTTACAAAATGGGGAGATGGCGCACATGATTTTAATCCGATTTCCGATTTGACGGTTACGGAAATATACGAGTTTTTACACTATCTCAATGCACCGCAATGGATTATGCAAAAAGCACCATCGGCTGCGCTTTTCGATGGACAAACTGATGAAACGGAAATGGGCATAACTTATGC
>JBGVLZ010000011.1:0-12506 GCA_045124505.1 Eubacteriales bacterium
TGCACAAAAGTTTGAGACATATATAAACAATTTAATTTCGCATGTCAGAACATCTGGTAGCAATGATATAAAAACTTGTTTTTATGCATCAAGAAATGATTATAACAATAATAATTATAAGATTAATATTGTTGGTCACAGCATGGGCGGTCTAGTTGCAAGATATTTTATTGAAAATTTACCGCATGACAATAACGCGTATGACAATAACGCGCATGACAAAAATGTGGACAAACTGATTACTATCTGTACACCTCACTGGGGTAGTCCTTTGGCAGATTTATCAAATGATACGAGTATATTAAATCTGTTATGCGATCATGATTTGGATGTTAATAGTGCTATGTATGGCGGTAGTTTTTCTACAGCATTAAGTTGCAATGCTCTGTTTGGCTTGAATAAATGTAATTCTGACGATTATGTATTGACAGACGAGCTACTATATAGAAGACAGCGTTTAACAAAGTATTATGCTATTGCTGGTATCAGTTATGATTCTGACGGTATGTCTGATAATAATTTTGTTTTTGAATTGCAAAATACTAGTGATAATCTTTCTGAATTAAACGATGAAATAATTCAACACTCACAAAACAAATTATATGTTTTGACAAATATGGACGGAGCAGAAATGAGGGTTCAATTTAATGCCGTATATGTTAGAGATAACATTGTAGGTTTTCTTAGTCAAATAGGATGGGGGGCGCTCAATGAAACGGGTTTTACTATCAAAAAAATACATTTTGAAAAAATATTTGTTAATATTGATACAGATGGAGGTAATTCATTAATTAGTAATTTTCATAGTAAAATGCCACATAGAACATATGTAGTAAATAAAGTCATAGACTATTTAAAGGAGTAAATATCTCGTGGTTAAACAATACATTAAATTTTTTGTACTAATTAATGCATTCTTTTTATTTTATGCCCTTGGTATTACTTGGGAAAAAGCTCAAGTTTACCCTGGGACGGGTTATTATGGCGGTTTTTTTGCTTGGACGTTTTTGCCGGCAATGTTCTTTTTTCTTGTTCTATATGGATGTTATGCATATGTAAAAACAAAGAAAATAGTTCTGCCAAATCTATTGTTGCTGATTTTTGTATGTATATATTATTTTTGGATATTTTACTTAGGTCTATTATCAACAAATACCTTTGATGATGTTGGTTTCATATTAATAATTAAGTGTCTACCTTTTGTAGGAATATCAGTATTTTGTGGACTTATATCAAAATTAGTTTTATGGATAACATCAAGAATGCAAAAAGACGATTATAGTCATTCGGAAAACTTGGAGGATGACTTATAAAACTGCGAGAAATTCCAAGTTGGAAGATATAGCTGTACTAACAGTATTATACTATTTTGTAATAATGATATTTAAAGTATTAATTTCCGTTCAGCCTTATCGGGTTCCAGCCCCGCTTGGACTGCTTCGGATGCTTTTGTGCAAATTTTGCTTGATCACGGAATTATTTAAACTTTAAAACCTTAAAAAGGGGCTGTCTCAATAAAGCAGCGTAAAAAGAAGGAGTTCGATGCCGAAAGGCATTGAACTCCTCTTTGCTTTGTTGTATAATTTAATTGCTACAAAAAACCAACTACAAAGCGAGGATACTTGACTTTAATACTCCTTCGAGATATAAAATAATATAGTGTTGTGTGCATAAATCTGCAAATTATAACATTGGAGGTCGTGATGAAAGCGAAAAAAGCTTCGATTTTTTTATGGGTCAGCTTGTTTTTTTGGGCATTATCTTTAGTTATATTTTTGTAAGAATATCATTGTTCTATTATGAATTCAAAACTACATCTTCAACCTTATCTCCAAATGATGTTATCAGATTCGAATATGCTTTTGATATTGAGTTATTTGCATACATGCTGTTTGGGATACCTGCTTTGCTCTTGGAGCTTTCTTGTATCAGAAGTGTTTATCGGATTCTGAAATACGATCCACGCGGTGCCGTCAAGATCTGCTTGCTGATTTCGGCGATCCTATCATTTTCCGCCTTTGTTTTTCAGGTACTAATGTTTGTCGGCGTACTGGATTTTACAAAAGATAGCGGCTCTCTCAAGTTGCAGGAAACAGTACTTTTGCTGACAGGATGTCCGGTTGCAATAGTATCTTTTGTGTTAGGTAGCTTACCTATAAAAAAGGATGATTGATTTTTTTCCATTGCCCCCATAATTTACGTAGGGAAGAAGAGATCATTCGTTCCGAATAAACAAAATAGTTTTACGCATTGGTTATGAAATTCATTTCCAATGCGTTTTTTATTGCATAGGAAATTGCGTTATTTCACCGCCGTTTTGCTTAGACTGGTGAATAATAAAACTCTGATAGGCGACAGGATTGGTAATGTGCCTACTTTTTTATTTTAACTATGACACAAATTGACAGGTTTAACCTTTAAAATGCATTTGCAGCTGCAAAAAAAATCATCAAAAAGGAGATTCACTAATATGGCATGTAGAAATGCTTATAAAACCAAAAACATTATTACCGAGGCTGACGTAGCTTAGACCTTTATCTCTGAGCCTATTGTAGCTCAGAGCGTGAATCGACTCCTCTTCGGTGTCGATTCCAAAATACAGGCTAACGATCTTCTCCAGAACAACATCGAGGAGTTTGAATGGGTCGTTCGTAATAAGATCTACCCCAACTTTTATGGCAGACACCTTACCGGTGAAAATTGCCTTACCAAAGACGAGATTAAGTTCCTTCATAGCAAGGGTTGCAAGATAGCTGCGATATATGCAGACGAAGGTGAGAAGTAGACCGAAGAGCAGGGAACTATCATTGCAAAGAAAGTGGACATAAGCGCACTTGAGCTCGGTATTCCCGAAGGAACGGTTATATTCCTTGAAATCGGTGAAAACGAAACTGCCAGCCGAGACTTTACCCATTGAGGATGATATGGGAAAGGTTACGACTTTTAACCTTGATCTCGTTCGCAATGAACAGGTTATTATTGAGAAAATGTTCTGACAGGGAGGAATACTATGATTTGTGTAAATTCAGTCAGCGTATCTCCCAAGTCCATTAATCTGAAGGTGGGAAGTTGGTCGTATGCCCCATGTGCCGAGGTATGCCCAATGCGGATTGCAGGGAAGTAACTTGGTATAGCAATAACCCTGCTGTTGCAAGCGACATATATGCAAATTCAGTAGGTACTACAAGAATCTATGCTAATTCAACAGATGGAAGTGGATGCAGTGACTATATTACCGTAACGGTAAGCAATACGTTTCCCGTTACTTCGGCGACCTTGAATCGCTCGAACCTTTTGCGGACTTGACGGATGCGGAAAAAGCACAATGATACAGATGCTTGCGGAAGATCTGAAAAAGGATGGTTACACCGTGCTTATCACAAAACAGCCAACGGACGAGATCCGCAAAACAGAGATGTTTCGAAAATTTCATGACAGCCCGGAGTATGAAAAATACGACTACAGAGCATTGTCTCTTATGTGTGCAGCGGACAGACTGCAGCATATAAATGAGGTCATCGCTCCTGCCCTTGCAAGAGGGGATGCAGTACTGTGCGACAGATACTACTATTCCTGCCTTGCAAACCTGAGAACACGCGGATTTTGTGAAGACGGCTGGATATATGAGATATCCCGCAACGTTACAGAGCCTGATATCGCATTCTTTTTCGATGTTCCCGTAGTCGAGGCAGTCAGAAGGGTAAGACAGAGGGAAGCCGAACGTGACAGATATATCGACATGCAACTTGAGTTAAGACTGCGGGATGAATATGTAGATATATGCAGGGCAAACGGCGGTGTGTCGGTATCGACAGACAGAGCACCAAAAGAAAGCTACCGCGAGGTAAAACAAGCCGTAGAAAAAGCGCTAAGAACAAAAATAAAAAAAGAAGGAGAAAAGAAAAAATGAACACAAAAGAACAAGTAATTCAGATCATACAAGAGATCAGCGGTAGTGAGTCGATAAAGGAAAGCGACACACTGCTCGGAGGCGTTGGGCTTGACAGTCTCGGGATGATAACGATGCTGCTCGATATAGAGTCGCATTTTCACATAAGGCTTGACGAGTCGGACATGAATCCCTATGACCTTGTCAGAGTATCGGACGTTATTGCACTCGCAGAAAAATATGCAGGAGGTTCGTGATGGGAGAGAGAACAAAAAAGAAGGTTGAGCTTCCTTTGTGCGAGGCTCTATGCAGTACTTACAATTTTTTGGGTTATGATACGTCGGTCTTACATAGCAATCCGTCGGTGAGGAATTGGTACATGAACGAGATATTTATTCTTCGTTGCACAACTAAGTTTCTTAAAGGTGAGTACTCCTCTCCGCAGATACATCTGCTCGGCAGTACTCACTACGCAAACCCATATCTCGAAAAGATAGTATATCCGATGAAGTACGCTAAAGGATATATAAACTCTATCATAAAGGAATTGTTAAATGACGGGTACTACGTTTGTTTTCTTGACATTGACGATTATTATCTTGAGGGGAAAAGCTGGTACAAGCAACGCCACATTCCGCACGATGGCATGATATTCGGATATGACAACGAAAGAAAAAAATACAATATTTTGTCATATGATGAGAATTGGCTCTTCAGACCGTTCGAGGTATCGCAGCGTTCATTTGAAAAAGGAAGAAAGTCAATGTTCGAACGCGGAAGGTACGGAAAGATAATCGGACTCAAACCGAAGAATGAGACGGTTGCATTTGATGCCCAAAAGGTAGTTGAAAAATTGAGCGAATATCTGACTGTATTGACTGCCGTTAGTTCACAAACAGGTGTTGAGATGACGGTCGGTATTGCGGTGCACGATGTAATAGCTAAATATATCGAGATGCATATTGACGGTTCTATTCCGTACGAGAAGCTTGACCGCAGAGTGTTCCGACTGATATGGGAACACAAACAGATGATGCTCGAAAGATTAAAAATGACCGAGAAAGCGCTCGGACTGGATTCTTCGGTGAGCGAAGCATACAGCGCTCTTGTCGCAGACGCTGACAGAATGCGTATGCTCTATGCATTGCATCACGCTAAACGCCGCGATTCGGTATTGCCGACCATACGCAATATACTGATAAAGCTCAGAAACACGGAAGAAAAGCTGTTATTTGAGTTTATTGAAAAAGCGAAAGGAGAAAAGAAGAATGAAGTTGTGGAATTACATTAAAGAATATATGCTCAGACACCCGCATCAAACAATCGGCGAAGGGAACAGCAGGATAAGCTATAGCGAGCTTGTCTTATATGCACAATCGTTTGCACAAAAACTCGAAGGGGTGGAATGCGCGGCTATATTGTGCAGATCCGAGATGGCTTGTGCAATGGCTCTGCTTTCCTGTTTTGCGGCAGAGACTACTGCAGTTCCGATGTCTGTGCGCTACGGGGAGGCTCATTGTAAAAATATCCTTAAGACTATATCTCCGACCGCAGTGATTACAGATGCGGACGGGGAGCTTGATGTCAGATATTTGCCGGAGAACACCTATCGAACACCGCCCGAGCATCCCGCACTTATCATGTGTACGTCGGGAACTACGGGAATGCCGAAGGGAGTGATGCTGAGTGAAAAGAACATTTTGACTAATCTTCGCGACATATCAGCTTATCTGAATATCGATGATACCGATACCATACTGATATCCAGACCGATATATCATTGTGCTGTGCTTACGGGAGAATTTCTTGTTTCTCTTGTCAAGGGAACAAAGATAAGGTTTTACTCGGAGCAGTTTAACGCCTGCAGAATTCTCAAACTTATAGAGAACGAGCATATCACCGTGTTTTGCTCGACACCGACGGTGTTTTCGGTGCTCTCCCGCATTTCGGATATGTATGACGTGTCATCTCTCAAGGATATCTGTATCAGCGGTGAATGCATGAGCGCCGATACCGGCAAACGTATCGCACGAGCATTTAAGGGAGTTAAAATATACCACGTTTACGGGCTTACCGAGGCGTGTCCGCGAGTCAGCTACCTTTCTCCCGAGTTGTTTTCCTCTTATCCCTCGTCGGTCGGTGTTCCGCTTGCTTCCGTAACAGCGAAGGTGGTCGCAGATGACGGAGATGAAGCCTCGGCAAACGAGGATGGAATGCTTTGGATACGCGGGGAAAATATCATGCTCGGCTATTATAACGCACCCGAGCAGACAAAACGCGTTTTGCGCGACGGTTGGCTGTGCACGGGAGATACCGCATATCGAGACAAGCTCGGACTTCTGTACATAAAAGGTCGCAGTGACGGCATGATCATCCGCGCAGGAATGAATATCTATCCGCAGGAAATAGAAAGTGCCCTCAAGGCAGACGATAGGGTGCGTGAGGTGCTTGTATACGGCAGAAAGTCAGAGAGCGAGGGACAGCAGATCTGTATGAAGATATCGGGAGACTTTGCCGATATCGCAGATGTAAAAAGCACGTGCTTCAAGCGCCTTCCGAAGTACGCCGTGCCTACCTATATTGAGCTTGTTGATTCCATCCCCAAAAACGGCTCGGGAAAGATAATAAGAGGTGGTAATAATGCTTGAATACGAGATAAAACTGCCTCTGACGGCAGATGAATATATCCTGCTTCTTGAGCAGGAGGACAGACACGCCGAGACCTTAACTCAGACGAATTACTATTATGATTTCGATGATAGAAGATTAAACAGACAGGGAATCACCTGCCGTATCAGAGAAAAGAACGGAGCGTATACCGCAACTGTAAAAAAGCACGGATGCGGAGATATCAGCGAGGAAATCTCGGTTGCGGCGAGTGAATGTAATGACACGTCATCATTTCCCTATAAGGATTTGAAGCTTTTTGGCAGTATGACGACGCACAGAACCGTAGTGTGCGATAACGATGCTATCAAGGTCGTATTTGACAGAAACACGTATCTCGGGATGGTAGATCACGAGCTTGAGATAGAGTATGCCCCGGGGGAGAGAGACAGAGCTGAGAGCTATATGAAACGGGTAATAAAATTTCTTGCCTTGTCAGGCGATGCTGCGTTTGAGCAGAACGAGCAAAGGAAGCATCCAAAGAGCAAATCAGAGAGATTTTTTAAGAGGCTCGGTGACTTGATGCGCACAGGAAAAGACAAGGCTGAATCAGTTAAGACCGAAGGAAAGGAGATGAAAGCAGAGTGTGAGACAAAGATAAGTACGGGATTAGTGTATTCGTCAGCTACGGATGTGAAGCGTGCAGACAGCTCTCCCAAAGATTCTGATGACACCGAACATGCGTATTCTACCGCTTACGCAACAGAGTGTGACATGAACGAGTGCGATCGCTGCGGACGAAATTACGCATGCGATACGTGGCTCGGAGAACTCAAAAACAAACAGCGGTAAAAAAGAAAACAAAAAGAAAGGAATGATTAAAAATGGCATGCAGAAATGCATATGCCGTACCTACGTATAGTAACGTAATGGATATACTTGGTACGGTAATCAAAGAGATACCTACCCCCGAAAAAGTAGGGAGACTCTTGTTCGGAGTATGCTCGGAGGCACGATCCGACGATCATCTGCAGAACAATCTCGATCAGTTTGAATGGGTCAGAAGAAACAAGATCTATCCGAACTTTTGGGGAAGATATCTTACAGGAGAAAACGTCCTTACCGTTGATGAGATCAAGTATCTTCACGGTATGGGATGCAAGATCGCCGCGATCTATCGGGTGAAGGGGTCTATGAGAAACGAAGCGGCAGGCGAAAAGGCGGGCAGAGCCGCGGCAGCTGCAGCTATCGCTCTCGGGATACCGAGCCAGACGGCAATATTCCTCGACGTGGCGGCAGAAAGAGTCATAACACGCGACTTTATGCGAGGTTATGCAAAAGCGCTGATGATCGAGGGTTATACCCCCGCGTTCAGAGCGAATACGGATGCAAAGTATTGCTTCGACCGAGCGTTCAGCAGAGGTATACATACGGATAACGATATATTCAGAAAATGCCTTATCTGGGCGGTAGCTCCGAGCATAGAGGAGTACGACGATATGGTGACCTCGCATCTCATCCACCCCGATATTTGGATGCCTTTTGCCCCCTCGGGAATAACACGTGCGGATATTGCCGTATGGCAGTACGGAGCCGAGTGCCATCCCATCCATAACGATGCAGGGCAGAAAAACACCTTCGACCTTGAGCTTGTAAGAAACGAGCAGGTCATTATTCAAAAAATGTTTTAAAAAAGAAAAGGAGAAAAAGAAAATGGTTTGTGTAAATTCAGTAAATGTAACCCCCAAAAGTATAACTATGAAGGTTGGGGATTGGTACTATGATGCCAAAGCAACAGTAACCCCCGAAAATGCTACGTGTAAAAGTGTATGCTGGGGTAGCTTTAACAAGCTTGTAGCAACGGTTAATCCTACCACGGGATACATATACGCAAAGTCAACGGGAAAAGTGAAAATATTTGCGAGAGCTTGCGACGGCTCGGGAGCAAAGGCGTACATCGATGTTATCGTTGAGCCACGCTATGTAGAAAGCATTAGATTGAGCAAAGGGTACAAATACATGCAAACTTCTAAGACATTTGCGCTTACCGCTACCGTAAGCCCCGATAATGCAACATTCAAGTCGATTTATTGGGCAAGCTCAAATGAAAATGTTGCAAAGGTAGATCACAAGGGTGTTGTAACGGCAGTATCTGCTGGTACTGCCACAATAAGAGCAGTTGCGAAAGATGGTGGAGGTGCGAAAGCCACCTGCTTTGTAAGGGTTACCGACGATATCCTTGTTTCATCAATTGAGATAAACGCCTCTAAGACAACAATGCTTGTCGGAGAATCAATGTTCTTAAAATCTAAAGCTTATCCCGAAAATGCAACTAACAAGTGCGTGTGTTGGGAAAGTGCTGATCCAAGTATTGGTGCCATTAATCCTCATAACGGAATGCTGATTGCCAATTCAGATGGAGAAGTTGTTATTACAGCAAAAGCTTGCGATGGAAGTGGCACAATTGGCTCGCTATTAATTGAGGTGAAAAAGCCGGTTGATGGTCTGCGCACACATACAGATAGCTATGTTTATGTAGATACTGTTGAGTCTGACGAAGCAATGCTAAAAGACGCCAATGGCCAAAATGTTATGCTCAAGGCAGCAAGCGGAGATATAGTGACTCTTATGCAGTCGGAGACGATTATCGTAGATAGCAAGGAGTTCTATCGTATTTTGTATAAGGGAATGATAACATATGTTCTCGCAGAAAATTTCTCTCAAGTAGTCATAGCTGAACCCGAATTCAATTTTGAAAGGGAAGTAACGGCCGTCCCAAGATATAATGCTACAATGAATGTATATTCTTCGGCTAATGATGCCGCAAATGTTGAAGGTAGTTTTATATATGGAAACATTATATCTTTGGTAAATGATGTATCCCAGAGAGGAGGATGGTACGCAGTTTACGGGAAATCGACCGACGGTTCAAATATTTATGGATGGTGCGATGGTAATTATTTGGAATTCCCGACGCTTATTACCGAGACCGCAACTTACGTCAGAACCACACCGTGTATAGATAATAATAACATTATGAAAGACTCAAATAATAATCTTGTTCAGCTTCAGCCTGAACAAACTGCAAGGTTGATAAAAAGCAATACTATATCATCGGATAACAAGGAATGGTACGAAATAGAATATGATGGCGGTATTGGTTACGTTTTCGCAGAACACTCTGTAAGATCTGAAGCAGGAGAATTCTTAATATCACAGGCAGGTGATCTGGGTCCGTTACAGATTCATCGTATGCTTGATAATATAAGGAATTGCCCTACTTCAATAATTCCAGACAATAGAAGAGATGCGGCAGTCTCGGTGACTTTGGCCATGGTTCGCGCCAGATATGTTCCTACACTCGTTGCTGGAATGATTGGAAATATCATTTTTGAAGGTGAACCAGGAAAATTTGAATCATCAAATTATGTCAATAAGCCTAAACCATATTATTTGTCTTATATGGACTCTGAATTTAGAGGAGCAAATTACTATCTAAACAACTATAGTGGAAAGACTGTTATGGAAGTAAATATGTTTGATGTTCGCGACATGGTTAACGAATTGAGAGCTATAACCAATGGTACTGGAAAATTAAATGGGAGATCTATTGGCTTTGGGCTTGGATGTATCCAATGGTCATTCGTTCGTACATATCCATTAGTTGATTTATACATGTACATAAATAATTGTTCTTCGGTTATTACAAAGGAGCAAGTTGTTGAGGCTGAAACGATGAATATTATAAGAGAGTTGACAACAACATATAGTAGTAAAGTTCGCAACTGGGAAAATGCTTGCGAAGACATAAACTCCAATGATGCTGCTTATAAAGCGGGCTGGCATTTGAGCATGTATTACGTAGTTCCTTCGGGAGGAGAAACCTCTGCAGATATAAGAGGAACACGCGCACAATTGGTTTATGCTGAGCTGATTAAAAACCTTGATTTTTAGTTACAAATACATCCTGGTGCAAAGAATAATCATCCAAAAATAACAAAATATCAATTTCGGTAAAAATGGACACAAAAAGCCTCCTAAGATAGATTTGATTATATCATGGGAGGCTTTTTGTCCTGCCTGCACAATTTGGGGCAGTACAGTAGAACTAAAATTATATTCCGATAAGTTTTAAATAGCTGTTTTTTTTATTATAAGAGCATCCAATCTATTTCTGCCGAAGATAATCCATCAACATATGCGTCAAACTCGTTTTTTGTTACTTGTCTGTCTCCGATATAATACCGCACGTTTTCTTCACCGTCATTCTCAATATGCCACAATTCTGTATATTTATAATCTATGCCTGATAATGTTAATTTGTACTCACCGTATGCAAGTCCGCCTTCCTCTGATAAACCATGCCATCCAATATTACCGTATTTATATATAGTATCCATTTCCCTAAAACCAAAAATATGTCCGTATATTTCACCCTCTTCAAAAAAAAGTAAAAGTGTGAGTTGTGATGCTTCAACAAAACACTCAGCGTCTCCGTCTCCGTCTATATCAAAAACAGCATATCTGGAAAAAAAATCATGCGCTGTATCAATATTATACTCATTTATATATGCGTATCTGTTGTTATACGTTTTAGTTCCGTCAGCAGATGGATAATAAATAATTTCGCAATATTGCTTTTTATTTGCAAGTATCGATGCATATATACCCGCATCGGTGTAGTCTTTTGTATTGTCGGGAGATGTGTTAGACATATCGCTTGACGATATGTCTTGCGTGGACTCTGGAGCAGTGTCGGTAGTCTCGGGAGCTTTATTTGTAACAATTTCCGACGTTTCATTACTCGATTCGGTTGTGTTTTTATCCGATGCCAAGTCCTGTGTACCGTTTTGCGTTTCGCCTTCCGTTTGGGTTTCGGAATTACCCGTGCCTGACGATTTGTTTTCGCACCCGACGAGAGTTGACAGCAAAAGCAGTGCCGCCAATGCAAAAGATATTAGTTTTTTCATGCTTTACCTCCGATATGGTTTATAGATTTATTATATGTTATAGGGGAATTTATGTCAATAAAAATGGTGTATTCGTTACTTTTTTGTTCTTGTTCGTTAGATAATTATCGATTTGTGTTAAAAACTTAATGGTACGCGCTATAAAACATAATGTGAATATTGTTGCATCTTTGATCAGTAAAATAATATTTTGTACTTTACTATATGGTAGCTATATTGTGTGGGATTTTTATTAACCCTGACAGTTATTGTCGGGGTTATTTTTTATAATGTGAGTACAGCCGAGAAAGGAGGATAACAGTGGATATCGAAGTTATCATCGAAGGTCACGAGCAGAGATTGAAAACTCTCGAACGTGATATGAGTGCAATGAAGGAAGTACAAGCAGAGATCCGTTCAATGAACGAGACACTTGTAACTCTTGCAAACGAACTTAAACATACAAACGAGCATTTGGCAAGGCACGAACGAAAGATAGACGAGATGGATTCCGCACCTAAGCAGCGAATGCAACAGATAATTACAGCAATAATCGCTGCTTTAGCGGGCGGTCTGGTCTCGGCGATCATCGGAATGATACTCGTTTGAGAAAGGAGAAAACATGAATTTTCAGGATTATATTAAAACAGAACTATTGATACTTGTTCCGGTGCTGTATTTTATCGGGATAGGTCTCAAGAAAAGCAAATTGCCAGACAAATGGATACCTTTGGCATTAGGCTTTTGTGCTATATCAATGTCAACGATTTGGTTAATTGCTACAACTAATGTATCCGGGATACAGGAAGCTGCATCTGTAATATTTACGGCTGTGACGCAGGGCATTCTTGTTGCCGGAGCTAGCGTATATGCACACCAGCTTTATGTTCAGACAAAAAAGGAGGAATAGTGAATGCTTGATATTATCAAAGCATATGCAGTGAATAACCTTTGTTATATCACAGCGCAGGAGATGATTCCCCAAGGTATAGTTGTTCATTCAACGGGAGCTAACAATCCTTGTTTAAAGAGATATGTTGATTCGCCCGAAAGTGTAGGAG
>JBGVLZ010000012.1:0-2547 GCA_045124505.1 Eubacteriales bacterium
ATCATTAAATATATTCTCACGGCAGTTAAACTTGACTGGGCTGTTGCTGCGCCTGACGAACGTTCACTTCATAAATATAACATCAGCTCATATTTTCTCGATGATTGGTATCACAATACATTCACTATGGAAGGTTCTACAACCTATACTCTGCCATATTGGATGGGTGTATATCACGGAATAACAAAATAAAAAAAACCTCGGTTTATGATTGCATTCATAAGCCGAGGCTTTTTTATAATTATCTTACTTAATATTCTCATTAATGATTCGAATATAGGCGCCAAGATTCATAAGATTTTTTTGAAGCTGTTTAACCGATATTTTTCTGACATCTTCCGTTTCACAGGCAAGAGATGCTGCCGCCCCCGCCGCCTATCCGGTTATAAAACATCCCGGCATAACTCTTACGGATGCCTGCATCTGTCTGTCAGTGCCGATGCATCTGCCGGCAACAAGAACGTTACTGAACGAAACGGGTATAAGACAGCGGTAAGGTATACCGTAGGATTCGCCTTTTTTATAACGCAGCTTTTGCTGATATTCTTCTCTGAAACGTTCATATTCTTCTTTATCGGTATTCATAACGTGTATATCAACAGGATAGCAGTAACGTCCGATTTCATCCTCAAATACAGCTCGTGATATAAAATCATCTACATTAAGCATATAATCGCAAACAATTCTTCTTGATTCACGAACACCAAGCAAAGATGCGGTTGAACAGAGCTTCATATTTTCATAACCTGTAAAATATGTTTTAAAATAACTGTCAAACTCGAGCATTGATTTTCTGCCTTCAACCATTGCTGATGAAAGTGACTTTTCATCTGTTGGATTAACGCCAAACGTATGACCTATGTTGCCGCCGCTTAAACCGTCTTTTCGATGAAAGAAACCGGGTATATGTCTGTCCTCATAAGTCAGAACCCCGTCACTGTAAGCCTGTTCAACATATTTATTCCAAGGTTCGTTACATTTTTCTTTCTCAATATCTGCCCAAACACTGCAAAGTGTCTGCGGCATAACGTTACCGTTTTCATCGCCCATTTCGTATTCAGCTCCGCCAAATGCGCACAAGTCACCGTCGCCCGTACAGTCGATATATATTTTGGCTTTAACTGCAAACAGACCGCTTTTTGAACCGAGAATAACACTTTCCACTCTTCCGTTATCAACAATAACATCATAAACAGATGTGAAAAATGAAAAATCAACACCTGACTCCACAATTATTTTATCGTATTCTCTTTTTAATTCTTCAACGTCGAGTGTTGTCCAGTTTCTCAAAGGAGTGCTTTTGACAAGTCTTTGACGAATTTCGTACCCGATTCCGCTTGCGAGAATATTTTCACCGTCATCAAAAGGTGCGAATGCAGGTACAAGCCCCGATGTGCCCAGACCGCCGAAACAACCTGTGGCTTCAGCAAGAAAAACTTTTTTGCCGCTTCGAGCCGCCGAAACAGCCGCAGCTACACCCGATGGGCCACCGCCTGCAACAAAAACGTCGGCTTCATATTTATAACTTAAAGATTTATTGTAAACCATTCCATGCCTCCATAGAATATTCAAATAACATTTTAAATTGAATTATAATTATTTTAGCGGATATAAGTAAAAATGTCTATACTGTTGCGCATAAATATGTACTGTATTTATCGCATTCAACGCATAACAAACCTATCACAAACATAAAAAGTGCAACAGGATTTTAAATCCCATTGCACTTAGCCGCTTAATCAAAGTTCAGTATTTGGTCACTTAAGTAATCAAATCAGATGTCGTATTTATCTGCATCATATTTTGTGCAGGGATAGTTTGCAACACCGTTTTCATCGGGGAAAGGCGAAAGGTTATCGTTTTCATAAGCCTTTCTTTCTTCTTCATTCGAGAAATCAGGAATTTTATATTCTGCACCGTTATGAAGGCTGCTCCTCCAGCCGAGAATAGCTACCGCACTCATTGCACAGGATCTGTAAGCGTTGAAATAAGGCTGTCTGCCCTCAAGAATGCAGCTTAAGAATTCATGAGCTACATAGTAATCGCCGCCTGAATGACCGCACTGTCTCGCTTTATCCTTATCAAAGGGAAAGCCTACAGTTGAAACCTTTTCTTGCTCAACGCCTTCGGGAATTTCCCAGTCATTGTAAACAACACGGATTTTTCCGCCATCGCCTCTTACGGTTTCTGCGCTGCCCTTTGCACAGGCAAAGCGATACCAGTTGCCGTGACCGCCGAATTTCGCCCAGCCTGTAATTCTTGCAACTGCTCCCCTGCTCATTGTGCAGAGCATAATTGATGCAACGTCCTTAATGGGTTCGCCTTCGCGCTCCTGACGCATTCCGTCGGTATAAATGCTTCTTGCATTAACTGAAACGGGAATATCGTTTGTAACTCTCATAAGCGGTGCAAATGAATGGCTCAGATAGAAACCTGAAGGCATAAGAGCGCGCCAATGAGTTGTTGTGGGTGTATAGTGAACATATTCCTCGTGACTCATCGGATGAACGTATTCACCTTCACAGTAAAGCGCTTCACCAAGTGAAC
>JBGVLZ010000013.1:0-1657 GCA_045124505.1 Eubacteriales bacterium
TTAGGTTCTGCTCCAAAGCTTGTTTCACAATTGCAGAAAATCTTTGTTTTTGTTTTGAGTTCGACATGAACCTCAAGACCTATTACCATTTCATACTCTTTAGCCATTACTTTGACACCTCCTCTAAAACAGCAGCAGCTCTGTACAGCATCTTTTCGGAAAATGCAGGACCTATAAGCTGTGCTCCTACGGGCATATTTCCTTCACCCCTGCCGCACGGTACGCTGATTGCAGGAACACCCGCGATATTAACCGGAACACTATAAGCATCTCCCATATACATTTCAAGCGGATTTTTACTTTTCTCACCAAGCTTATATGCAACAGTAGGTGCTACGGGCGATAAAATGAAATCACACTTTTTAAAGCTGTTTTCAAAGTCATTCATTACAATACTTCTGATTTGCAATGCTTTTTTATAATACGCATCATAATATCCCGATGAAAGAGCAAAGGTTCCAAGCATAATTCTCCTTTTAACCTCTTTTCCAAAGCCTTCACTGCGGCTCTTTTTGTAAAGGTCATGGATATTCTCAAAGCAGTCTGTTCTGTATCCATAACGAACTCCATCAAAACGGGATAAGTTTGACGAAGCTTCTGCAGAAGAAATAATATAGTAAGCCGCAAGTGCGTTATCAATTGACGGCATTGAAATATCTACGATTTCTGCGCCCTCGTTTTTCATTCGCTCCGCTGCTTCAAATACAGCAGTTTTAACATCGTGTGAAATACCCTCACCAAAAAATTCTTTAGGCAGTCCGATTTTCATTCCCTTTATACCTTTTCCAATATCCCCGGTAAAATCGTCCTGACTTTTACAAATGTTGGTAGCATCTCTTTTGTCTGCGCAGGAAATTGCACTTAAAACAATGGCATTGTCTTTTACGGTAGAAGTAAGCGGACCAATCTGATCGAGTGATGATGC
Organism: Eubacteriales bacterium; assembly: GCA_045124505.1. GTDB lineage: Bacteria > Bacillota > Clostridia > Oscillospirales > CAG-272 > RGIG7213. The sequence goes on from JBGVLZ010000013.1 coordinate 926, forward strand.
AAACGCAACAAGTCCGTATCGTGATACCGTTCCGTATGTCGGTTTCATACCTACAACACCGCAAAATGATGCAGGCTGACGGATAGAACCACCTGTATCAGAGCCAAGAGTAAATGCCGCTTCCTTTGCCGCAACACAGGCAGCACTTCCACCCGAGCTTCCGCCCGGCACACGGGTAATATCAGCCGGATTTTTCGTTGTCTTAAATGCTGAGTTTTCCGTTGTAGAACCCATTGCAAACTCGTCCATATTAAGTTTTCCAAGAATAACTACATCTGCCTTTTTCAGCTCTTCTATAACGCACGCATCATACGGAGGAATGTAGTTTTCGAGCATTTTTGAAGCACAGGTTGTTTTTACTCCTTTTGTACAAATGTTATCTTTGATTGCACACGGAATACCGGCAAGCGGTTCAAGGCTTTCGCCGGAGAGTCTCTTTTTATCAACCGCTTCTGCCTTTTTAAGTGCGGTTTCAAAGTCGGTTGTAATATAAGCTCCTATCTCGGAATCTGTATTTTCTATTTGAGCAATATAAGCATCTGTAAGTTCTCTGGATGAATATTCACCTTTCTTTAGCGATTCTATATGCTCCGAAACACTTCTTTTTATTAAATCTAAACTCATAATTCTGCCCTCCGTCTTAATTTTCTACCACACGGGGAACTGTGATATATCCGTCTGTTTTTGTTGGAGAAGCTGCAAGAAGCTCATCTCTCTCCACATTATGAATAA
>JBGVLZ010000014.1:0-28578 GCA_045124505.1 Eubacteriales bacterium
AATTCTTCTCGCATAGTTTCCAACCTTTGTTCTTTCCAAGGCATTTTCTCGTCTCCTTCTGACTTTTCATGCCTTTATTTTACATCAAAGTTGTAAACTATGTGTCTTCACATTTTGTAAACTATGTTACCACACTATACAGCTTGCTCCCGCCGTTTTAAACCCATTTACTCTCATTTCATGCGGGACGTCGAGGACGTCGTCCCCTACGGAAGGCGTTTAATGCGGGTCATTCGTGAATGACCCCTACGGTCTGTATATTCGGGGTGGTGCCGTAGGGCGGGGGTTTATCTCCCGCCGTTTCAAACCCATTTAATCGCATTTTATACGGGCGATTCGTGAATCGCCCCTACGGTCTGCATATTCGTGGTGGTGCCGTAGGGGAAAATAGATAATAGATAATAGAGAATAGAGAATAGATAATAGATGTTGTAGGGGACGGCGTTTAATTCGGGGTGATGATGTCATCGGCGGTAAAAATAAAAAAACACGGGGCGGTTCATTTTTGAAATTCGTTTTCAAAATGAGCCGCCTCATGATTTATTGAATTAACGATTGATTTTACACTCTTCTCCATGTGGACGGAGCGAAAAGGACGAGGATAGGGAAAAGCTCAAGTCTGCCTGCGAGCATATCCCATATCAAAACGAGCTTCGACACATCGGAAAATCCGTTGTAGTTTGCCATAGGACCTGCGGAGTCAAATCCCGGACCCATGTTATTGAAGCACGAAACGACCGATGACATATTTGTTTCAAACGAAAATCCGTCTATCGATACGATGAAAAAGCTTATAAGTATCAAAATCACGTATGCGCAGAGATATCCGAGAGTATTTCTTATTATTTTTTCGTCCGTCGGCTCGCCGTCGGTGCGTATAAGCTGTATTTTCTGAGGGTGAAGCGTCTGTCTGATGCTTCTGAAAAAGGTTTTGATGTACAAAAGCACTCTGGCGCATTTTATACCGCCGCCCGTGCTTCCCGCACATGCGCCGACGAACATAAGCACAAACAGTATCGCCTTTGAAAACGACGGCCACAAATTAAAGTCTGTCGTGGCAAAGCCTGTTGAAGTAATAAGACTTGCAACCTGAAACGCACTGTGTCTTATCGTTTCTTCCACCGTATCATACATATCCCGAATATTGAAAGCAATAAGCGTGACGGCGGCGGCGAATGTAATGATATAAAATCTGAGCTCCTCATTTTTGAATACACCCTTGAAATTACGGAGCAAAAGCAGATAAAAGCATGTAAAGTTGACACCGAAAAGCATCATGAATACCGTGCAGACGTTCTGTATATACGGGCTGAACGATGCCATGCCGTCAGCCTTTATGCCGAAACCGCCCGTACCTGCCGTGGAAAATGCCGTGCAGACAGATTCAAACAAAGAAAGTCCGCCCATAAGCAGGAAAAATATGTCAAGCACTGTAAGAACTATGTACAGCAGATACAGTATCTTTGCTGTCTGGCGCATTTTGGGTACTATTTTACCGACACTCGGTCCCGGGCTTTCCGCACGTAAAAGATGAAGCGATGAGCTTCCTATCGGGTCTATCGCAAGCAAGAACACAAGCACACCCATACCGCCCAGCCAGTTACTGAATGAGCGCCAATAAAGCACCCCACGTGACAGCTCCTCAACATTCGGTACAATACTTGCGCCCGTTGTCGTAAAGCCCGACACGATCTCAAAAAATGCATCCACAAATCTCGGTATTTCCCCCGAAATTATAAGCGGTAAGCATCCTATAAGACTCAAAAATATCCACGAAAGACCGACGCACACAAAGCCTTCCTTTGCGTAAAACGCTTTTTTTGCTTTTCTGCATACAAGATACATAAGCCCAGCCAAAGCAAGCGTTAATGCGATCGCTATAAGAAATGCAAAGCACGTTTTTGTATTACCGTCAACAGCACATATAATAACAGGCGGTATCATAAACAGCGCTTCTAAGGCAAGTATCTTTGAAATGATACGTCCTACAATTTTATAATTCATATATACCCTCTGTTATTCAAAAATATCGCCGAACTGATATATCGTACAGCTGTTTGTCACAACAACGACAGAATCACCTGCGACAAACGATGAGTTACCGTCGGGAATTTCCGTTTTGCCTCTGCGTGTTATGCAAGAGATGAGCACGCCTTTTTTCAGCTTCAGCTCCTTAAGCGGCACACCGCATTGCGGTGTTGACTTATCAAGCCTGAACTCTATAGCCTCCGCCTTGCCGTCTGCTATAAGGTGAACGGCAACAGCTGCACCTGTCTGATTCTGCATTGCACGCACGTATCTTACGATGGTGTTGCAGGAAAGATCCTTGGGGCATACGACACTGCTCTGCGGGAGGAAATCAAGTATTCCGCTGTCGTCTATATGGTCGAGCTTTGTGATAATATTCGGCACCTTGTGCGTGTGTCCGTACAGAGAAATTATAATATTCTGCTCATCCATGCCTGTCAGGGCAAGGAGTGCATCGCATCTTTCAATTCCCTGAGCTTCAAGGGTAAAGCTGCTTGTTGCATCGCCGTTTATGATACCGACATCGGGGAGAGTCGATGCAAGCTCCAAGCATTTTTCTGTATTTTTTTCGATTATCGTCACATTTATTCCCGACTTAACAAGACGCTGTGACAAATGGTCAGCCACACGGCTTCCGCCGCATATCAGCACGTGGCGCACCTTTTTGGTAATGATACCGAGGTTTTTCAGAAGCGTTGTGAGATTATGCGTTGATGCCGTTACAAATATTCTGTCGCCTGCTTCCAGCTTGAAATTACCTGACGGTGTTATAACATTTCCGTCACGCAAAACGGAGCAGACGAGTATCTTGCATTTGACAACGGAGTTTATCTCCGAAAGGGAAAGTCCGCACAGCTTGCTGTCTTCTTCCACACGAAGCTCAACTATCTCCACTCTGCCCTTGGCAAATGTTTCGAGCTTCAGAAAGCCCGGATATTTAAGTAAACGCTCTATTTCTATTGCCGCCTGCTTTTCGGGATTGATCGTCATCGAAAGCGCAAATTTATCACGCATATCGTATATTTGCGAGGCATATTCGGGGTTTCTTATTCTTGCGATCGTATGGATATCCGGATTGATCGTATAAGCCGTCAGACAGCATAAAAGATTTATTTCATCCGAGCCTGCCACGGCAATAAGCAGATCAGCCGTTTCGACACCTGCCGCCGTCAGAATACTTTTTGAAGCACAGTTTCCGACAACTGTCATGACATCATATTGCTCTCCTGCGGTGTCAAGCACGCCGCTTTCAGAGTCAATAACGGTTATATCATAGCCCTCGGATGTAAGCTGGCGTGCAAGTGATGCACCCACCTTTCCCGTTCCTGCGATAATTATCTTCACTTTTTCTCTCCTTATACTTCAGGATAGCGGTTATATTACCACATTTTCCGTTTTGTGTCAACTGCCTTTATATATTTTCTTTTTCTATCTTCTCTATAAGGCCTGCTATTGCGCCTTCGGTACACGGACAAACAACGACATCGCACATATCGACTATCTTTTTAAGTCCCGACGAGGGGCACGCTGAAACGTCTGCGTTTGCAAGCATGTTTTCATCGTTTTCATAGTCGCCTATGCAGTACGTTTTGACGTCACCCAAAAAGCGTTTGAGGTATTTTACCTGTGCGCCCTTTGTAGCACCGGGTGCAAGCAGCTCAAGCATGGTGCGGCAGGAGTACGTTTTTTCAAATTTGCCCGGCATAGTCCGGTTTATAAATTGGTTTACCGCCTCAAGCTCCTCTGCACCCTCGCCTGCTAAAACTATTTTGTTCCAGCCGTAAAGATTCATATCCTCAAGCTCCGTTTGCACGACCTCTTCAAAGTAATTTTTAAGCTCACGGTATATAAAATCGTTGCCTGCGGCGGCAAGATAACCGCTTTGGCAGTTTATGCGTATGCCGACAGACGGGAATTTTTCATGAAGCTCCTTCAAAAACGGCATTGTCGCTTCGCCGTCAAGGCATATCTCATTGTGGCGCTGTTCCGTTTTTATGTCGTAAACATAGCTTCCGTTGCAGAGTATGGACGGAGCATTCACAAGTCCCTCATATCCCGGAACGATGGTGCCGATATTATATGCGACACGTCCGGATGCAAACGTGAAAAGTCCGCCGTTTGCCTTGAAATATTCTATTGCTTCGTTGTTTCTTTTGATTCCCTGTTCCGAGCCGGTGTATGTTCCGTCAATGTCGGAAATTATTATCTTACCTGAAAATTTCATTTTGTTTCCTTTCGATTTTTGCTTATTTCATGCGGACGTGCGATGCACGCCCCTACGGTCTGTATATTCGAGGTGATGCCGTAGGGCGGGGGCTTGCTCCCGCCGTTTTAAACCCATTTAATTGAATTTTATTGACACATCGTCCGTCTATAAAGGTGTTTAATTTTCACGGGACGTCGTCACTTTGCAAAGCAAAGTGATTGCGTCTTATCCCCTACGGTCTGTATATTCGGGGTGGTGCCTGTAGGGGTTGGCGCCTCGACAACCCGTTTCAAACCCATTTCCTCATTCTGTTTTACAATATATAACCCGTATCCGAATACGCCTTTATTATTTCACGAAGCCCGCCGTCGCCGCATTTTGTAAGCGGTAAACGCACGTCGGGCAGGCACAGATCGAGATATGCCAGCAGTGCCTTTATTCCGACGGGATTTGAGGATTTGAATACCGCCTTTATAAGCGGATAAATGCGTGTGAAAATATCCCTTGCCTCATCGGTCTTGTTAAGTAAAAATTTATCGTATATCATTCTGTAGGAGCATGGCAAAGCGTTTGAAATAACGCTCACGCACCCGACAGAGCCGAGTGATAAGAACGGCAGTAAAAGCTCATCGTTTCCGCAGAAAATGTCGCATCCGGAAAGGATCGTCAGCTTTTCGGTAACGTCTGAAATATCACACGAGGCTTCTTTAAGTGCTGATATGTTTTCATGCCTGAACAACAGCTCCGCTGTTTCGCATTTTATGCTGACACCTGTGCGTGACGGCACGTTGTACATCATCACGGGCAGGTCTGTTTCCTCCGCCACGCTCAGATAATGATACATCAGCCCCTCCTGCGACGGCTTGTTGTAGTAAGGGGTGACACATAAAATTCCGTCAGCACCCTGTGACTTTGCCGCTTTTGCGCTTGCTACGGCATCAGCGGTATCAGCACCTCCGACGCCGACTGCGACAAATGTTCTTTTATCAATGAAGCTCACGGCGAAATCCGTTATTTTCGTGCGTTCTGTTTTTGTCACCGTGGGGGATTCGCCCGTTGTGCCCAAAAGCACGATGCCGTCGACTCCTGCCTTTATCTGCCTGCTTAAAAGCAGCTTGAAGGAGGTGTAATCCACCTGTCCGTTTTTAAACGGAGTCACAACGGCGGTTATTATGCCGTGCGGAAACCGTTTCTTGTCTGTATATTCCATTTTTGTACCCCGTAATAAATAACAGTTGAAAACTTCACATTATGTAAATATAATATGGAAAGCTTCTGTATTATTTTATGCGGAGGTTTATATATTGACTATTTGAGTTTATCACATATTTGCTCAAATGTCAACTGAAAACAGAAATTGTCAAAGGATAACGGTATGAATAACGACGGACTTTCCACAAGCGATTATAAATATTTTTTACCCGAGGAGCTTATTGCGCAGTCACCTGCAGAAAAGCGTGACGAATCACGCCTGATGTGCGTTGACAGAAGAACAGGTGAAATATCCCACAAAATTTTTAAGGATATAAAGGGATTTTTACGTGCGGGCGATGTGCTTGTTATCAATAATTCCCGTGTAATTCCAGCAAGACTTTTAGGAACTAAGAAAAAAACGCCCGACAGCGTATCTGACGGGGCGAAATGTGAGGTCCTCTTGCTGAAATGCACCGAGAAAGATAAATGGGAGTGTATCGTGCACCCCGGAAAAAGACTGAAGGCCGGTGCTGAAATTGAGTTTGCGGGCGGTCTTACATGCACCGTGCGCGAAGTTAAGGATGACGGAAACAGAATAGTTGAATTTTTCTACGATAAAGAAAAATACGGCAATATTTTTGCCGTGCTTGACGTTGCGGGATCTATGCCGACACCGCCGTATATAACGAAAAAGTTAGAGGATAAAAGCAGATATCAAACGGTCTATGCCGACAAAAACGGCTCAGCCGCAGCACCTACGGCAGGACTTCACTTTACAAAGGAGCTGCTTTCGGAAATTGAACAGATGGGTGTTAAGATCGCACCTGTCATGCTCCATGTCGGACTCGGTACGTTCAGACCTGTAAAGGTCGATAACATAAAAGAGCATAAAATGCATTCGGAATATTTTGAAGTATCAGAGGAAAGTGCGGAAATAATAAATCAAGCCAAGAAAAACGGCGGACGTGTTATTGCCGTCGGAACAACATCAACACGTGTGCTTGAAAGCGCTTCAAGTGAGGACGGTGCTGTTCACCCGATGTGTGCAGATACGGATATTTTTATATATCCTGGGTATAAATTCAAGGTTCTTGACGGACTTATCACAAACTTCCACCTGCCCGAAAGCACACTGCTTATGCTTGTTTCGGCGTTTTCATCACGTGAAATAATGCTTTCAACATACGAAAAGGCAGTGGAGGAAAAATACCGCTTCTTTTCATTCGGAGATGCGATGTTTATTGTATGAGTACAGGGGCGTCACCCCGAATATACAGACCGTAGGGGCGTGCATCGCACGTCCGCAGTGAATAGCCTTCCCCAGCGGGGGAAGGTGGCAGGCGAAGCCTGACGGATGAGGTGTCAATAAAATTCAATTAAACGGGTTTAAAACGGCGGGAGATAAACCCCCGCCCTACGGCACCACCCCGAATTAAACGCCGTCCCATACAACATCTATTATCTATTCTCTTTTCTCTATTATCTATTATCTATTATCTATTTTCCCCCTACAGGCACCACCCCGAATATGCAGACCGTCATGGCGTGCATCACACGTCCGAATTGACCGTCGATGCTCATTTATGGTAGCCTGTTCCTGCTTCTATCGTGCAGGCACGGTAGAGCTGTTCGGACAGTATCACACGCATGAGTCTGTGCGGAAATGTCATATCCGACACTGACAGGCGGAAGTCGCACGATGATTTGACAGCATCGGAAAGCCCGTGGGACGAGCCGATGATAAATACCGCCTCGGAAAAGCCCTTGTGCGGAAGCTCTGTCAGCATTTTTGAAAGCCCCTCGCTCGTTACCTTTTTCCCCTCAACGCAAAGTGCAATTTTGTATGCGTTCTGCGGAATCGATGATAAGATCTTCTCGCCCTCGCTGTCAAGTATCGCCTTTATTTGCGCCTCATTAGGCTCATCGGGCGGTCTTTTTTCTTTTATTTCAATATTTTTCAGCTTGCAAAAGCCCTTTATTCTTTTTTCGTATTCAGCAACGGCATCGGCGAAAAATTTATCCTTTATGTTGCCCACATATATCAGTGTAAAATTTATCATATGCCACCTATGGGAAATAAGAAAAGCATTATAAAATCAAGCGCAAGCACACCCGAAAGTGCGACGATAAAATAAATAAGCACGTGCGACTTTTCTTTTCTTTTATTGTATTTTTCGCAAAGCGCCACACGCTCGTCATACGGTATCTTCGGCGAAAGCTCCTCGGGAGTTGTTTTTTCCTTGGGATTTCCCCTGTTCATTATAAGATAGATTATAAAAAGCGTACCGAGAATACCTGCCAGCACATAAACAGACACAGGAAACAGCGGAAAATATCTTTTTTCAAGCTGTAAAAGTCCTTGATAGAGCAGCTCAAACACGCAGAAAAGCCCTGCGATTATCAGAAGCTTTTTGCCGTTTCGTTTTCTTCTTTCAAGCTCACTTCCGTTGTCGGTATTTTGTTCGTAATATCTTTGTTTTTTCTTTTTCTTCTTGCCCATTATAAAAGAATTTCCTCCAACAGACGGCATACCTCGCACAAAACTGCCTGTCTTACACCGTCCCTGCCGTTTTTATCCGATGCCTTCATTTTATATGTTTTTGTGCCTTCCTGCGTTGAAATACCGATATAAACAAGTCCTACGGGCTTTGCACGGCTTCCGCCGTCAGGTCCTGCAATACCTGTAACAGACACGGCAATATCGCTTGAGAAAATATGTCTTGCGCCCTTTGCCATTTCCTCAGCCGTGTATTTTGACACAGCTCCGAATTTTTTCAGTGTATCCTCACCAACACCCAGAAATCTCATTTTCATATCGTTTGAGTAGGTGACGATGCTTCCCAAAAACACACCTGACACACCCGGAATATCCGTAAACGTCTTTGCAAGCAGTCCGCCCGTACAGCTTTCGGCGAATGTTATCGTGAGATTTTTTTCGTTTAACTTTGATGCTATATTCTCAAAGCGGTTCATAAAATTCCTCTTTTATATAAAATTTGTTTTTTCCACTTTAAAAAACGGAAAATTTGTGGTATAGTTAGTAAAACAGATTAAACTCGGAGAAAAATATGAAATACAGATCTGATCTGCACACGCACACCTCATTCTCCTTTGACGGTGAGCGTGCATTATCCCCTCAAAAAACAGCGGAAGAAGCCTATAAAAAAGGCTTTTCATGCATCGGTCTTTGCGACCATCTTGACGTCAACAGCGAAATTGAGCATCTTTATGCCCCCATCGACCTCGATGGACGAATATACGAATGTTTAAGGGCAAAGGACGAATTAAAGGGCAAAATAAATGTTTTGCACGGTATTGAGCTCGGTCAGGCGACACAGTACCCGAAGCAGTCGGAAAAATATCTTGAAAAGTACGGCTTTGAATTTGTTTTAGGCTCACTTCACAACGTCAAAAACATGCCCGACTTTGCGCTTATAGACTATAAAAATTATACCCCAGACGATTATATCACCCTTTGGCGTGTGTATCTTGACGAGCTTTATGAGCTGACGAAATTCGACGGCATACACAGCCTTTCACACCTTACATATCCGCTTCGTTATTACAGAAAAAACGGCTTTGAGCTTGACATTTCGCCGTATGCGGACGAGATCTGCAAAATTCTTGAATCTATTATACAAAATGGTGTTTTTCTTGAAGTCAATTCCTCGGGCTTCCGTCAGGGAATGGGGTGTCCGATGCCCGACGACTTTATACTTTCGCTTTATTATAACCTCGGCGGACGTATCATCACCGTCGGCTCAGACAGTCACAGCCCCGATGATATCGGTGCTGACTTTGAAACCCTTGAAAAGTACATAAAATATGATTTTACGGTGTTTGATCCCAGCTGAATTTTGTAGGTGTTCCCACCTCGCACAGCCCTTCAAAATCACCTTGCCTGAGGACCTCGTAAACGGCAATTGCCGCAGAATTTGACAAATTCAGACTGCGCAAGCCGTCACGCATGGGGATTCTTACGCACGTGTCGGGGTTATCCTTCAAAAGCTCCTCGGGCAGTCCCTTCGTTTCCTTGCCGAAAACGAGGAAAACACGCTCGGGATATTCCACATCCGTGTGCTTTTTAGGTGCTTTCGTCGAGAAAAAGTACATTTTTTCGTCCTTGTTCTGTGTCAGAAAGTCATCCAAGCTGTCATAATACGTTATATCGAGCAGGTGCCAGTAGTCAAGCCCTGCTCTTTTTAATTTTCTGTCGTCGATTTCGAATCCCATCGGCTTTACGAGGTGAAGACTTGCCCCCACCGCCGCACACGTTCTTGCGATATTTCCCGTGTTCTGGGGAATTTCAGGCTCGATCAGAGCAATATTTATCTTATTTTTTCCGTTCATTTTGCTTATTTTCCTATATATTTGTCGATTATAAATCTCGGACGTGCCTTTGTTTCAAGGTAAATTTTGCCTATATACTCACCGACAACGCCGATGGCAAAAAGCTGAAGTCCGCCGATGCCCCAGATGGAAACGATCAGCGACGTCCAACCGAGCACCGTGTCTCCCATAAAATGGCGTATGAGCGAGTAGATAAGCATTATAAGGCTTGCAAAAAAGAGCATGACACCGAGTGTTGTAATAAATCTTATCGGCTTTATCGACAGCGACGTGATGCCGTCAACGGCAAAGGAAAGCATCTTTTTTAAGGGATATTTGCTTTCTCCGTGCTCTCTTACCCCTCTTTCGTACATGACCGTGCCTGTTTTGAAGCCTATCATCGGCACAAGCCCGCGCAAAAAGAGGTTGACTTCCTTGAAGCTTTCAAGCTCATTAAGCGCACGGCTGCTCATCAGTCGGTAGTCCGCATGGTCATAAATGACGTCAGCACCCATAAAGCGCATGAATTTGTAAAATCCCTGCGCTGTGGCACGCTTGAAAAGCGTGTCCTTTTCACGTTTGCTTCTCACACCGTACACTATTTCACAGCCGTCTTCAAACTCGTCGAGCATTTTTTCGACCGCACCTATGTCGTCCTGAAGATCCGCATCGAGCGATACGGCACAGTCACATTCGTCCTTTACAGTCATAAGCCCTGCCAAAAGTGCATTCTGGTGGCCCTTGTTGCGTGAGAGCTTTATTCCCTTTACAAGTATGTTTTGCTCTGTATATTTTTCAATAAGCTCCCATGTGTTATCCTTTGAGCCGTCGTTTACAAACACAACTCGGCTCATTTCGGATATTCTTCCTCTTTTTATCATATCAGTCATAAGATCTGAAAGTGCTTCTTCGGTGGTGGGAAGCGTTTCCTCCTCGTTATAGCAAGGCACTACAAGATATAAAACCGTACTCATTTTTTTCTCCTTATTTCCAAAATTCAAATATATTTTTAAGCTCTGCTGAAATTACGGTGTTGTCAAATGTGTTGCAGGCGTATTCCCAGATCATGGCAGTATTGAGTGCGATTGCTACAAAAAGGCCGATAACGGCAAAGCACTCGATTATACGTTTTACCGTATTGTTGACATCGTATTTTTTGTAAAGAATGAAAAGCAGTATAAATGCACCGACAACACCCTGCCATGTGAAGTCAACACAGTATCTTACCCCGTATCCGCTTTCCCAAATTGAGTAAATAACGGCAAACGGCAGAATTACACAGCACAAAAGCCACAAAGCGGCAAACGGCAATTTGTTTTTCTTGCTTATCAGCTTCAACGTATGGGGAAAAAGCAGATATGAGAACATCACAGGTGCTCTTAAAAATTCGCCAATGGCATATCTGTTTGCCACAAAGTAATATCCGTTTACACCGAGGTCGGAGAAGTTTGATGAAATAAAAGGAAATTCGGGCTTGATTATAGGGAATGCAAATAAGAAATTATAAAATCCGATAAATGCCATCTGCGGGGAAAATTCCGATTTTGTAAAATCGTTTATCGTTAAGGAATACTGTATTCCGAAATCGAAAAATGAATCAAATCTTGCATAGTTATATATCATCTGCGCACCGCCTATCACTGCAAACGGAATGAGCGAAGCACACAAATAAGCGATTTTAGGCTGTTTTTCTTTTACAAGCGTGATGAAATGAACACCGATAAATGCAACGGCGGCAACACACCACACAGCTGTCGTCGGACGGCACAAAACAGCAAGTGCAAAAAAGACTGACGAAAAGCAAAGCTTTACATTTGATACGCTTTTTGAGAAAATGCCCGATGAAACGAGGAAATATGCGCCGAGAGTGACGAACATGAATCCCGAATTCTGTGCAATTTCGTAAAACTGAGGTGTCATAAAGCAGAACCAGACACCGCACGAAAGTAAAAGCGTTAAAAGTGCGGAGGTGTAAAGACCGACCGAAATATTCTTGAAAAATCTTTCGCACAGCTTTTTGAAGAACAGGGCAAGAAATACAAGCCCCAACGCCCCGAAAATAAACACCGCCCAGGCTGATGAAAAATACTGTCCTGTCAAAAGATGAAACGGCAAAAACAGAAGAATTACAGGGGCAATTCCGTAATATGAGTAGTATTTGCCATCATACATAACGTGGTCCCATGCAGAGTTTACGCCCGATTCCTTGCGCTCGCTCCAGTCATAGGGGTTTTTAAGCTCCAACAGTTCTTTTTCAACCTCACGGTCAAGCGTTATTTTTCCCGATGCAAAGGCATCGACAAGCTCCTTTGTTATCTGGTTTCCGCCCGTCTGCATGACAGATGTCGTTGTAATGTTTCCCGTTAAGAAAAACGCAGCTGCAACACAGATGATACACACGGCGGCTGTTACCGATTTTACCGTAAGCGGACAGTCGGAAAGCCTTTGTCTTGCCGTGCCGCTTTTTAAAAGAAAGTAAGCAAGATAAACGCCGAAAAGGATAAGCGAAACTCTCAAAAACGAAAATGCAAGCGGTATATCTTCATTTATCACAATGCCGTCATTTAAAAGTGAAATCGTGCCGTCAAACCTTGAAAAATTTATTTTCAGCTTGCCGACATTTCCCGAAAACTGACAGTTTATATATTTTGTCCTGTCAGCTCCGTTTGTGAACGTGCCTGTCACAAGCCCTTTTCTGTACGTGTAGGACGAATTTGTTTCGTCGGTAAAATCAATGCTGTAGTCAACCGTCTTCCCGCCGCCTGTATAAAGCACATCGGCAAACACCGTACCTACTTTTTTGCCGATATTTTCAAATTCAATGTACGGATAAGGCGAGGTGCTTACGTATTTTCCGTCTTTATATTCAAATCCCGAAAGCGTTGCGTTTTCAAGCGAAAGCACGGTTTTTTCATAATCACCGTTCAGCTTGAACGATGTGAAATTAAAAACAAATATTTCCGCAATGACAGTTAAAACAAGCACCGCAAGCATGAAAAATGCAGGCGTTTTTATATATCTTTTCATAGTATAACCTCAAATTTATTCTGTGTAAAAACAGTCAAATTTCCAAATGATCGGATTTTCGCAAATGTATTTGTATATCCGTTCATAATCCTTTATATCGCGGATGATATGGTCGTGGTACGAGCGATGCCATATATTCATTCCGTATTTTCCATTGCAAAACCTTTTGAATGTAGATACAAATTGCGGAACAGATGAATGTTGCACCGTAGGGGACGACGTCAAGGGCGTCCCGTTATCAAACACACGCAATATCAAATGGATATGGTTTGGCATGATTACGTAAATGTCAATGCTTATATCGTCATAGAAATCATTTATCTTGTTTATAAATTCGTCCGCAATTTTCCCATAATACGATAATTCCACATCTTTTTGCGGGACGTCGAGGACGTCGTCCCGTACAGGATCCCCGACACGTGACAATATACATTTTCTGTTTTTGGTGCACATCGTGATGAAATATGCGCCGGGAGTGCTGTAATCAAAATTTTTCAACCTTGTCGGTTTTCGTTTGGGTAATTCGTTTTCCATTTTATTATCCATTTAATTTATAATTATACTCGTAGGGGACGACGTCCTCGACGTCCCGCTATCAAACACACGCAATATCATATGGATGTGGTTCGGCATAATAACATAAGCATCTACGTTTATATTGCCGTAAAATCCGTTTAACCGTTGTATATATTCATCCGCAATTTTTCCGTAATGTGATAAATGCACATTATTTTGTACGTTATACGGGACGTCGTGGACGTCGTCCCCTACAATTTGTGCGTTTTGCGGGACGCCCTTGACGTCGTCCCGTACAGGATCCCCGACACGGGATAATATACATTTTCTGTTTTTGGTGCACATCGTGATGAAATACGCACCGGGGGTGCTGTAATCAAAATTTTTCAACCTTGTCGGTTTTCGTTTGGGTAATTCGTTTTCCATTTTATTATCCGTTTGTTTTATAATCATATCAAACAAGCGCCCCGCCCGTCCCCCCTCGGGCAGGGGGCGCATACACCGCCGTGCGGTGTATATTAACGTGATATCATTGTCTGCTTCGCACACGTATACATAATACATTATAGGTCACAAATGGTAAAAAATCAAGAACAATGGGTTATCTTTTTTACTACAATTAAAAAAGATTTTAAAATAGCGGAAAAATTGTAAAAAAGCATTGATTTTCTTGCTATTTTATTATATAATAAGTTAATGTGAGTAGTTTTACTATCTCAAATGCACGGCAAAGGAGGAGCGTATGTCGGTTTTTACATACATTTTGGGAATGTATAAGACAAACTGTTATCTTATAACAGACGGAAAAGATGCCGTTATTGTCGATCCTGCCGACAAAGCCCATTATCTTTTATCGAAGCTTGAAGAAAAAGGAATCAGGCTGTGCCGTATACTTCTGACTCACGCCCATTTTGACCATATAATGGCATCGAATGATTTAAAGCTCGCAACAGGTGCGCAGATATTTGCGGGCTTGCCCGACAAGGAAGGGCTGCAGGACGTGGAAAAATCGTATCTGCTACAGTTGGGACGAAAGACGGACGGTATTTATGCCGACGGATTTTTCAGCCACGGCGACACGTTTTGTGCACTTGGAAAGGATATTTCCGTGCTTCTGACACCGGGACACACAAAAGGCTCGGTGTGCTACGTCATAGGCCGTGACATCTTCTGCGGAGATCTCGTTTTTAAGGACGGCTTCGGCAGATGCGACCTTTACGGCGGAAACGAAGGGCAGATGGTGCAGTCGCTGAAGATGATGCGTGATTTCTTTGCGGAAAACGGAACGGATTACATTCTGCGCCCCGGCCACGGCGACAAGCTGACAGCCGATTATTTTATGAAACAAACAGATTTTTTGAACAGATAAACGGAGAATAACTATGAACTACGGATATATAGCGGATCTGCTTTTCCCCGATGTCACTCTGACACCCGAGGAAATTGAGGCAAGATACCCCAAAAGAGAGCTTCCCGAGGGTGGTAAGGTTACAAGATTTGCTCCTTCCCCCACAGGCTTTGTACACTTCGGCGGACTTTTCCCGTCAACGGTGTGCGAAAGACTTGCGCATCAGTCTGGCGGTGTGTTTTATTTGAGAATTGAGGACACAGACGACAAGCGTGAGGTGCCGGGTGCGGCGCAGGCGCTTATCAAAACACTTGCTATGTACGGCATCAATTTTGACGAGGGTGCAGCCCTCACGGAAGACGGCGAAATATGCGATAAGGGCATCTACGGCCCCTACAAGCAGAGCCAGAGAGCCGAAATATACCGTGTTTATGCCAAAAAGCTCGTAAGCGAGGGCAAGGCTTACCCCTGCTTCACAACGGAAGAAGAGCTGCAAGAGCTTAACGCACAGGACAAAAAGGCTGAAGTAAAGAGCCGTGAATGGACACCCGAGCTTGAAGCACAGCAGAAGGCTGAAATGCTGAAGCTCCGTGATATAGCAGAGGAAGAAATAAAGGCGCACATCGAAGCGGGACATCCGTTTGTGCTCCGTATGCTTGCAAAAACAGACGGTGAGAGCAAAATAAAGGTCACAGACCTTGTAAAGGGCACACTTGAGCTTCCCGAAAACGACAAGGACGAGGTACTTTTAAAGAGCAACGGAATCCCCACATACCATTTTGCGCATGCAATTGACGACCATCTTATGGGTACAACGCACGTTGTAAGAGGTGAGGAATGGCTGCCGAGCCTGCCCCGTCACATAATGCTTTTCAATTATCTCGGCTTCAAGGCACCGAAATATCTGCATATCGCTCAGATAATGCGCCTTGACGAGGAAGGCAACAAAAAGAAGCTTTCCAAGCGTGACATGGGTGCATCTCTTGACGATTATGCGAAAATGGGTATTGCCCCCGAATGTGTAAGAGAATATATAATGACGCTCCTCAACTCAAACTATGAGGAATGGCATATGCAGAATCCCGACAAGACCCCCGACGATTTTCCGTTCTCGATAAAGAAAATGAGCGTTTCGGGCTGTCTTTTCGACTTCAACAAGCTCACCGACGTTTCCAAAAACGTCATCTGCAAGATGACAGCGGATAAGGTCTATGAGGACGCAGCAAAGTGGGCAGAGGAATTTGACAAAGAATTTTATGACATATTCACAAAATGCCCCGAATATGCAAAGAAGATACTTGCAATCGGACGAGGCGGAAACAAGCCCCGCAAGGATATCGCAACATGGGCTGACATAAAGCCTTATGTAAGCTACTTCTACGATGAGCTTTTCGTAAAAGAGGCTGATTTTGACGAAAAGTTTGACCGTGATGATATCAAGAAGGCTTTGGCGCTTTATCTTGAAAAATATGATAAAAATGCTGACAATTCCGCATGGTTTGACTCAATGAAGGAAATTGCTTCGGAAATAGGCTTCGCACCCGAAATGAAGCTTTACAAGAAAAATCCCGAAGAATATAAAGGCCACGTCGGCGATGTAAGCACGTTTGTGCGTATTGCCGTAACGGGCAGAACGAATACTCCCGACCTCTTTGAAATAATCTCCGTTATGGGCGAAGAAATGATGAAAAAACGCATTGAGGACGCAATATCCTCTCTTTAATGGAAAGGCAGGGACAGAAAATGGAAAACACATCGAATTTCATACATGACATTATAAACAAAGATCTCGAAGCAAACCCCGAACTGAAGATCCACACAAGATTTCCGCCTGAGCCTAACGGATACCTCCACATCGGGCACTGCAAAGCTCTCGTTATCGACTTCGGAACAGCGAAGAAATACGGCGGTATATGTAACCTCCGTATGGACGATACAAACCCCGCAAAGGAAGATACGGAGTTTGTCGATGCGATACAAGAGGATATACACTGGCTCGGATTTGACTGGGATGACAGATTTTTCTACGGCTCGGATTATTTTGAAATAACTTACGGTATTGCCGAAAAGCTGATAAAGGAAGGGCTTGCGTACGTTTGTGAGCTTACGCCTGAGCAGTTCAGAGAATACAGAGGCGACACATCGCACCCTGCTGTTTCTCCTTACCGTGACAGACCGATCGAGGAAAGCCTTGATCTTTTCCGCCGTATGCGTGACGGTGAATTTGCCGAGGGAAGATATACGCTTCGTGCAAAGATAGATCTTGCATCCGGTAACTTCAACATGCGTGACCCTGTTTTGTACCGCATACGCTTTATTGACCATCACCGTCAGGGAAGATCATGGTGCATTTTCCCGATGTACGACTTTGCACACCCCATTCAGGATGCGATAGAAGGAATTACACACAGCCTTTGCTCGCTTGAATACGAAGACCACAGACCGCTTTACAACTGGGTGGTTGAGCATGCAGAGCTTGCAGGCAAGCCCCGTCAGATAGAATTTGCAAGACTTAACGTAACGTACACAGTCATGAGTAAGAGATATCTGCGCTCACTCGTTGAGGGCGGACTCGTTGACGGCTGGGACGACCCCAGAATGCCTACTCTTTGCGGTCTTCGCCGCCGCGGCTTCACACCCGGCGCAATACTTGATTTCTGTGAAAGAATAGGCGTCGCAAAGTCGAACAGCACAGTAGATATTGAGCTTTTGGAGCACTGCGTGCGTGAGGAGCTGAACAAAACGGCACAGCGCAGAATTGCCGTGCTTGATCCCGTCAAGGTGACGGTAACAAACTATCCCGAGGACAAAACCGAATATTTCACGGTAACGAACAACCCGAATGACGAAAGTGCGGGCACAAGACAGATACCGTTCACACGTGAGCTTTACGTTGACAGAGATGACGTTTCCACAAATCCTCCCCCCAAGTATTTCAGACTCAAGGAGGGCGGTGAGGTGCGTTTGATGGGCGCATACATCGTAAAGTGCGACAAGATAATCACAGACGAAAACGGCAATGTCACAGAGGTTTACTGTACAGCGGATCTGGAGTCGGGCTGCGGTAATCCGACAGACGGCAGAAAGATAAAGGGTACGATACACTGGCTGTCACAGGCGCATGCAATCAAGGCTGACGTTATGCTTTATGACAGACTGTTTACAACACCCGATCCGTCAAATCTCCCCGATGGTAAGACATACAACGATTTTCTCAATCCCGACTCGCTTAAGAAGCTTGAAAACTGCTTTATGGAGCCGTCACTTGCAGAGGCTTGCCCCGGCGATAAATTCCAATTTGTAAGAATGGGATATTTCTGTCTTGATACGAAGAATGAGAATACCTTTAACAGGGTAGTCACTTTAAAAGACAGTTATAAAGTACAGTAATTATGAAGAATAAGATACTGATCGGTTTTTATAATTATACAGTCATAGCGACGTATGCCGCACTTGTATTCGGCGTTTTCGGAATATATTCGGCGATAAGCGGCGATTCGTTCACGGCAATCGTGATGCTGCTTATTGCAGGCTCTCTTGATATGTTCGACGGCAGAATAGCAAAAACAAGAGTCAGAACAGCCGATGAAAAACACTTCGGAATACAAATAGATTCGCTGTGCGACCTTGTGAATTTCGGTGTACTTCCCACGGCTATCGGCCATTCTCTCGGTTTGGTAGGATTCGGCTTTAATGTGCTGTTTGCGCTTTATATCCTGACAGCACAGATAAGACTTGCTTATTTCAATGTCGATGAATTTAACCGTCAGAATAAAACGACAGAGGGAAGAAAATACTACACAGGGCTTCCTGTTACGTCCTCGGCACTCATTTTTCCGTTTATTTATACGTTTTCAGCTCCATTTGGGATTGAAACAGCGTCTATTGCTTACGGAATAATGCTTTTCGCGTGCGCAATATTCTTTGTGCTTAACATAAGAATACCGAAGCCGCAGAAAAAAACTATATGTGTTTTTGCAATAATCGGGCTTGCAATGCTTGCGTGCCTTGTATATTTCAAGCTCACAGGCGTGTTTATGTAAGTTGTATAGTTATATTGTATAAAAAAGCTTATTGTTTTATAGTGTATGTTTTACAACTTTTTTTCGATAAACTATTGCAAAAAAAATCAATTTATGATACAATGCTAATGTCATATGTAATCCGCAGTTCATTGGTAAAGCAGATATTCTTTTGTACATGTTTTTCCTCTTTCGCATTCTCCTCCTTTTTGTTTTCGGACTGCGGACATTTGTCTAATAAAAAAACGCCTCAGGGCGTTTTTTTGTTTGTAAAAAGGTGTTATTAAATGTTAAACACATATCCGAGTGACAATATCATGATGCGTATCATGAATCAGTACCACTATCACAGTCGAACATAGCCTTAAAATCTCGGTGGGCGCATACCTCCGCCCGGGCGCATACCGCCACCGCTGCCGCCTGAGCCTGCCGTTGAAACGGTATTTGTATGTGTATACGATACGGTGCCTGTGCCTGATGAAACAGTATATTCAGCACCCTTTTCAAGCTTATCCGATGAAACGAGTACACATTCGTATTTTTTTGCAGGTACGTGTGTTATGATGCTTTCGCCGTCTTTTGTTATCTTAAACGTATCTCCGCCTTGTCCCGACACGTATGCAAGCACCGTGCACTGAGTAGATGAAGCACTTACATTCTGTGCCATGCCCGATGAGCCCGCGGCGATAAGCAGACCTCCCGACACAGTAAATGACGAATCGTAATCAAGCGGGCCGTTGCCGCCGTTTGTCGGGCCGTCCACAATCACCTTACCGCCTGTCATTGTGAAGCTTCCGTTTGAGTCAAGTCCGTCGCCGTCCGAATTTATATAAAGATATCCGCCCGACACCGTGACATTTGCATTTCCCGAGCCGTGCATACCGCCCCACGCACCCGGACGTCCGCCCGTTGATGAGCCGTCGTTTCCGCCTGCGCCGTTTATGCCGTCATCGGATGCTTTTACGCTTGTATTTCCGCCGCTTATATTGATATTGACCGCTTCAAGTCCTTCGTATGATTTTAATATCGTCACATTGCCGCCTGAAATACTGAGTGTGTCATCTGCATGTATTCCGTCATCGCCCGATGACATTTCCATACTGCCGCCGCAAATCGTGACCGTGGTGTTTGAATGTACCGCATCGTCAAAGCTGTCAATTGAAGCCGTGCCGCCCGCAACAGTAATGCTTTCCGCCGCTTTGAGTGCCTTTGCGCTTGCTTCCGTTGCATTTCCATAGGCATTTCCCGACCATGAATTTTTCGAGCCTTCGCCTGTTTTTATCAACAACTCACCGCCGTTTACAGTAAGTGTCTTTTCCGCCTGTATGCCGTCTTCATTTGCGCTTACGTTTACCGTACCGCCGTCAATTATTATATAACCGCGGTCAGCTTCCTCTGTGTTGTTCGATTTAATTCCGTCACCGCCCGATGAAACATTGACAGTACCGCTTTTTATCACCACACAATCCTTACCTCTGATGCCGTCGTGCGTTGCTTTGACGGTGACTGTCGCATCCTCTATTTCAAGGTCATTTTTTGATGTTATTCCGTTATTGAAGCTTGCGTTTACAACAAGTGAGCCTTTGCCGTTTATTTTCATATCGTCATCGGAAAAAAGTGCGGCATTCGGTTCATTTTCACCTGCGGTATCGTATATGTATTCATTACCGTCGCAAAGCGTATTCACCGTTTCTTCTGCAAGAGTGAGTGTTATTTTATCACAGCTTTTTACATAAACAGGTGCCGAATATGTGCAGTTTACGAGCACACCGTCAAAGATAAGCGTTACCTTGTCTGTTTTCGGCACGTCCACTATTATCTGTCCGTTATCAAGCATGCCTGAAAAAGAGTATGTTCCCGCCTTATTTACCGTTGCAGTCTGCCCTGTGACCGTTATACCGTCACCGTTATATTCAATTTTGTCACCGAGCAAGCGCACACCGTCTTCCTTTGCTTCAGGTACGTTACCTTCCTGTGCCTCGGTGAGAAATTCCGATATTATTTCATCAACATCACCGCCGTGAAGCGTTTCGGGGATATTTTCCGTCACCTTGCCCGATTCAATGATCGGCGCTTGTGTGTCGCTTGATGTATCCGACACATTGTCAGAGCATGCACAAAAGGAAAGAAAAACAAATGCAGACATAATAAATGCGGTTATTTTTTTCATATTTTATTCCTTATCTTTATTTAAATTCGTTTTTTTCATTTAATTCGGGGGATAAATAATTGAAAATTGAAAATGGTGATGGTGCAAATCCATTTTTGTTCGTTTTATGAGGGACGTCGCCCCGTGCGAATTATTGGGTTTATTTTTACAAATTTCAACGTGATGGCGCATCCCCGGACCCCCCACCGGGGGATGCGCATATTTCCTGCGGAAATATTTTCATTTTTTTGTTATACGGTCTGTATATTCGGGGTGGTGCCTGTAGGGGTTGGCGCCTCGACAACCCGTTTCAAACCCATTTAATCTCATTTCATGCGGGACGTCGTGGGCGCCGTCCCCTACCAATGCGGACGTGCGATGCACGCCCCTACAAAGGCGTTTAATGCAGACGGCAAAAAGGGCACGATCATTACAACTGTAACGATCATACCCCATTTATATGATGCTTTTGTGAAAACGGAATGATTTTTTGTTTAAATCGTGCTTTCTTCGGCACGCGGCATATAATCAATGACAAGCGTATACGCATCAAATTCCGTTTTCGGCTTTATGACCTTACATTCACACGTATATTCGGGATAAAGCAATTCAAACTGTCTGAAAACAAATGTTTCGATATCGTCATTTGATACATCGTATTCACAGTACAGCTCCATGCTTTTCTTTTTATATTTTACAAAGTCGGCAAGCTGTGCGGAAATAAGCTTTTCCGTCATTCCCTCGTTTGTACATACGAGCTGTTTTGCCGTATAATACGTCGTGTTGTCTGTGCATTTCACTGAATTCGGATCTGTTTTTTTGTGTGTTTTGCCGATAGCATCGTCAGAAAGGTTCATATATGCGTGGGTGATAAGCCCTCTTACGGTCTGTCCGTCAAATTCGGAATCAAGATCGTCTTCATAAACGTCTGTATTATAATACTTATCATTTATAAGCACCGTGCACCAGACGGAGCGTGTGCCCCTGACCTCACCGTATGCGAGGTGTGAAATTATGCCCGCACGGTTTAAAAGGAGCTTGAACGCCTTGTGATACCCTTCCGCATTTGCCTGTCCTTCGACAAGCGCTCCGTATACATTCGAGTTGTACATTCCGCCGTCCTGTGACTTTTCACAGATGCTTACGATGTAATCGTGGAGTGCTGTCTGTATATCAAGCTCATCTTCCATGCCCGATGTCAGCGACTGTGCCTTAGATATTGCCGCTTCAAGCCTGCTTTGCTTTATCTTAAGCTCTTCTACGGTTTCAGTATACGGAATAAACAGCGCCGTATACCTTTCATCTATGACGTTTGAGCCTGTAACGACCGCGGTTTCCTCATCCGTCACGACCTCCGTATATGAATAATCCTCAAGACTGAAGCCGTCAACACTGATATAAAAATACTCCGGACAGTCGGCAAGCAGTGCATTTGCAGCCGATGTTATATCATCCATTTCGGGCACGATGGGCATTTTTTCCGTCGTATGCTCAAGCTTATCGGCAGCCTTCGCAATACAGTCATATATATACTGCTGTTTTTTCGTCAGCTTGTTATAATACGCCATCCCCGGTCTTATCACCGGCTCTTCTTCAAGGCTTTGTAAAATTTCAGAATAACTTCCCCCGATATCATCGAGGGAAGTTATAATAGCCGCTGCAATTATTATTCCGAACAACAGGAAAGCGCCGACACGGAATACAAGCTGTTTCATCAGTTCTTGATGATTATTTCGGGAACTGCTGTCATACCTTCGGGCAAGAAGATATAATCATCTGTCCAGCTCTCGCCTCTGAGCAAGAATGTTTCAGGGCCGTATGCGCCGTGTCTTGCGGGCTTGGAGTGAAGCGGACCGAATGTGTTACGGCGTGTAAGCACGTATTCAAGGCAAAGTGTGTTGTCGCCTTCCTTCAGCATTTCCGTTATTTCCGCTTCGTAAGGCTGCCATGCGATCGCCTTCGGCTCAGCACCGTTTGCAGAAACCTTTACAACTGCCGCTTCAAAGTCGGGCAAACGTACGAATACACGGTCGCCGGGGTTGAACAAGATATTTGTCTTGTATGTCACAGCGCCTGAATAGAAGGGAAGTCCCTGCTTTGCGATGTCGCCGTGGTAAACGTGTGTTACGGGCTTGATAAGTGTCTTATCGCTGTTGTGTACACAAACACCGAAGTCACCGACAATATAAACAGCCTCGATATTGAGCGTTTCGTAGAAATCTGCTTCAAGGCGGATAGTGTTCTTACCGAGCTTCAGGGAGTCGCCGTTAAGCGTGAACTTGTGGAATGCTTCGTCTATCCATCTGCCCGTTTCGGGAGCTGTCATCTTTTCGCCGTTTATTGTAACCGTCCAGAGGTTGGGTGTTTCGCATACGAAATCGAATTTTTCGGGAATATATTCAGCAAAGAAGCTGTATTCAAGGGCAACTGTGCCGTGCTTCTTCTGCTCCTGAAGGCCCAGGAACCAGGGCTGGATCATCTCACCGCCGCGGTGTGCAAGGCCGTATGTATCACGTACAAGCTGGTCAGCCTTGAGGACTTCAAGGTTTTCAGCAAGCTTCTTGCCGTCTACCTCAAGGTCGGCAAAGTCGAGAACGAGCACGTTGTCCTCGGAAAGCTCAATGTCAAATTCCTCACCGAGAGGATAAGAAGCAACCTCGGTAAGTGTCTTAACAGGCTCAAGGTCGGATTTCCTGCAAACTCTGTATACGTGTTCGCCTGCGGCATAGAAGTCGGTATTGAATGTTATCTTGCCGTTTTCACCCGACTTAACGAGTGCCTTTGTGCCGTCAAGTGCGAACCATTCCTCACAGTCGCCGTCACGGTTTATCTCAACCGTGCAGTTGTAGTAGGAAATGTCCTTGTTCATGTTCATAAATACGACGTATGTATCGTCGCCGTCGCATCTGCACTGACAGTAAACGTCTGTAAGCTCTCTGCCTGTTGCATCCTTGACAGATACGGTAAAGTCCTTTGTTGCCTTTATTGCCTTTACAAGTGCATCGCCTTCAAAAGGTATTCTTTCGATATTTTCAAGCTTATCAAATGCATCGGACTTAAGCGCATCGATATAGTCGGGCGCAAAGCCTGCAAGAATTACCTTACCGCCTGCATTTGCAAACTCACGGAGTATATTGAGAGTTGTGGAGCGCATTGTGTACATACCGCTTACAACAACGCTCTTGTATTTCATTTCGCCGAATTTGATGTAGGGTGTGCCGTCCTCAATGATGACAGACGCAAGTCTTCCCATCATTTCCTCGTCGCCGTAGTCAAAGTCAAGCTTTGCACCTGACAGCCAATGGAACTGTGTGAAGTACATCTTTTCGATGCGTGCAACATCCTTGTTGTTTGTGCCGAGCTTTATGCTCCAGCCGGGATGGATAAGTCCGAATGTGCTTTCAACGGGGTTGATAACGAGTGTATCGCATACAGGCTTACCTGCGCCGAGAACAACGTGAAGTCTTGAGAAGAAGTCCTCAACAACGGGGTAATCCTTATACCATGCGGACTGATGGAGAATACTTGCAGGATAGTCACGCTTTGCTTCGCCCTGCATTGAATACCATGAAAGGTGGTGGCAACGCAGGTTGATGCCGAACAGTGCCTGCCAGCCGCCCGTCCACTTGTGGCTTTCAAAGTCCATCTGCCAGCCTGAACAGCCGTAAAGCTCGGATAACATTCTCGTTTTGCCCGTCTGACGTGCAACTGATGAAAGCTGCTTTACTATCCAATAGCCTCTGTTGCCCTCGGAAAGAACGTCAACACCGGGAACTGCCATATGCTCATAGAAACGCATGATGGAGCCTATCATACAAGCCTGTGTTGTGAACGTATCCTCGTGAAGAACGTGGCCTGTAAGCTGCATACCGTGGTCATTACACCAGTCGTTTATCTGAACTGCAAAGGAATTTAAGAAAAGCTCCTCTGCCAAGTCCATATAGTGCCACTTGACCTGACTCATCTTCTCGCCGTCACGCTGTAAGAACAGGTCGGGCAAGCGGTTTTTAAGGTCGTAGCCGTATTTTTCCGTGAATTTATCAAAAAGCTTGGGTGTGAAAGGCGTTACCCATGAAGGTCTTTTGGAGCTTCCTGTGGAAAATCCGCACATTACAGCACCTCTGTGAGGTTCATCGGTAAAGATACCGCATATTGACGAGCCTATACGTCCTCCGCACTTGTCTGCATACTTTTCGTGTGTAAGGTCGATAAATCTGCGTATAGCCTCGGGGTTCATCGTGTCAACGTATGTATATCCGTTGTAGAAGCTTCCCTTTGAAGCCTTTTCAATTGAGAAGGAAAGAACTGTTTTATCAGCGTATTCTTCCTTGGGTGTGTCCTTTGTGATAACTTTATCGTTTGTAAATGCAAATTCGCCCTTTTCGGGGAGCATATCGCAGGAAAATGCGATGATATCGCCGTCGGAAAACTCAAAATCACGTCCGTCTGTCGGCTCACATCTTATGTAGCTTGCCGAGTAGTCGGGATTCATCGTAACAAAACCGCCCGCAGTACCCGAGGGCCATCTGTCCTCGTCATAAAGCCAGTTTTCAAGACCTAACTTTTCGCCCTTGTCTGCAACTGCATTTACAAGCTCAAACCATTCCTCACCGAGATATTCGGTAACAAGACCTGTTCTTGAATGCATAAAGTAACCGCCGAAGCCCATTTCCTTCAGCACGTCTACCTGACGCAGAAGCTCATCCTTTTCAAGTTTTCCGTTCCATGACCAGAACGGTTTACCCCTGTAATATACACCGGGGGATTTAAAATCGTCGTAAATTTTGGACATTTTACATTACCTCATAATTTATTTTCTGTTTGATTTTATACTCTTACATTCAGGGTAAGATACGTTCTTTCCATACATATGCCGTGTATTTCCACGGTGTAGTCGATTATTATCTCACCGCCTTTTTTTATATCAAGGGAATTTTCAACGCTTTTCGTCGTGATGCACATTTCAAGCGGAAACACACCCGTTTCGTATGTTGACATACAGCGTGTATTTTCCTTGAATATCATGGAGGTGGAGGCAGAACCGCTTCTGGTCATCGTTACGATCTCGGGGGTGTTTTCCTCAAACTCCAGAACCGTGTGCGCACCGTCCATTCCCGTAAGCTCCGTTTCGTCGTAGCTTACCGTATACTTGCCGTCTTCAAGGGCAAGCGTGCCTTCTGTTGAAATTTCAATTTTTTCTTCCTTGTTGTTGTCATCGGGGTCGGAAAAAAAGTCCCCGTCAAGCTTGAACTGCTTTGATACGATGTTTATCGATACGTTTTTCTTCATATTTTACCTTCAATATAATAATTCACGGTAATTATACCATATTATTTTTCATTTGTCACTACATAATTTAAAAAAGATAGGGGATTTTTTGTGTATTTTTTGCGGATAATAATTTAAACACACAGGACAGATAGTAGGGCGGGGTAGCGAAGCGGCGTGAGGGTAATGAATGACATGCCGGTGGCATGTCAGAACCCGAACGTGACCGAGCCGCAGCGAGATTTTGCTCCCGCCGTTTAAAACCCATTTACGCTCGTTTCATGCGGATGTGCGATGCACGCCCCTACGGTCGTATATTCGGGGTGATGCCGTAGGGGACAAGACGCAATCACTTTGCTTTGCAAAGTGACGACGTCCCGTTTAAAACCCATTCTTCTTTATTAAAATCAACAAACATACCGCCCGCGGCGGTGCGCCCTATGCCCGTGGCGGCTCGTACCGAGCCGAGGGGGGACGGGCAGGGCGCCGTTTTTTACCCATTTACGCTCATTTCATACCTGCAGGCATCACGTTGAATAAAGCAAACAAAATTTTAAATACAGGAGGAATTTATGCGATTTATTACAATAATATCCGTTATTTTCGTGCTGTTTACACCGCACGTTTGTGCTTTTTCAGCCCTGCAATACGAGGGGCAGGAGGTTGAAGACATACAGCGCACCTTGCGCACACTCGGTTATTATTCGGGGATATGTGACGGAATATACTCAAAAGAGGTTGAGTATGCCGTTTTATCGTGGCAAAGGGACAACGGTCTTCCCGAAACGGGCATTTGCACCTCGTATGACCTTACAGCCCTCGGCGTCACAGAGCTGTCGCCGCTTGAAAATGAAGATGTGATCCTCGCTCTCGCTTCATATCTGTATACCGAGGCGGAAAATGCACCGAGAATATACAAAAGTGCCATTTGCCGTGAGGTTATAACCTCGGCAAAGGCAAAAAATATATCCGTTTTCGATGAGCTTTCGCACCGCAAAGCTGTTTACACATCATTCGATAAAGAGTGCCTGCGCTGTGCCTTTGAAGCGGTTATTACGTTATAATGTTATCCGCTCGGTGGATAACATTTCATGCATTTTATGCATTTCAACCCATTTACATTTATTTAATTCAACGCATTTTGTAGGGACAGACGTCCTCGGCTGTCCGTTTCATGCCCATTTTTATAGACTTTTATCCTCACACAAATTAATGAGCTTTTTTTGCATCTTTTCGGCATATTTCATCGCTGTATACGCTCCGCCGCAGTTACGTTTCACATTAACTATCACAAGATCCGAATGATCTATCATCCACCTATTTTTCATAGTAATGGCTGATTTCGGGTGTACGCCGTAAAGGCTTTCGGGAATTATAACACTGTCGTAGTATTCTTCATAATATTTCATATCTGCTGTTGCATACGGAAGCACCAATGTAATTTCGCTGTTTTCTTTCCCTAATATCTTTTGTACCCGCTTTATTACCGATGCGGCATATTTGTCAAATTCACCGTTGCGCCCGATAAAAAATGATACATACGGGTTCATTTGTATCAGCTCGTGTACTAACGGCATAAGCTTATCGTCAAGCAATCTCAAGTCTTCTATTTTCCGGTGTCCAAATAAAGAAATGTTAAGAGTGTCCATGTTTTTTACCCCTTTTTTATTAATATAGTCTTTTTTTTCGCAAATCGTATTTATAGTATATATCCATTCGGTATAAATATCAATAGTCTGTAGAAATTTTGTTTCAATATCAATAGACTGTATTTATCAAGAATCAAATGGTGGTAATTATGAGTGATATTACAAAGATTTTAGGCAAACGAATAAGAAATTACAGAAAATCTTTGGGATGGAGTCAGGAACAGCTTGCGGAGTTTTCCGGATGCCATGCCACATATATAGGTCAAATTGAACGTGGCGAGAAAAATGCAACTGTCGAAAGCATTGAAAAGATCGCCGTAGCATTGAATGTTTCAATGTCAACTCTTTTTACGGATATCGGAGTCAAAGACGGTAAAACGTATTCAATACCGCCGGAATACCGAGAATTTCTTTCAAACAAAACAGAAGACGAAAAACAGCTCATATACCGAATACTGCTCGAAATAGACAAATACAAAAACGGTTGAAGCACCTCTGCGGTTATATTGTTGTACGGACGTGGTGACGATGCGCTCGCCTGTCCCCCCACGGTTGACATTGTCAACCGCCACAGGCGAAAGCGCACATATTTCCTGACGGAAATATGGTTTTTATTTATTCGGACGTGATGCCGTAGGGCGGGTAGCGAAGCGGCGTGAGGGTAATGAATGACATGCCGGTGGCATGTCAGAATCCGAACGTGACCGAGCCGCAGCGAGATTTTGCTCCCGCCGTTTAAAACCCATTCTTCTTTATTAAAATCAACAAACATACCGCCCTCGGCGGTGCGCCCTATGCCCGTGGCGGCTCGTACCGAGCCGAGGGGGGACGGGCAGGGCGCC
>JBGVLZ010000015.1:0-4236 GCA_045124505.1 Eubacteriales bacterium
GAGCTGCTGCTGTTTTAGAGGAGGTGTCAAAGTAATGGCTAAAGAGTATGAAATGGTAATAGGTCTTGAGGTTCATGTCGAACTCAAAACAAAAACAAAGATTTTCTGCAATTGTGAAACAAGCTTTGGAGCAGAACCTAATAGCCATACCTGTCCGGTATGTATGGGCTTGCCTGGAACGCTGCCCGTCTTAAATGATAAGGTTGTCGAATATGCAGTTAAAGCAGGACTTGCAACAAACTGCAAAATAGCAAACTTTTCAAAGCAGGACAGAAAAAACTACTTCTATCCGGACCTTCCCAAAGCATATCAGATTAGTCAATTTGACCTGCCTTTATGCGAGCACGGTTATCTTGATATCGAAACAGAATCAGGCTCAAAACGAATCGGTATAACGAGAATTCATATAGAGGAGGATGCCGGAAAGCTTGTGCATGATGATATTCACGGAACTATGATTGACTGCAACCGCTGTGGTGTTCCGCTTATTGAAATAGTTTCCGAGCCGGATATACGCTCGGCGGAGGAAGCTAAAGCATATCTTCAAAAGCTTCGTGCAATTATCCTTTATACAGGAATTTCGGATTGCAAAATGAATGAGGGTTCTTTCAGATGCGATGTCAATCTTTCAGTTCGTGAAAAAGGTACGGAGAAATTCGGCACACGAACAGAAATGAAAAATATCAACTCTTTTCAGTTTGTGGTTAAGGCTATTGAGTATGAATATAAAAGACAGATTGAAGCAATCGAGGATGGAGAAGAAATTGTTCAGGAAACAAGAAAATTTGATGCTGATACCGGTAAAACATATTCTATGAGAGGCAAAGAAAATGCAAACGACTACAGATATTTTCCGGACCCCGACCTTCCGCCGATAGAACTGTCTGATGAAAAAATTGAAAAAATTAAAACTACAATTCCCGAGCTTCCGGATGCGAGAAAAAAGAAGTATATGGAAAAGTACGAAATATCCGCTTATATCAGCGAAAAGATTATTTCTGATATGGATATGGCGGATTATTTTGAAAAGGTTGCGACGCTTGCAAAAACTCCAAAGGTTGTTGCAAATCTTCTTGTGGGAGAGGTTGCAAGGCTGAACACGGCGGAGATATTTTACTGCCCGATTTCAGCAGCAAATATGGCAAAGCTGTCTGACTTAATCAGTAATGAAGTTATCAATACTTCTACGGCAAAGAAGCTGATTGCAAGAATGTGGGAGACTGACTTCGATCCTGTTGTGATTGTTGAAAAAGAGGATTTGAAGCAAATTAACGACAGAGATTTTCTTGTAAAAATTGCAACCGAAGTAATTGAAAACTCACCGAAGCTTGTAAGTGACTATAAAAATGGAAAACAACAGGCTATTAAAGCTCTTATGGGGCAGGCTATGGGCAAAACAGCAGGAAAGGCAAATCCTGTCATTTTGGAAGAAATAATAAAGAAGTTAATTATTTAATTGTTGCATAAAAATTTCCTATTTCTATTGACAATTTAAAGAAAAAGGTGTATAATATCAAAAGTGAGGGCAATGGAGTCTTCCGACATTATGTCGGGTGCATTGTCCGCATTTTTGTTTTTAGACGAAAATTTAATATGATAAAGGCAAAGGCGTCTTTAATGCGTAAACCGCATTAGAGACGCCTTTTTCTTTTGGTTTGAAACGGTGTGATGTAAGTGAAATTTAAAATACTGCATCTCTTTCCCGATTTGTTAGATCAGTATTTTGACAGCGGAAATATTCTTTGTATGCGAAAACGTCTTGAATGGAGAGGAATTGATTGCGAGGTTGCAGCCGTAAGACGAGACGATCCGCTTGCAGATCTGAGTGATGTAGATGTAATTCTCATAGGCGGTGGTGGAGACAATGAGCAGTTATATGTATGCAAACACTTGATGGAATATAAGAATGAATTAAGAAACTACATTGAAGACAATGGTTCCCTTATTGCAATATGCGGCGGATATCAGCTTCTTGGCAATTATTATAAGCTTCAAAACGAAACGATAAAAGGTTTGGAAATACTTGATATATATACCGAAATCGGTAAAGGCAGGCTGATTGGAGATATAATTCTTGAAGCTGATTTTTTGAATGAACCACACAATCTGATTGTCGGATTTGAAAATCACGGCGGCAGAACGTATATTGGGAGTCATACACCATTTGGAAAAGTTTTGTATGGAAATGGTAATTCAGATAATTGCGGATATGACGGAGTGTTATACAAGAATCTTATCGGTTCGTATCTGCACGGACCGTTGCTGCCGAAGAACCCTGAATTGTGCGATTTTATTTTAAGTAATGCGCTAAAACGCAGGTATAGCAATTTCAAAGAACTTGTACCATTGGATGACTCTATGGAACATAAAGCAAATGAATATATAGTAAACAGATATTTAAAGGAACGAGGTAATGAGCAATGGAGAAAAGAGAACAGTTGTATGAAGGAAAAGCTAAAAAGGTTTATGCAACGGACAATCCGGAACTTTTGATTGTGTCATATAAGGACGATGCAACAGCTTTTAACGGCTTGAAAAAAGGAACTATTTCAGGTAAAGGTGTTATTAACAATCAAATGAGCAATATGCTTATGCAAAAACTTGAAGAAAGCGGTGTACCCACTCACTTTGTAGAAGAACTTTCGGAGCGTGAAACCGTTGTAAAAAGAGTTTCAATTGTTCCTTTGGAGGTGATTGTAAGAAATATTGCTGCCGGCTCATTTTCAAAACGATACGGAGTTCCTGAAGGTAAGATTTTTGAAAAGCCTACTGTTGAATTCTCATATAAAAACGATGACCTCGGCGATCCGCTTATTAACGACTATCACGCTATGGCAATTGATGTTGCAACAGAAACGGAAATTGAAACAATAAAAGAGTATGCACTCAAAGTCAATGAATTTCTTAAATCATTCTGGTCAGAATGCGGTGTAACCTTGGTTGATTTCAAGCTTGAGTTTGGAAAAACATCAGATGGCGCAATAATTCTTGCGGATGAAATAAGTCCCGATACCTGTAGGCTTTGGGATAGTAAAACCGGCGAAAAGCTTGATAAGGACAGATTCAGAAGAGACCTCGGCGGTGTTGAGGATGCATATACTGAAGTTATGAGAAGGGCTATGGAACATAAGTAAACGGAGGGATTTATATGGCAAACTGCGCAATTGTAGGTATAAACTGGGGCGATGAAGGTAAAGGCAGAATGGTTGATTTACTCACGGAAGATTATGATGTTGTAGTACGCTTTCAAGGCGGCGGCAATGCAGGACATACTGTAATCAATGAGTTAGGAAAATTTGCACTGCATCTTTTACCTTCCGGTATTTTTAGAAAAGGTGTTGTAAATATCCTCGGCAATGGGGTTGCTCTTGATCCTCAAAATTTATGGACAGAAATGCAGGATGTTGAGAGTAAGGGTGTCAAACTCACTCCTGAAAATTTGAAAATCAGTGACCGTGCTTCGTTACTTCTTCCGTGGCATCGGGATTTGGATGAGCTTGAGGAAATGAGACTTGCAGATAAAAAATACGGCTCTACAAAGCAAGGTATAGCGCCATTTTATTCCGATAAATATCAAAAGAAAACAATTCTTGCCGGAGAACTCTTTTATCCCGAAGAATTGAAAGCACATCTTAAAGATTTGCTGGAATGGAAAAACCTTACTTTAACCAAGGTTTACGGAGCAAAGCCATACACGATGGAAATGCTTGATGAATGGATTTTTAGTTACTGCGAAAAGATTAAACCTTTTGTTTGTGATACAGGAGCGTTTCTTCGCAAGGCTCAAAAAGACGGTAAAAGTATTCTGTTTGAAGCTCAGCTCGGTTCACTTCGTGATTTGGATTACGGTATTCATCCGTACACAACATCATCTAACACAACGGCAGCTTATGCACCTATCGGTTCAGGTCTCCCATCCGCTAAACTAAATAGTGTGGTAGGCGTAGTAAAAGCGTATTCGACCTGTGTCGGTGAAGGTCCGTTTGTTTGTGAAATGTTTGGAGAAGATGCCGACAAGCTGAGAGAAGCAGGTTTTGAATACGGAGCAAAAACCGGCAGACCTCGCAGAGTCGGCCCTATAGATATTGTTGCAACAAGATACGGTGTTGAGGTTCAGGCAGCAACGGAAATTGCACTTACAAAGCTTGACGTATTAAGCTATATGGATAAAATTCCGGTATGTACTAAGTATATTTTAGACGGAGAAAAGACTGACGAATTTCCGTTTCCGTCAGC
>JBGVLZ010000016.1:0-2891 GCA_045124505.1 Eubacteriales bacterium
TTTTCTTCGAAAATCTTTTCAAATACTTTCTAATACGTTAAAGGAATCACAATGTCAGAAATTGTAGATATTATAAAATCATTTGAGGGTGAATGTACTTGCGGTGTAAAGCACACGACCTCAATTAAGGATATACAAATAGGCTCAGGGCTTGTAAACAAGGTTGGAAAGATACTTACAAAAAACAATTTTCCGAACAATATTTTACTTGTTGCCGACAAAAACACGCTCAAAGCATCAGACGGTATCATTGAAAGCCTTAACGGATTTAATGTAGAATTTAAAATATACGATGAGCTTCGTGTGGCAACAATGAAAGAGGTAGAAGAAATAGAAACGCTTATCGCCAATCGTGACATAGGTGTTTTATCTGTCGGTACAGGCTCAATAAACGATCCGTGCAGGCTTGCATCGGCAAGACAGGACAAAATGCTTTGCATTTTCGGTACTGCCCCGTCAATGGATGGGTTCGCCTCATACAGTTCACCGATAGTATGTGACGGATTTAAATCGAGCTATCCTGCAAAAAGTCCGGAGGTAATAATCGCTGACACAAAAATACTTGCAAATGCACCAAATGAGCTTAAATCAGCAGGCTTCGGTGATATGGTGTCGAAATACATTGGACTTATAGACTGGCAGGTATCTCATTTACTTACGGACGAAATATACTGCGAAAAGGTCGCAAAGCTTACCAAAGATGCCGTAGACGAGCTTATGACAATGGCTGACAAGGTAACCCAAAACGATGAACATACAGCAGGAAAGATATTTGAATCCCTCTTAAAAACAGGCATCGGGATGAGCTTTATGCAAAACTCACGCCCCGCAAGCGGATGTGAGCATATAATATCTCACGTTATCGAATGTCTTGAGCTTGAAAAAGGCATGCTTCCTAATTTACACGGTGACGATGTCGGTGTTTGCACACTTGAAATGCTGAAATATTACGGTAAGCTTGCAGAGTTTTCCGAAATTACCGCTGTAAACGAAAGTGTTAATTGGAATGAGGTGTATGATTTTTACGGTTTTATGGCAGACGATATTAAAAAGGTAAACCACCCCGAAAACATTGTTGATGCAGTTGCACCCGAAAAACTGCAAGCATCGTGGGGAAAGATCGTCGAAATTATAAAAAGCATGCCGTCATATGACGAATGTAAGCTTAAAATGCAAAAAGCAGGCTGTAAAATAACAGTTGACGACATCAAAAAAGACCGTGCATTTTTTGATCAGTGCGTAAAATATTCCCCGTATATGCGCAAAAGACTTACCCTTTTACGTCTTAAAGATATGATTATAACAAAAAAATAGTGTAAAAAATGGTGGCTCATTCAGCCACCATTTTTTATTATTTTTCAAAAGCCACTATATAATCTCCCGCATCAAGATCCCATTGTTCTTCTTTTCTTATGGCGTTCCATTCTTCTTCGGTGCCTTTGAATCTTATCTCTTTGAGATTCGTACATTTTTGGAAAGCAAGTTGGTTTATATATTTAACGCTATTCGGTATCTCAACAGTTTCAAGATTCGTACAGTATGCCATACATTCCATTCCTATACTTGTTGCACCTTCTTTTATGACGACGCTTTTTAGATTGGTACAACCCGATAATGTACCTCCGGGCGCAGGATCAAATACCTTTCCCGGTATTTCAATATACTCAAGGCTTGTGCAATTTGCAAATACATTTGCTGTAATATCAACACCATCGGGAATTTCTATACTCTTAAGACTTGTGCAACCTTCAAATGCAAATTTCAAGAATTCAAGACCTTCGGGCAGATCTATATATTCCAGATTTGTGCAATTTTTGAATCCTTCGAGATAAATCCTTTTTAAATTTTTGCTAAGCTTAATATTTTTAAGATTTTTACATTGATAGAAAGCCCTATCACTAATCGTTTCCACACTATCGCCCATAGTAACAGTTGAAAGCGAACTGCAGTTATAAAATGCATTATCACCGATAACGGTAACACCATCGGGAATATCAATGGATAAAAGCTTTTCACATCCGTAAAACATCCCGTCACATATTTCCGTTATATTTCTTGATAATTTTACATTTTCAAGCAATGTACAGTCCCAAAACAAGGCTGACCCGAGTTTTGTGACGCTGTCAGGTATGGATATATTTTTAAGCGTCGTACACTCGCTGAATACCCAAGATCCGATACTTGTCACGCTGTCGGGAATCACTATATTTTCAAGCGAAGAACAACCCCTGAATGCCAAGTCCTCAATCGCTGTAACACTATCCGGAATTGTCACCTTTTTCAAGTTGTAAAACTCTGAAAACATATCACTGTGTATAACATTAACACCGTCTTGTATCACAACCTCTGCGATCATATCTTGGTATAAATACCACGGATAATGAGAGAAGGTGCCTTCCGGTCCCCGGGTCTCAAACTTATCGCCTGTTATAGTAAGTATTCTCTCCGGCATAGTAATAAAGTACCCTTCGCCGCTTTTGTAAATATGGGTATCTGTTTCAGGATTAAACGTCGCATTTGTCTGCACATCAGGTTCTGTCACAATATCGGTTTCGTCATATTCTGTATCCGTCTCGGGAAGCGTAGTGCTGTCATCTGCGGGTGTTGTTTCTTTTTCACTTAAAGAAGTAAATGAGCAGCCGACTGCACTTAAAGCAAGTATAATTGTAAGAACAATACAAATTAAACTGTTTTTCTGTTTTTTACTCAGCATAATTATCCTCTCTTTCATAGGTGCACTGCCAAGTCCTACAGCATATTTACGTTTCTGAGGAATTGTATCTATAAGAATATTTGCATATTTTATACGCTCGCTGTCAGTGAGAGCCAAAGAAACAGCATCATCACACGCAAGCTCCGCATCATGTTTTGAGATCATCGCCGCTATCCAC
>JBGVLZ010000017.1:0-102694 GCA_045124505.1 Eubacteriales bacterium
GCTTTCATAATAGCGGAAACAACGCAGATGCCTGCGATTGGAATGCCTGCGAGAACGTCGATGTTATTTTTGTTCAGACCTCCGATGGCATTGACGGGTATCGGAACAGCCTTGCAGATGTCAGCCACGGTATCGGTAGAGGTCAGTACCGTCTTAACCTTTGTGGTTGTTGGATAAATTGCACCGACACCGAGATAATCAGCCCCTCCCTCATAGGCTTCAAGCGCCCACGGAACAGTTTTTGCGGTCGCTCCGATGATGAAATCATCGCCGAGGATTTTTCTTGCGGTTGCGATGGGCATATCCTCTTTTCCGAGGTGTACGCCCTCTGCTCCTACGGCAAGAGCTACGTCGATACGGTCATCGATGATCAGCGGAACGTTATATTTTTTCGTCAGCTCGTGAACCTTTTCCGCAAGCTCAATATACTCCATTGTGGATTTGTTTTTCTCACGGATCTGAAGAATGGTAGTGCCGCCTTCGAGTGCTTCCTCTACACGATGGAGAAATTCTGCTTCCTCAAAGCCCGTGGAATCGGTTATAAAGTAAAGTGTTGTATTAAAGTTTTTCATATTCGCTCCTTATACGTACAAATAATCGTTGAGAACCGGTTGAAGCCCTTCTCCCTCAATATCCTGATACATTTTGTCAAGGCTGCGGTTATCATCAATCTCAAACTGCTCGTCACCCTGAACCTCGTTACTCTCCTTACCGCTGTATTTGTTTTCGTGATCCCCGATACCCGTAGAAACACCTGCGGATACCTTTGTGGCGGCGATCTTTACAATGCCGTTGCGGAACTCCGCACTCTCACGGGAGGATACAGTGATACCGACGAACGGAAGGAAAATACGGTAGGCGCAGATGATCTGACAGAGTTGCTTTTCGTGAACGTCAAGGGGATTTATCTTGTCATTGTTGATGATAGGACGAAGTCGGGGACAGGACAGCGACATCTCGGCATGAGGATATTTTCTCTGCAAATAGTAGACGTGCAATGCGCTTGCAAGAGCATCCTTGCGGAAATCGGATAGTCCGAGCAACGCAGAAAAAGCCACGCCTCGCATACCGCCGCGCAAGGCTCTTTCCTGTGCGTCAAAGCGGTAAGGCCATACACGCTTGTGACCGAGCAGGTGAAGCTGTTCGTATTTGTCGGTATCGTATGTTTCTTGGAATACGGTTACGTAGTCCGCGCCACATTCGTGAAGATACCTATATTCATCGGTATTGACGGGATAGATCTCAAGTCCGACCATGCGGAAGTATTTTCTCGCCAGCTTGCAGGCTTCACCGATGTATTCCACGTTGCTCTGCACACGGCTCTCGCCTGTCAGAATCAGGATTTCTTCCATTCCGCTGTCGGCAATGACCTTCATTTCCTTTTCGATCTGCTCCATAGAGAGCTTCATTCGATTGATATGGTTATAGCAGTTAAAGCCGCAGTACACACAGTAGTTCTCGCAGTAATTTGCTATGTAAAGTGGTGTGAACAAATACACGGTATTGCCGAAATGCTTACTCGTTTCAAGTCTTGCTCTCTCTGCCATCTGTTCAAGGAAGGGTTCTGCCGCAGGTGATAATAGAGCCTTGAAGTCCTCAATCGAACAGTTGGTATGCTCCAACGCAGCTCTTACATCTCTTGCCGTGTATTTTGAATAGTCGTAAGAGTTCATCTGCGACATTACTTGGGAGCACACGTCCGATTCAATGATCTCCATACCGGGCAGATATTCCATGTGGTTCTTTCGGCTCGTGGGATCATTTTCGATGCGATGCTTTTTCGCAAGCGCTTCGGGCGAAAGATGCTCCGAATCTACAAAAAATTGATTCTCCATTATGTTCACCTCAATCTCTGAGGAAGCCTATCAAGGGATCAGAGGCGGATGCGCCGCGGGTCAGCACTCTGCCAAGTCCCGAAAGGTATGCCTTACGACCTGCTTCAATTGCCTGTTTGAATGCCGATGCCATCATGGGAAGGTCACCCGCGGTTGCAAGTGCGGTGTTAGCCATAATTGCCGCCGCACCCATCTCCATTGCTTCACAAGCCTGCGAAGGTCTGCCGATACCTGCATCCACAATGATGGGCAGGTCGATCTCGTCAATGAGAATCTGAATAAACTCTTTCGTGGCGAGTCCTTTGTTTGAACCGATAGGAGAAGCAAGTGGCATAACGCTTGCGGCACCGGCATTAACAAGGTCACGTGCCGTGTTCAGATCAGGATACATATACGGCATAACCACAAAGCCTTCTTTAGCAAGGATTTCAGTTGCCTTAATGGTTTCCTGATTGTCGGGAAGCAGATATTTGGAGTCGCGCATGATCTCGATCTTTACAAAGTTGCCGCAGCCAAGCTCACGGGCAAGGCGTGCAATACGTACAGCTTCTTCGGCATTTCTTGCTCCACTGGTGTTAGGAAGCAATGTAATTCCTTCAGGAATGTAATCCAGGATACTTTCCTGTTCCTTGGTGTTTGCACGGCGCACAGCAAGAGTGATGATATCAGCACCTGCATCCTTTACAGCGGCTTCAATCAGCTTCATAGAATACTTACCGGAGCCGAGAATAAAACGGGAATTAAACTCGTGGCCGCCAATAATCAGTTTATCGTTGTTCATTTTATGTTTCCTTCTTTCATTAAGTTTCAAATTGTTCTGCTAATATTCTCATCACAGTATGCGCCTGATGCGCGGCGCAAAGCATCACACGGGAAGCAACAAGGCTTCCTGCCTCTGATATATCGCTTGCTCTGTCACCGCAAAGGTAAAATCTCTTTGCTACTCTGCGGGTTTGGATGGTGTTAGCACTGCCGAATCCCGCCATTCCCGATGCCGCCACAAGATACTTGTCCGGCATTTCTTCGAGAACAAGATTTGTCAGCATTGCCTTAGCTTCGGCATCATCAAAGGCTTCGCAGATGATATCGGCATCTTTCAAAAGCTCTGCCGCATTGTCTTCGGTAATACGGACGGTATGAGATTCAATTCCTATATACGGTGCAATCTCTTTCAAATTTTCAGAAAGAGCATCGGTCTTCTTCATTCCGATTTGACTTACTTTGTATTGCTGGCGGTGGAGATTGGTTATATCCACCTTATCAAAATCAATAAGAATCAGTTTTTCAATGCCGGCACGTGCAAGAGAAATGGCAATATTTGAACCAAGCCCACCAAGGCCACAGATTGCGACTGTTGCTGACGAAAACTTTTGTTGCAGCTCTTCACCGTTTCGCTCTTTCAAAGCGTTATTCCATTCTTCTTTTGTCGGGATCAGATTAACCACCTCCCACAAAGCTGACAACTTCCACGCTGTCGCCGTCCTGAAGCACGGTTTCGCCGTACTGCGATTTTGGAACGATGTCTCCGTTACGCTCTACCGCAATTCTTTTGGGATCATAGTGCGTTGTTGCGAGGTATTCTGCAACCGTCTTGCCAGCAACATCGAGTTCCTCACCATTTATCTTTACCATAAAAACCTCCGAAAACAACAAAAAAGGAAGCTACCGATTTGGTAACTTCCTTAATGTACTGTATTATTCCTAATATTCTGTATCAGGCATCCCTACGTTGGCATTATCCAAATCAGGTTCTCGGTCGAAGGTCACGCCTTCCTCTCAGCCCGTAATACGAGCTCCCGTTTGTTTAATTATTGAGTATATTATACACCTAACTTAATATAATTGCAAGTGCTTTTTAGAATGTTCACAGAAAAGTTAAACACAGCGGTCAATATCCTTATCCCTCATAGGGACGAACACGAAGAACTGCTCCGACCGATTCGCATATTTTTCTGCAAATCTCCTGCTCCTCCTTTGAGGTTACAACATCGACAACCGTCATAACAACGTTGGGAACGTACTTGGAGCAATCCTTCGTAAAGTTAAGCATAGCATCGTAAGAATCAATACCAAACTTCGGACGAACCACCTTTAAATACTCTTCCTTGTTGGTTGCGTTTAAACTTACGGAAACCGTATCAATGAGACCTTCAAGCTTAGGCGCTGTTTTTTCATTCCAAATCA
The DNA here is from genome assembly GCA_045124505.1 of Eubacteriales bacterium. Classification (GTDB taxonomy): domain Bacteria; phylum Bacillota; class Clostridia; order Oscillospirales; family CAG-272; genus RGIG7213. The sequence continues at coordinate 4,020 of JBGVLZ010000017.1, forward strand.
GATCCGCAAGGCCGTTAGTATTGATACGAATCTTGATATCACTTTTTGATTTAATATACTTTGCAACTTCCAGCAAATCATATAGACGTTCCGTAGGCTCCCCATAGCCGCAAAAAACAATTTCATTATACTTGGATAAATCCCAGGTATCGATGCTGCCACACACCTCTTGCACGGTTGGCTCTCTGTCAAGCCACAAGGAATCGGAGCCGTATACGCCCTTGCCGTTATGTCGCAAACAGAAGGTGCAGGCGCAGGGACAACGGTTTGTCATATTTACATAGATACCGGTCTTCACAGGATATGTAATTGTCATCATATAGATTTTCCTCCATTGATCATTGGCTTAATATTCAATTTATCCATCGCAAGTCCGAGAGCGACAAAGAGAATGCTGCTTAAAAGCGACTGAGTAATATATCCCGGTATTCCTGCCAGAGGAGAAACAAAATTGCCGGTGATCAGAGCCTCGTACAGATAGTATCCACCGATACATAACGCCCATGCCGGAATCAGCGCAAGCATATTACGCCAGGTAATTATCTTGACACTTTTTCGTGAAAAGAACAACACTGCAACGGTTTTTATAATTACGGATGCGGGTGCCCAAATAGCAAATCCGGTAAGACAGTCGGCAAGAAGCGCTCCGCCTGCACCAACAAACATAGCATAAGGAAATGGCAGAAGGCAGGCCGCAAGATAAATAAATCCATCACCGACATGAGTGTATCCGGTATGGCTTGGAATGTGCAAATAAGCAGTGAAGACAAACACCACAGCAGTAAAAACACCTGCAAGGCACATTAGTTTTATTCTTTCATTTTTCAAAAAAGGTTCCCCCTTTAGATTTCTGTTAAAAACTCTTCAAAGCAAATGCCGTCGGTTTTAGGCAGATCGAGTTCTACAGTTCGCCGCAAAACCTTGGCAATGAACGAGGATGCATGACGCACTGAATCTATAAAATCCACTCCGTTAACAGCGTCTGCCGCAATAATAGAGGAGAAAACATCTCCGGTTCCCGATCGGCAGGGACCTACCTTATGCTCCCTGACCGTTTGCGGCTCTTTTCCTGCTTCATAAATAAAATTCTCAAGATCCTCACCACGCTCAAGACCGGAAATAACAATTTTCTCTGGTCCCATCAGGCTTAGCTTTTTACACAGTACAGTTAGTTCGTTTTCATCCATATCAAGCTTATATTCTGTCCCTGTCAGAAAACAAGCCTCTGTTAGGTTTGGCGTCAAAATATCTGCAAAAGGTACAAGCGAAGACATCTGCTCTGCCAAAAGCGTTGAATATGTAGGATATAGCTTACCGTAATCTCCCATAACGGGATCAATAACGGTGATGTTGTCCTCTTTCTTAAAAGTCTCCAAGAACCGTTTTACGATGCGTATTTGCTCCGGTGATCCGAGAAACCCCGTGAGAATACCATGAAAGTCCAGTCCCAATTTCACCCACTCATCAATGTAGGCGTTCATATGTTCGGTATAGTCGGTGTAATAAAAACTGTCAAACCCCGTATGATTGGAAAAGATTGACGTCGGCAACGGACAGCACTGTATCTTCATTGCAGATATGATAGGTAATGATGCCGTTATGGAACAGCGACCGAAGCCGCTGAAGTCATTAATAACAGCAATCTTTTTTTGACGATTGTGCGACACTTTCGTTCTACTCCTTAACATTTTGATGCTATTATTATATACTATCTCTGTACATATTAAAATAGTCAGTTTAGGAGAATTTTATATATTCAGATGAAGTACACAATCGGCAAAGAAAAGCGCCCTGTTTACTTGCAGCTATACAATCAAATAAGAGAGGATATCGTAAACGATATTCTGCGTTATGATAGCAAGCTTCCCTCTATCCGTACTCTTGCCGAGGAACTTCGCACAAGCACTTTAACAGTAGAGCACGCATACGCCCTGCTCTGCGATGAAGGATATGTCGAGTCGAGAGAACGTAGTGGATTTGTTGTATGTTTCCGAAAAACAGACGGTTTTGCTTCTACAGCGCAGACAGCACACAGGTATCATAGAGCAAAAGAAACTAACCATACTTATCCGGACTTTCCTCTCTCTGTTTTAAGCAAAACTATGCGTAATGTTCTGACGGAGCACGGCGACCTGCTGCTCGAAAAATCTCCCAACTACGGTTGCACCGAGTTAAGAGAAGCAATCAAACAATACCTTGCACGCAACAGAGGTATTTCGGTTGAGGCCGAACAGATCATCATCGGTTCAGGCTCCGAATATCTGTATGAACACATCATTATGATGCTTGGAAGATCTCATACCTACGCGATAGAGTCACCTTCCTATAAGAAGATCAAGGAGATTTACCACGCGTCCGAGGTTCGATATGAATTGCTCCCTCTGTCGCACGACGAAATTGATAGTCCTGCACTCTCAAGGACGACAGCAAACGTTATTCACACCACGCCGTACAGAATCTTCCCTACGGGCGTTAGCGCAACGGCCTCAAAGCTTCACGAATACGTTCGTTGGGCAAGCCAAAAACACCGCTATATCATTGAGGATGACTTTGAATCAGAGTTCTCAATTTCTACCAAACCGACGGACACGCTTATTGCTCCAATTAATACGCTCTAAATCGACACCATTGGACATTCTGTGGGAACGATTAAGGTCTGTGTGATATAAAACAGTATAATTGAGTCTATCGCGCGCAATAGGGTTATTAACATAATTATCTTTATATGTATTCCAGTTATTTGTAAGTATTTTCGGACAAAGCACCAACACGGACTTATTTCTGTTTTCATAATACTTAATAACAGCTAATGCAGTAAACGTTTTTCCGAGACCTACGCTGTCTGCCAAGATACAGCCGTTATACTTTTCCAGTTTATTGATAATAGCAAGTGCTGCATCCTTCTGAAAGTTATACAACATACTCCAGATTTTACTTTCTTTAAATCCGGTTGCTTCGTTTGGAAGAACATCTTATGAGACATCTTCAAGAAATTCATTGAAAATATTATAGAGAGTTACAAAATAAATGAAATCAGGAGAGTTTTCTTTGTATGCAACAGTAATATTCTCAAGCACAATGTCGGTAACGTCTTGCAATTGATTCTTATCACGCCAAAGTTTATCAAACAAATCTACGTATGCTTTACTGAACGGCATCTCGGTCTTTTGAATCATACTGTATGCATTGTTTTCACGTTCACAACCAAGATCCACAGTTGTAAAACCATTTATGGGCATATAATTTTTATCGTCAACATTAATAAAGCCCATCATATTTTCGTTTGAAATATTGGATTTAAAAGTGACCTTGTCACGTATCCAATCTGCACATTCTTTTGCTATGGCTTTTTGTGTAAGCTCATTGCGGAGTTTCACCTCAAATTCTGTTCCGTATAAACTACGTTCTCTGGTGAGACGAGGAATATAAAACTCCTTTTTTTCTTTTGGTGCCTTTTCAGTTGTGAAGGACGGCGATGTGAAAATAAAACGCAGTTCTTCAATGCTTTTTAACTCTTTTTTTAATTCCTGAAAGGCATAGATAGAGAAACAAGCTGCCGCTATTGACATCTTGCTACCTGATTTTAATTCGGAAGCCAAATCCTCTTTTAAGTTTTTTCTTATGTTATCAATTAATTCCACAGTTCATTTCTCAACTTCCACTCACTGCGTTTTAACTATAGCTTACTTAAAGTATTCTAATGCAGTAGTAATATAATATTACCCTTTTAAGAATTCCAAGTACTGATCTAATCGCTTGTTGAGATATTTTGTAAAAAGCTTTACCATCTCAGCCCGGTGCTCGAAAGCATCGTAATAACGCATCCTATCGGTAAATTTAATATCGATTGGCGGGTAACCTAATTTCATCAGTTCAAGATTTATAATCAGACGTCCCGTTCTACCGTTACCATCTATAAACGGATGTATGTTTTCAAACTCAATATGCAAGTCTGCGAGTTTTTCAACAATGTTGCGGTCATCTGATGTATATTTCTGCAACAGATCACGCATCTTCTCTTCAATAAGATACGGTTGCACGGGTTCATTTTTCGCTCCAATTATTCGAACCGGTACACGGCGGTATACACCACGGTCGAGAGGTTTATCAGCGAGGACGAGTGAATGTATCTGTTTGATGACTGTTTCTGACAACGTAACACGTTCCTTGACGAGGTCACAGATGTAATAGAACGCATCTTTATGACCAACAGCTTCCATATGATCCTTCAACGGCTTTTGATAAATAGTCAATCCTTTGAGAACCATATCAGTTTCACGCAATGTCAGAGTGTTGCCCTCTATTGCATTTGAGTTATAGGTGTACTCAATCATAAAATCTTCATTGAGTCGAGCAACTTCTCCCTCGGTAAGCGGACGAAGAGTGTCAAGTTCAATCTTCTTTTGCTCTATCTGTTCCATGAGAGATTTCTTTGCTCTGAAACGGCCATCAATAGGTTTCGGGGTGCTATCCGGAATATACCATATCTTTCCTTCACGCCATGCACCGTCTACCTGTCCGTTAACACAGAGCGTTCTCACACGTCGGTCGGAAATACTCCATTTTTCTGCCGCTTGTTTTGTTGTCATAGCCATATATTTAAACCTCGTTACGTAGGTATTTGACAAAATAGAATTTAACATTTTAATTGTAGCACAAAAACGGTATAAAGTCAATATATCGGAATAATATTATCTTTTTTTCGGAACAATACAAATGTAGATTTCGATACAAATTATTATAAACTGAAGAAAAAACATCATAGGTTACAGACACATAAATTTATTAAGTGTAAAGGTGGTTATTTTATCGGTGTACGAGTACCTCGCAGCATATCTGTTACAACTTCTTTTGTAACAGCGAGGATCATTTGTTATCTGGCGGACATCAACGTTCCAACCCGAAACACAACAACTTATCAGGGATAAGCCGCACCAAGTACGGAAGTATCATTATTAAATCAGTTCCTGTCATGGCTCACCTGGACCAAAAAGGCAGAAAATTCACTGAAACAATGCGAATTTTCTGCCTTTATAATTTACATTGGGTGCGCTTTGCTATGTCAGATCACAACAAGGGTAAGCGCCGATACGTTCTATAAACTTTACATCTTTTTCTTATGCACTATACTATTCCTATTTCCTTTCTACCGCATATACCTTATTCTTAAAATCAAACATAATTCTATTCAGCATATTTCACAAGAGCATCAATGTTTTTGCGCTTCTTGATTCTCAATTTATCGTCAGCTTTAGCATAGCCGAGAGTGATAACGAGGCGCACGGCTCCGTCGAGGTTACATATATTGCGTATTTCCGCATCGTCAAGCCATCCGAGAATACACGTACCGAGTCCTTGGGCGGTAGCTTCCGCTGTAATATACGCTGACACGATACCTATGTCTATCGAGCGATAGTCGTTCTTTTTCATTTTAGCACCAAGTGCCGCCGTTGCAACATACGGCATCTCCGAAATAACGAGCATAATGGGTGCATCTGTTGCAAATTTATTCATACCGACACCCTGTGTCGCACGTGCCACTTTTTTGGCGGCTTCATTTTTACATACCGTAATTAGATAAGGCTGACCGTTGCAGGCTGAAGGAGAAAGGCGTGCAGATGTAAGAATTTTTTCAAGTTTTTCCTGTTCAACTTCTCTTTCCGGATCATAGTTTCTACACGATTGCCTGTTTTCAGCTATTTCAGTAAAATTCATAAGTAACCTCCGTGTCTATCATAAAGTTATTGGATTCTCGTTTTATTATATAGATCCATAATATGTTTGTCAATCCGAAAGACTTTTATTTAGAAGTTTTTTATTTAATACACGTGCGTCTAATTTCATAATTTTATATGTAAAGGCGGCAACTGAATGAATAGTTGCCGCCTTCTTATATATTTTGTATCAGATTTATAGTGTATCAGCTTTCTTGTATGCAGCGTTTTTTTACAGTAACAAAGCATTTAAGGCTGGCAAATACCAAGAAAACCAGCACCGTAATACAGGAATTATCACCGGTAGGCGGTGAAACAGGATCGTTTTCTTCCGCATCACCGTCTGAAATCACGCCGTCTGTAAAGGTAATATTCGGTTGAACCTCAGCGTACTCTTCTCCGATAATACCGCCTAAGTAATCAACGATATAACTTTCAAGCAATTCCACATCAAGTATTCCTTCGGCATCCAGTATTTTGGCATCCTTGAACATTGTCATTCCGCCTCCGAAATCGAGAATGTAATAGTTAATGCCTGCAATAATATATTTCCCGTCAAGATCCAAAGCTTTATATCTACCGCTTGTCTTATCAAAAACCTTGACATTATATACACGGTATTCACCGTCAACCTTTTCAAAAAATCCGTTTTCATCCATCTTGACAGAAGTCGGAATAGATTTATTGACTGAGAAAGTAACACCAGACATATGAGGGAATGTACCCTCCTCTTCGGGATAGTTCATAACTGCCGTTTCAAGATAATCAACGAGGATCTGTCCTGTAATTTCTGCAGTTAAGACCTGATTGTTGAACGGAAATACTGAAAAAATATCATTGAATGTAACATCTCCCGATTTCATCGGTGCACGAAGACCTCCGCCATTGATAAAGGAAATATCAGCACCTGTCATCACACGCAGTGCATCCGAGCAAAAGTCTCCGAGATTAGTTTCCGAATTTCTTACCAAGCGGTTACCGTCTTCGTCATGCGTAATAAGCTCCACTTTGCTTTCGCCAATCTTGCGGTTTCCAAGCTCTGAATAGCTCTCATAAATTTCCGCAATATACGCATCAAGTGCAGGATCCGTCTTGGTATAGCTTTCCGTCTTTACAAGTTCAGCATCAAGCACACCGTCTTTGATAGTGAGCTTGCCTATATAGGCAAACTTTGTACCCGTAGAAGAGAGCAAAACATCCTCACCGTTTTTATTTTTGACAAGTTTTTCTTCGATAACTGTGTGAGAGTGAGCATCCAGCACAGCATCAAATCCGTCTGTGTTTTCTATCACATCGGTGATGTCAGCCAATTTACCCGACTCGTCATATCCAACATGAGAAAGAGCGATCACGTAATCTGCCCCTGCTGCTTCGGCAGCATCAATATTTTCCTGTATGACTTCATAAAGCTTTGATTCATTGAAGGTGTATAGCAATTCACCATTTTCGTCTTTAAACTGTGTGGGAGAAGATGAATTGATAGTATCCGGTGTAGTAATCCCGATATAAGCAATATCCACGTTACCGTAAGAGACTATCTTATACGGTTCAAAATACGTCTTATCATCGCCTATCTTTTGGAAATTACACGAAATAAATTTTGTATTTGACATAGCATTAAGCTCATCAAGCCTTGAAAGCCGATAGTCAAACTCGTGGTTGCCAAGAGTAATCGCATCATATCCAACCTTATTCATAAGATTAACTATGTACTCACCTTTAGAAACTGCGCCCAACGTTCCGCCCTGAACAAAATCGCCCGCCGAAACGACACCTACATTAGTATATATTTCTGCCAGTTCATTTTTCATTGCGGCAAGCTTTGAATAACCCTCTACCGCACAATGTACATCGTTTTCATAAAGTATAACGATATCCGCATCATCTGCACATACAGAAACTGCGAAAACAGAAAGTATTATACATAAAGTAAGACTTAAGGTTATGATTTTCTTAAACAATTCTTTCATTTTATACCCCATCAAGCACAAAACAAATCAGATATGAGGCATGCTTTAAAAGTACATGTTATATCAGTTGTATGTGCTTATTTTATATTTTTTTGAATAATCAGAAATCCAATGTATCTACCTTATCGAGCAATACCGCAAGCATTTCTTTACATCTTGCAATCTTTGCAGGACTGTCCGCATCCTGCGGACGGCGGATAGCACGGCGAAGCATACGTGTATATCCGATGACCATAGCCTTTTCCAAAACACTTTCGCAAATTTTATCATCATCGGTTTCAAGATACTTTTTAAGCGACATATCCAAGAACTTGCCTGCAGTTTCAAAGTTATAACCGAAGAAGTCGATCATATTCTGATGATCAAGCTCAGCATATCCGACACACGCATTAAACATAGAACCAAGCTCAAACACGGGATGTCCCATGCAAAGGGTATCCATATCGATGAGCAAAGGCTCACCGTTTTGCACCATAACATTATTTGTATGATAATCACCGTGCAGCAGCGTGTTCCGTTTTGGAACATCTTCAATCAAAGCACGAAGCCTTTTACCTTGATTTTCAGGAAGATAAGGTGCTACAAAGTCTGCCCATGCAAGAGCAGTTTCCTTCATATCGGGAACTTCTCCATCTTCCGCTTCGATTGAGTGAATGCATTTGAGCATATCGACATAATATTTCACCGCCTCAGACATATCATCCGGGTTACTTCTGATCAGCTTCGTTACACTTACTGCATTGAGAAGCTCTGTTACAGTGCCGTAACCGTCACCCACACGGACGATGCCGTAAGGAATTGCGGTATTAATACCGAGAACAAAGGCTTTTCTTGCGTTTTCACGTTCCTGCTTGATTTCAGGAAGTGCATCCTTTGCAAAATATGTTTTTACAATAGTTTCATCATCATAGCGGTAAACCGCACCGTTAGCTCCCTTTGCAATGAACTCACAGCCGTCGACGCTCATTCTCTTGTATGCCTTTTCAACCGTTACCATATCGGTAAATCCGGTCATATCAAAAACCTCGTAAACATCTGATGCAACATTGATAATTGCAAGCTTGGGTTCTTCTTTTCTGAGTCTTAATATCACACGCAGACCTGCGGAGGATATATACTCCAGTTTATCAGCATCAAGAACGATATATTTTCCGGGATTATCATTTTTGATATTAAAAATTTTTTCTTCTGCCTGTGCCGCATTGGAAGCATCTATTCTCCCCTCAACAGCAATATACAGAATATCTTTGTCTATGCGAAATGTAACGTCCATTTATTTGTTCCTCTTTTCAAAAACAAGTCATTAGTTCGTTTTATATTCGAGTATAGGAAAAACCTCTTTCAAATAATAATTCAGTAAAAACATTATACAGAGCGAACAAGACTTTTTATTTACTTGCAATATATTCGTCACGGACTGCATTTGCAGCCTTGATAAACAAAACATAGAAAATAATATCAAGAACTGTATTTGCAAGTGTAAGTACGGTATCAACAACAGGTGCTTCATTATTGATCAGCGAAGCAACGAGTGACACCACAGCAATACCATTTATAACAAGAAATATCTTTGAAGCTATAATGTGTCCTTTGCTGTCATCAGGCTCACGGCTTATCTTCAAGCCCTCAATTCCTATAAAGGCTTCAGCAAGAGCCAAAAATACCATCATAGCCGCAAGAACACAAAAAACGATCTTTACAGGAAGCAGGATATCATCATCCACCGTAGCAAGTGCATCACTGACAGTACCATCGATCAAACTTCCTACCGCAGTTGAAATAAAGTTAAATGCACCAAGCACTGCAAGTAAGATCATAACAAGACTGTAATCGTGAAGATTTTTTCTTTTTTCCATTTTAATTCTCCATAAAAATAACTTCTTAATAGTAATGCTTGTTGTTAAGCGGTATATTTAAGCTTCGATATCCAATATATCGACAAAGCCTGTCATTTCAAAGACCTCCATAACAAGCTCACAAACATTGATGAGCTTCATAGAGCCGTTCATTTTCTTTTGATTGGCAAGCAAAACACGCAGTCCTGCGGAAGATATGTACACCAGCTTCTCGCAATCGAGAATGAGCGAGGAAATATCAGCGCCATTTTCGCAAATAAGCTTCTCAAGCTCAGGGGCTGTGTTGGTATCCAGACGGCCGTCCAAGGCTACTGTCAAAATTCCGTTATTTTTCGTAAAATCAATTTTCATTTTCTTATCTCCTTATGCAAACTTTTTAATGATAACAATTTCTGCGCAATTTCCTTTTATTCCGACGATCACATCATCGGCAACGGATGCGATAACAGATTTTTCAAGCTCATCCCAAGCCTCTGCCTGATCCTCTTTCTTGACGTTATTTCTGTATTCATCCAATCTCCAAAGATAAGAATATTCTACACCTTCGTAATATCCGGAATCAAGAACAAATGATCCAGACGATAAAGCAAGTGCTTCCATTCTCTTCTCATCCAAGAAAAAGTTCTCTATAGCATTTCTGATCTTTCCGACGATTCCGACAGCGGCAGAATTCTTCTTATCCTTTGCAATACCGAGAAGCTCCTCTTTCTTGTCAATATTAAACTCAGGAATTTCAATATTAACATTAACTTTGCATACGCCGTCCTCAAAATCTATCCAAAGCTTACCTTCAAAATCATCAATGAGCTTGGGAAGCATTCCGTCAAGCTCCTCGCAAAGCAAACGCAACTGAAGCGACTGCTTGTGTGTAAGACCGTTATATTCCGCTACTCTTTCGCTTTCCTTGAGAATTGCATCAAGATCTCTTGTGCCTTTTTCGATTTTACATATGTTTGATTTCATATTTTTTCTCCTTTATTTTTTTTAGTTTTCATCAACCAATTGTCAAAATATCAGCAAAGCCTGTCATTTCAAATACTTCCATAACTTCGTCGCAAACATTAATTACTTTCATGGAGCCGTTTTTTTGCATTTTCTTCTGTGCGGCAAGCAGAACACGGAGTCCTGCGCTGGAGATATACTCCATGCCTTTTACGTCAAGAACGAGATTTTTGGTATCAACAAGATCCTCGTTGATGGTTTTGTCAAGCGCAGGTGCGGTAATTGTGTCGAGTCGTCCTACGATCTCTACAACTGTTTCTTCATGATTTTTTTTGATTTCTATTGTCATAGCTTTAAATCTCCTTAAATATTTAAATTTTTTTCATCATTGTAAGAATATTTTCACCGTTTTCGTAAGCATATGTTATAGTATCCATCGTTTTCTTTGCGATGAAGATACCGAGTCCACCTATATCACGTTCCTCTGCCGAAAGAGTTATATCGGGATCAGGCTTTTTCAAGGGATCAAACATCACCCCTTTATCGGTCATTCGGAGTGTAACGGTACGGCTGTTATTATCAAATCCTATACAAAGTGTCATATCGCCTTCACCGTTCGGGTATGCATAGTTAGCGATGTTTACAAACACTTCTTCAACAGCAACACAGACTGCCGTCTGAATTTTCATTGGACATTCAAGGCTTTCCAGTGCAGTTTCGACACAGGCAAGCACATCAGACAGCGATTCTGTTTTTGCGGGGAATGTTTTATTCACCATACGTTCACCTCCTTGTTTAGGTTTGTAATCAAGAATCAGCATTGTAATATCATCAAATTGCGGTGCATCTGCAACAAATTCATCAATATTGGCTTTTAACGACGGTAAAAGCTTAACAGCCTCCAAAGAAGCATTCTGATTCATAAATGTTATGAGTCTGTCATCGCCGTAAAGCTTGTTATCTGAGTTTGTAGCTTCAGTCACACCGTCCGTATAAAGGAACAGTCTGTCACCCTCATTTAATGTAATTTCACAAGCTCGGTAACGAACACCCTCCATGCCTGCAAGAACAAATCCGGCACGTGTTTTTAAATACTCAAACGAGCCGTCTGCACGCTTTAAAAGTGGTGGATTGTGACCTGCATTGGCAAACTGTACGTTGCCTGTGGTCAAGTCTAAAATACCCATCCAAGCCGTAACAAACATACCTGATTCATTATTTTCACAAAGCTTTTCATTTGCTTTTGTAAAAATTTCATTTATTGCCATTCCGCTTTCAGCAAGGTCTTTAATAATAGTCTTTGCTGTCATCATAAACATAGCCGCAGGGATTCCCTTACCCGATACGTCAGCGGCAAGAAACGCCACGGTCGTGTCACTGAGCTTGTAAAAGTCGTAGAAGTCGCCGCCGACTTCTTTTGCGGCGATCATCTGTGCGTAAATACCAAAATCTTCGTTGTTCGGGAAATTAGTGGGAAGTGCCGAAAGCTGAATTTGTTTAGCATATTCAAGCTCTTTATCAATGCGGGCAGCAGCCTCGGCTATATATCTTTTCAGTGTCGAAACAGTTGAGTTGATATCATCCGATAAAGATGAAAATTCCTCATTTGAGCGAACATCTACGGTTACATTCAAATCACCATCCGTAATTCTTCCCAGCGTATCGTTGATCTTCTTTAAATTATTGATAATAACACGCTTTATGAGGATGTAAATAAATACGAACAAAGCAGCGAAGATAAGCACCTGCATAAATATGCTTGTGTAAAGCGAGGCATCACGCATAAAGACCGCTTCAGCTTCGGGCATTGCGGCAATAATACAATATCCTTCAACAAACTTAAACACGTACATATATCTGACATCTTCAATATCAGCGTAATAAAGCGCAGTAGCTGTTTTGCCCTCTTTCATCTCGTCGGGTGCTTCAATTCCGATTCGAGAGATCGGTGAGCCTGAATATCCGTCTCTGTCGGTAACAATAGTGAACATTTCATCACACACGGCTACAAATCCGCTTGTGCCGACGTGACGGTTTTTTGTGAAGTCTATAACGTGTTCATCAAGAATATCATGGAACTGCTCTGCATCATAACCGACCTGAATAAACCCTTCATCTGTAAGATTTATTGCGGCATATTTTCTCCACACAGAGCCGTCCTTTCCTCTCGGACCGTATTTCTGTACAAAAGAATCCTGCACCATTAAGGTATCAACAAACTCCTTTGACTGCTCCTTGCTGTTCATATCGTAGTTTATGCTGTCAGCTTCCGTGGATTTCAAAATAATTCCGCCGGAGCTTACCACATTTATCTCAACTATTCCGTATTTCTCAGCAATATCAGTTAAGGAAGCATTACGGTCATTCTCATATTCAGCCTTGACGTTCTTTGCAATGGTGAGAAGCTGGGCATCCGATTTCCCTTTAATGTCAGTTTCAACATCCTTTATTGCAGTTGTAAACACTTCTTGTGTTTCTATCTTCACCATTCCGTTCTGAAGGATATATGTGAATGTACTTGTAACGAGATATGCGATAACTATACAAGCCAAAAGCCAACGCTGAAATGTGCTTGATATCTGCTCTCTGTCCTTTTTAAGCCGTAAACGCTCGTGGCTCAGCAAGGAAACTATAATAATGGCACAGCCAACAGCTGCGGCGTTTCCTATTATCATCGGGATAGTAGCGCCCTTTACAAACTCAAAGGCTTGTGAGGAATTATCCATATTTGTGATAAATACCAATATCATATGGATGACCTCACAAACAACCGCAATACAGATGCCGTACCCCCAAGTGGGCTTTTTATTGTCAAACATCAGCTTCCTGAGGCCTGCCGCCATCAATCCCGCAAGGACCGTTGCGATACTGCATGCGATCCGTGTGTAGGTGCCGGCGCCCCAATATACCGAAAACCATCTGTAAAGACCGCCGATAATTCCCGAAATAATACCTGCAGGAGCACCGAATATAAGTCCTGCCGACAGCGGTGCGGCATCTCGGACATTGACGACCGTACCGAGCCACTCCACACCGTAGCTTGAAGAGAAGGCAGATACACCGCCAAATAAAATACCGATAATTATCTGCTTTGCCATATACGGTAATTTCTTTATCGGAGTGTGTTTATCGGCTGAATAAATACCGAGGACAAGAACACAATTCAAAAGAATCGGAACAATCAATCTCATATAACCGCCTCCTTAAAGAAATAAACCGATCAGTGCCTGAACAGCTTCTGATATAAAATCACCGACAACGCCGATTGCCAGCAGTAATATCATATAAAGAAGCATACTGCCCCGGCTTACAGAATTTTTTGTGATACTGTAGTAAAAGTTAAACTGTCCTTGCAAATTGTATTCTCTGTTTTGATTCCATTGATACGTAATGACATCATCGCACCCGTAATCCTTTGGCAGATAGTTTCTGTAAAGATCTTCTTCCAAGCGCCGAATTCGGTAGCAGTTGCTGTCATTCAGCTCATATTTTTCATCGATAGAGAGTGTAATTACCGCTTTCTTCAGCTTTTGCCTGTGAAACATACCGATACGTGTTATCTCCTCAGGAAGAAGCCTCGATTCGTTAATTCTGATGGAATATCCATACTTCTCCGACACGACCGGTGTGGTTATAAGATCACGTAATCTTTCCATTGCATTTTTCACATCCACACGCGGCTTGAATACCGCATCCAGCGATTTATGCGGCATACGCCAAATAAAATATGCTTCATCATTGTCAATATACGGCTGTAATTCCTGCAGATCAACGTGTATCAGTGTTCCTTTTGACAACGGTTCACTCGTAAAGCTTACAGAACTTATATGCACAATATCAACGGTTTTACCGTTGTATGCGATCTCTGAGGCATGTTGATTCTTTTTATAGTCTATAATACATGCGGTGCTGAATATAGCCTGCAGTATTCTTGTGTTTTCAAAGTATAGTGATACATCTTCAATTTCTTCATTCAAAACAGAGAATGGCACATATACATTCAGCGCTTTACTTGACTTAACACCTCGTATGTGAATTGCAATATCCACATAGCTTTTTCCTTTTGGATTAAGCCAGTCGTTAATGTGGATCGTGCTTGTATCTTCACCGTCGATCCAAACCGCCCAGCCGTCATCGGCAAACTTTCTTTGTTTTTTGGGCATTTTGATCCCCCTTTATGTTAATATCTTCTCTCCGGCTACATATTTAGCCGTTATATTTTTTTCATCCAATCCAAGATATACAGCACGTTCCATTCGTTCTGCAAGATCGAGACTCTGAGGATGCGGAAGCACACTGTCATCCATGATGACCGCATCAAATTCATATCCTTCTTCAAAGCTGCCGACATTGCCGAAAAATGCACCGCCGCCCTTGGTAGCAAGATAGAATGCTTCCGAAAACACAAGGGGCTTATATGATTCGTCAACCATTCTGAAATACATTTTAGATACCTGGATAGCATCAGTAATGGCTCTGAATATCGATTCGCTGTGTCCGCCTGCAATATCACTGCCAAGTCCTACATTAAGCCCTGAATCAAGATATTTGCGTATAGGCGCAATACCTGAAGTAAGATTCATATTGGAAGCAGGACAGTGAGCAACAAACACACCGTTTTTACGCATAAGGCTGACCTCTTCATCATTTGACCACACACAATGCGCCATTACTGTTTTGACGTCGGTATTGATATCGTCATTTTTCCCGAACAGATCATATTCGTTGTATGAATCACCGTAAAACGAATTGTCGGGACGTAGGAACTTTACAAAATCTATCTCGCCCTTGCTTTCGGACAGATGCGACTGAACAGGTATACCGTAAGCCATTTGTATTTCACGAAGCTCCTCCATCAGCTTATCGGTACAGCAAGGAATAAAGCGGGGTGTAAGGATAGGCTTTGTATTCTTTAACTTATCTTTTACAGCATTTATCCATCCGAATGTGGTATATGCGGAAATATCTGCACTGTCCTCGGTAAGCGCTTCGCTTGCTTCCCTGTCCATATTTACTTTGCCGACAAAGCTTACAAGTCCGCTTTCTTCCATCAGCTTCATCAAAAGCTCTGTAGCATAACGGTGGCGTGTGGCAAATATGCATGCTCTTGAGGTAGCTCCTTTTTTCAAGGCATTTACAAACATACCGTATGCTTTTTGGGCATATTCAAGATCCTCATATTTTTCTTCTTCGGGAAATGTATATCTGTTAAGCCAATCCATAAGCTCCAGATCCATACACATTCCTCGGAAAGCGTATTGCGGCGCATGCACATGAAGGTCAACCATACCGGGAAAGATCAGAGCATCACCGTAATCATAAAGCGGTAATGAGGCATATTCTTCAGGCAAAATATCAAATACGCCCTTTGAAACACCGTCAACGCATACCGCAAAGGCGTTTTCATGCAAATCAAGTTTTTCGGGATTTATCGTCTGACATATATTTCCTTTTATAACAAAGCTGTTTTCCACGTTTTTTCCTCCGAGATTTTTATAAAAGCTTCATTCTGTTTTGTCAAAATATTTTAACTATAGATATTTTTTACTTTTTCTTGCCAAGCTTATCGAGTCCGAAGAATACGAATCCTACAACGATAAATGCCGCAGAAAGAATGCCGATCCACATAAGAACACCCAAAACACCTTGTGTATCAAGATTAACAAAGAAATACGGATAAATAAGAGGTGTTGTCGTTGTGGGAATAAGAATAGAAGAATCAAACTTCAAAATAACCGCATGAACGATGAGAAATAACACGTAAGTAAGCGGAAAAGCAGTGGAAGCTATCGGATAATACCATTTCATCTTTTTGCGCTCATAGAACAAAAACCAATCAGCTATGTACATAATCGGAAGCACAACATGGAAGCACAGACTGCCTATGCGCCAGTTCGCCTGAGGATCACGGCCTTCCGCGCCTGCAAGCATAATATTAAAAACAAGGAAGGTCAGAAGAATACCAAGCATTCCGATAAACTTCAAAATCGGAGCAACGGAAACAAAGCTGTCTTCTTTTTTCTTTGCTGTTTGAATAAGCGAGGCAAGCATAACACCCATACACAAAAAATTACTGATGTTGGTAAAGTGAACATAGAAATCCCAGCGGATAATGTTAATGTTGTCAAATATTCCAAGGCTTGCAATAAGTCCTACAAATCCAAGTGTAACATATACAGTTTGATAAATCAATTGTGCTGTTCTGTTTTTAATCATAATTTTTCTCCTTTAATGTTTAATTTTAATATACTGAACGAGTTTTTAACCTGCTCGCCGTATTCATAATATAAAGAAGTCATGCTATGCTGTCAACCGCCGCAACCATATTTTCCTCTCTCATCTGTCATATGTCGATAACATCTTTCGGTGTTCACAAAACATTATTAAGTGATTTCTTATGCAGAAAAATTTGTTTTTTTACAATTTTGGAGTCATCATTGTAAAAAGGTGTCGGTCCTTGTAATTCGTTATCACCGATCGTCATATCGGCTCGAATTGCGGAATCATAGATCGATCTGCCGAAAAACGGAATTTTTATCCTTGCCCAGGGTGTTAAGAACTTTGCATGATATTCCACCTCTGCCGCAAATGAAAAAAACGATGTGTTTGCAGTATGGGTAGCAAGAATTGCCGCCGCTTCATACTCATTAAGTGCTTCTTTGTTTTCAATGTATATATTCTCATTATCGCAAATAACACGTCCTGCCGTTTTATTTAACGCTTCAATAAACTGCGGCAGCCTTTTATATCTGCTTGAATTTTTGTGCAGAATGCTTTTTTGCACAATTTCTTTATAAAGTTTTGGAACCTCGAGCATTCCGTTCTCGGCGTAAGAAGCAATAGTCTTTACATATGTGTCAGCCACAAGGTACGCACCGCAAGACTGAGGATCTATAAAATACTTTTTAAGTGCCTTGTGATGACGCTGACCTCTGTAAGCTACTACACGATTTATTTCAACATTTAGTTTTCCTCTGTTTTCATCGGTAGGATCATCAAGGCACTCAGACAATATCTCACTGTTGAATAAAATAAAAGATATTGTAACACCCGGTGTATCACCGTCAGCCAAAAATCCCTCTTCGGCATCATGCTCTTGCTCTCTGAGCTTCAAAAGACTGTACGCATAATCGTTACCGTTTGCAACGGCATACATAAACCAGTCGTCGAAAAATTTATCACATGCAAGTATTTCTCCGTTTGTGTCGGGAAAATCAAAAATATTCCTCGATGCAAGTATCTTTTCTATTGATTTGTTGACCATAAAAAATCCGTCAGAGGTTTTTAAAATGTCGCACTTATCAATACACATATCCCGAAGTAAAAGTTCAAAAACACTCGGCAAGCTTTTATCCGACATTTTCCGCCTCCTTTAAGCAACAAAGTAAAACATAATAAACCTACTTTATACTATATATTATATTATTTATGGTATGACAAACCTCTTACAAATCAATGAAGGGGGTGGCTCATTTATGGAAATAACTTCCAAAATAAGTCACCCCGTGTACTTTTTGAATATTTATTCTGTAGGGGGGTGCAAGCAGTTCGTATGCGAACTGCGCACTCCCGCTTTTAGTATCTTTATACATTTTGAAGCGGACGACCAATGGTCGCCTCTACAAATGTAATATATATTTTACTTAAATGAGCCAACCCCTTTGTGCTTATTCAAGTATGAGCTCATTCGTTTCAGCAAATAACGAGGCGGTTATTCCTTTCGGAAAAACATACTTACCGCCGCATGTTGAGCATTCAAGTACGAGTGATTCGCCGTCAAATGTAAGCTGCGGCGTGCAGTTGCAATTGTTTTCGTAAAGCCCTGTAACCGTCAGCATATCTTCGGGATTATAAAGCATCTCACCTTTATCCTCGTCAGTGCAGTGACATTTGATCTTTCCGTCGGCGGCAAGCTCCTTTATCGTCAGGATTATACCTGCAATTTCGGAAATGTCAGGTACATCGTCGTACTCTTCCGTTTCGCCGAACAACTCCTCAGGCTCGTTCCCAAGCATTTCCGCAAGCTCATTCAGTGTATTTTCGATTTCCTCACCGACCTCATCTTCTTTTCCCATGAAGCAAATATCGACACCCGAATATCTGCAGTTGAGATAGAACATTTCACCCGAAAAAGCAACGGATTCGCTGACTGTATATGTGTGATCGGTTCTGCATACAAAGCAGGGAACGGTTATACGTATTTTTTTATCTGTTGAATATTTTATCGTCATTTCGCTTTTTTTGCAGGGGCATTTTATTTTAACCATTTCTGCGTTGAGCGCAAACACACCGACGATGCTTTTAATAGCTCCTCCGCAATGCGGACAGCGGTATGCTATGGTAGTTTCTTTCGGCTTTACTATCATTTTATATCCTTTCTGACTGTGTGTATCTTTCGTAATAGAATAAATATTGCTGTGCTATACCGGCATAGCTTCCGAGGGTATCGAGCTTAAGATCTCCGTTGTAATATTTATCGATGACCTTTTTTATCCAGACGTCAACGGGGAATGCTTCATATCTTGCACCTGCAAATAAAAGCACGCAGTTTGCGACCTTTTCTCCTATTCCCTTGACACTTAAAAGGGCTGACTTTGCTTCATCGTATGTCATTTTATCAAAGTTATCAAATACGCCGCTTTGCCACTTTTCGGCACAGTCGATGAGGTATTTTGCACGGAAACCCGTTTTAAGCTCACGCAAGCCGTCCTCACCGCATGAAAGCAACTGCTCAGGTGTCGGAAAATCGTATCTTATTTCACCGTCAAAGCATTCTATCTTGTTTCCGCATTCACGGCAAAGTGTTGAAATTATCTTTTTAATTCTCGGTATGTTGTTGTTTTGTGAAATTATAAAGGAACAAACAGTTTCCCAAAGCGGCTGGCATAGTATACGTATTCCGCGTGAAACACTTTCTGCTTCTTTTATAACATCACCTTTAAAATGAGAAAAAATATCTTCGTTTATTTTTTCATAATCACAGTCAAGTCCGAGGTAATGTGCAAACGTACTGTGAAATTTTTCCTCGTCACAGCCGTATATTTTAACTGTATCGTCATTCTGTGTCAAATATATGTACATACCGCAGGCAATACCTGCAATACCGTCATTGAAAGGATCGAAACGAAAGCTTTGACCGCAGTCGAATATTTTGTATATATCAAAATATTCGGGACGTTTGAGCTGAATATATTTTCCGATATCATCGGATGATGATGTAACGGCATGATAAAGTATCTTTTGTGTTGTCATAAATTTTACCTTGACATATTGAAGAAAATTGTTTATAATTATCTAAATTAAACTTGGAGATATGATATGAAAGAACAGATATATACAATACCCGTCACAGAGGCAGTCGATAAAATCAAAGAGGAAAAATCCTGTACATGTCTTTTGTGTATGCTTTACGAAAAACTTCAGGATGATGAGCTTAATCTTATTTTGGGTGCATCTATGATGGAGCCTGACATAAGAATAAAAACGAATAAAGAGGGATTTTGCAGAAAACATTTTGATATGATGCTTTCAATGAAAAACAAACTCGGTCTGGCACTTATGCTTCAAAGCCATATTGATGAGGTAAGACAGACTATATTCCCGAAGGAAGGTCTGTTTTCTCCTAAAAACAAGTGCGATGCATCATTGAAACCGCTCGAAGAGCATACAAAAAGCTGTTATATCTGCAGTAAAATCGATTTTCATCTTACGAAGATGGCTGAAACCATCGTATTTCTTTGGGAGCATGAGGAGGAATTTGCAAAGAAATTCTCCGAAATGCCTTATTTCTGTGCGGAGCATTACAGACTGCTTTTGCAAACAGGTGTCTATAAGCTTCCGAAAAATAAACAAAACGATTTTTATACAGCTGTGTCCTCTATTGAAAAAGCGTATCTTGACAGCCTTTACGAGGATGTAAGCTGGTTTTGCAAAAAGTTCGATTACCGTTTTGCGGACGAGCCTTGGGGTAATGCCAAGGATTCGTGTGAAAGAGCTGTCAAGCTGTTATCTTAATAATATTTTGCGGGGAAGTGCTTATCAAGGTACTCTCCGCTTTCTTTTTCATATTTTTCAACGTACTGCTCGTGTGTTAACTTGCCGTTTAAAATAGAGCTGAAAGCACCGAGCGTGTATTTGTTAAGAGTTGTATATGTGCCTGAGAAAATATACGCAAAATCATAATTGACGTTTTTGATAATTATATCAAACGCTGTTACAGCACCGTTATCACGCAAAAAGTGATTCATGTTTGTGTTTATATATTTTTGCAGAACATATCCGCTTGAAGCGGCATTAAGTCCCATTATGACCGCACCGAATTCCTGTGAGCTTCCTGTAACATCGGGCATGGAAAGCACAACGGCATCGGGGGATATAAACGACATATATCCGTCTTCTTTGCTGTATTTCGGATGCGGGGCAACGCTCCATACATCCTTCATGTCGGCAAACTTCTCGGCGGCAGTCAAAGAATCCGTCAGGAAAAGTATGTTTCCTTCCGTAAAATCTCCGTCTTTTCCGACAGATATTTCGGAATGCTTTGCAATGGTTTGACATACACCCTTGAATTTTTCACCGAAAGAAGAAAGACGCACGGGTTCATCAATAACATTTTCCGCAAAGGTAAATGATGAAAGAAGCAGGATATCTTCATGTGCAAATTCTGTTTTGTTAATACTAAGGGAGCCATCGTATGCTTCGGCAGCTGTCAGATATTCGTGGAATTTGTCAATTGTCCAGTCGCCGTTTTTTACAAGCTTTGATATCGGATCAAGTCCGAGTGCGTCTATATCCGTCTTGTTATAATATAAAGCGGAAATCTTATCAGGTTCAAAACAGCCGTCGCCCGAAACTGCAAAAATGTCATTTCCGAGGGTGAAAGCCGACACAGAAGAATTGAAATATTCTGCATTTTCATCGAAATAAGGACTTGTGCGGAGCGATTTCAGATATCCGCCGGAGATCAAAGACACCGTAACATCGGCAGGCAGAGCAAATATATGCCCGGGTGCGGTGTCTGTTTTATACGCTGCGGCAACCTCATCATACGCTGCGGCGGGCGCTGTTTCTACTGTGCGGAATGAAAGGTTGAATTTTTCCTCAACCTTTTTTATTCTTGCAATTCTGTCGGAATTGAGTACCGTTTCCTGTCCGTCACCGCTGAAAAAAGTATCATCGGCTGTGTATATTGTAATTACCTGCTTTTCGAATGATATATCAGGGAGCTTTTTAAGAAGATATTCAGCCTTTTTTTCAAGATTTTCGGGTGTGGGCTTTTCTTTTTCGCCATCCTCTGTAACATCGGACGGCGATGTATCGTCACCCGTAACAGCTTCCGTTTGCTTGTTCGGTCTTTCGTTGACAACAACAAGCCCGCATGACTGAAGAAGTACTGAAATTATAATTAACAAAGAAATTAAAACACGTTTCATTTTACAATTAACCTTTATAAGTTGATTATCCTTTACATTATAACCCCATAAAAAAATAAAATCAATATATATTTCTTTAATTTTCAATACAGAGTGAAATTTTGATATTAAAATAAATACAGACACACAATGTTAATAATTGTATGGTATAATACATAGAAATTAATTATACAAAAAAGGAAATCTGAAAATGCTCAGACTGGAAAATATATCATGGACAACACCCACGGGTGTTCAAATTCTTGACGGTCTTTCCCTGACGGTGAAGGATAATGAGCTTACCGTTATCACAGGCCCTAACGGAGGCGGAAAGACGACACTTGCAAAAATAATTGCAGGAATTGAAAAGCCTACATCAGGAAGAATCTATCTTGACGGTGTAGATATAACAGATAAGGACGTTACCGAAAGGGCGAAAATGGGCGTAAGCTTTGCATTCCAACAGCCCGTAAGGTTTAAAGGAATTACGGTAAGAAGACTTTTGGAGCTTGCAAACGGCGGTAAAATGCCCGAGGATAAGATATGTAATGTTTTAAGCCGTGTCGGACTCTG
Organism: Eubacteriales bacterium; assembly: GCA_045124505.1. Lineage (GTDB taxonomy): Bacteria > Bacillota > Clostridia > Oscillospirales > CAG-272 > RGIG7213. The sequence continues at coordinate 26,486 of JBGVLZ010000017.1, forward strand.
CGCACGTGAATACACGGAAAGAGAGGTTGACGGCACACTTTCGGGCGGTGAGATAAAGAGGATAGAAATCGCATCCGTTCTTGCACGCCACACAAAGCTGTCAATATTCGATGAACCGGAGGCGGGAATTGACCTCTGGAGCTTTACAAATCTTATTAAAACGTTTGACCAGATACGTCAGACTCTTGAAGGCACGCTTATGATAATCTCACATCAGGAGAGAATTTTGAGTATTGCTGACACTATTGTTATTGTCGGCGGCGGAACCGTTCAGAAGACGGGCACACCTGCTGAACTTAATGATGAACTTTTCGGCGGCAGATTTACAACTGCGTCGTGCAGAAAACAGGAGGCAATGTTTCAATGAATGATATAGCAAAAAAACTGCTTGAAGAAGTTGCCGATTTTGACGGCGAATTTAAAGGCGCATACAATATCCGTGTTGACGGAACATGCGCAGGCAGACAAAGCAGTGATAATATAGCAATAATGAATAAAGAAGACAACCCCGGTCTTGTTGTTAAGATCAAGCCGGGAACAATAAAAGAAACTGTTTCTATCCCTGCTTGTGTTACGCAGGGCGGAGTGGATGACCTTGTTTACAATGACTTTTTCGTTGGCGAAGGCTCCGACGTCGTCATTGTCGCAGGATGCGGCGTACACACAGAAACGGGTGAGGCGGCAAGACACAACGGTATACACAGATTTATTCTCGGAAAAGGCTCAAAGGTAAAGTATATCGAGAAGCATATCGGAACGGGCGAGGGCAACGGCACACGCACGATAGATCCTGTGACGGAAATTATCATGGCGGAGGATTCAACCCTTGAAATGGATACCGCACAAATAGGCGGTGTTGACAGATCAACAAGAAAAACGACCGCCGTTCTGGAAAAAGGCGCAAAGCTCCTTATAAGAGAAAGACTTTTGACAGAATATTCACAGTATGCCGAAACAGATTTTAAGGTTGAAATGAACGGCGAAGGCTCAGGCGCTGATGTTATTTCACGTTCTGTTGCAAAAGGAAATTCCCATCAGGTTTACCGTTCTGTTATTATCGGAAACGCACCGTGTACGGGACATACGGAATGTGATGCAATTATTTCGGAAAACGGCATAGTTGATGCTTCACCCGAGCTTTTTGCAAGAAATGAAGATGCCGCACTTATACACGAGGCGGCAATAGGAAAAATTGCGGGCGAGCAGATACTTAAGCTCCGCACACTCGGAATGACGGAAGAAGAGGCGCAGAATACAATTATACAAGGATTTTTAAGTTGATTATTATACGGAGGGTAAAATGAGAATACACGAATCGGGTGAAATGTATCTTGAAAGTATACTCGTACTGCGTGAAAAGCAGGCAAGGGTACGCTCAATAGACATTGTAAACCAAACGGGTTACTCAAAACCGAGTATAAGCAGGGCTGTGGGGCTGTTGCGCCGTGACGGACTTATAGAGGTCGACTCTGACGGATATATAACGCTTACCGATATAGGTGAGTCGCACGCCAAAAAAATCTACGAAAGGCACAGAGTTCTGTCCGAATATCTTATCGGCATCGGTGTGAGTGAGGAAACCGCACTCAAAGACGCTTGCAAGATCGAACACGTGATAAGCGACGAAACGCTGAGCTGTATAAAAAAGATAATACAAAAATAAAAACGTGGGGTTGGCTCATTTAAGTAAAATATATATTACATTTGTAGAGGCGATCATTGGTCGTCCGCTTCAAAATGTATAAATATACTAAAAGCGGGAGTGCAATGCACTCCCCTACAGAATAAATATTCAAAAAGTACACGGGGCGACTTATTTTGGAAGTTATTTCCATAAATGAGCCGCCCCCATAATTTTATTATGCTAAAATAGCACATCTGACGTACTTTTACATAATATATTACAGGAAGGAATCATCCTTCCAAATTAAACCTTACGGAGGATCTTATGAACTGCCTTTGCAATCTTTTTAATGACGACGGTGCTTGCTGGCTCATCGTGATCGCACTTATCCTTATTCTCTGTTGCTGCAACAACTGATGATATAATTTACAAAGGCAGGCTCAATTTTGAGCCTGCCTTTTGAATTACATTATATCCGCCTTTTCTTGCCAAGCGTTATACCCATACCAAGCATTGAAGTGAATAAGCATACACTGATAACAGTACCGATGTCTGAAGTGTTCGGATTCGTTGCAGTTCCAAGCACATCATCTACACCGTCACCGCCCGAAATGCGCCAGCCGTTTTCGGTATATGCAAATTCAATTTTTCTTTTGACATCACCACGGTCGTACGGTAATTCGTGCAGAAATTCAAGACATGCCGTATCACCGTCTTGTGTGATTTTTTTGTTTTTTAATTCGTCAAATGTGTCATAGCCGGCAGATGATTGTACTGCGACGCCTGTTCTTACATATATTTCACCGTCATAATACACTATACCACCGTCTAATATTTCTGCAAAATTCTTCTCGGTGTATTCCGCCGTTAAAAAAGTGTTAAGTTTCCCCTTCCAATATTCAGGTGTTTTGTATTGTTCGGCAGGATAATAAACACCGAGATCGCGATACTTATCAACAGTATATTGACCCGGGTGTATTGAGTTCATAACATTTACCGCTACATCTGCGGGAACTTCGTTTGGTGCGGCAAATTCGTCAACATGCCCTTCCCAAAGTATATCTGCAATCTCTTCGAGAGACGATACCAGCTGTTCGGCATCTTCTATTGTAAATTCAGGTGCGGCAAAAGAGGGAAGAACAAGCAAAGAAACTGTCATAGAAAAACAAATGATAAACGATAATATTTTTTTCATAATTGTCGCTCCTTTTGATTATTTTGAAAGATAACCTTTCTTATATTTATAATACCATAAAAACGGTACAAAGTCAATACATTGGTGTGGTTTTTTGCGAAAATTAACATTAATTGCATCCGTAAATATAAGAAGTAATGTTTCCGCACCGGCATATTTATACTTGACTTTTTTATATTTGTATGGTAGAATACAAAGGACACAGCACACTGTGGTCTAAAAAATAAAAAGAGGTATAATAATGGAACATAAATTTATTCTTTCGTGTGAATCAACGGTCGATATGCCTTATTCTTATATAAGCGGCAGAGATATTTCGGTTATATTTTATACTTATATGATAGATGGGGTTGAGTATGTTGACGATATGGGACGTGATCCCGAAGCACTTGAAAAATTTTACGGCTTTATCGCCGACGGAAAGCTCCCTACAACTTCGCAGATAAACTGCGAAAGATATTGCGAATATTTCGATGCGCTTCTTCAAAAGGGAGATGTTCTTCATATAAATTTCGGTTCAGGTATGACGGCATCTGTAAACAACGCATATGAAGCACAGGCAAAGATGAAGGAAAAATACCCCAACAGAAAGCTCGTTGTTATCGACTCTTACTGCAGCTGCGGCGGCTACGGATTGCTTGTTGAGGATGCGGCAGACTTACGTGATGCAGGTAAAAGCTTCGAGGAGGTCGAAGCTTGGGTAAACGAATACCGCCATAAAATGCAGCATCAGTTCTTCTCAACTGACCTTACAATGTTCAGACGAGGCGGAAGAGTTTCGGGCCCTGCGGCAATGGTCGGAACACTTCTCGGCATATGCCCGATAATGAACCTCGATGCTACAGGTCATATTATCGCATACGATAAGGTAAAGGGTAAGAAAAAGGCTATAGAGAAAAATGTTGATGAGATAGTAAAGCGTGCTGAAAATACTGTTGATTACGACGGAAAGTTTTATATTTGCCATTCTCATTGCCCCGATTTGGCAGACCTTACGGTAAAAGCTCTTGAAGAACGTATGCCGAAGCTCAAAGGCAAGATAAGAATGAGCGAGATAGGAACGATCATTGCATCTCATACAGGTGTCGGTACTGTCGCATCATTCTTCTACGGTGAGCCGAGAAATAAATAACTGTATACAGTTTTTGTAAAAATCGACAGGGAAATACTTGCTCTGTCGATTTTATGCCACGGTCAGAAATATAATTTAACTGTATGGGCGTCACGTTTCGCTTTCAGCGAAACCGGCGGTGCTGAGAAGGTGCGATTTTTTGCCATAGTGTCAGAGGCACCGCCTTAATTCACGAAGTGAATTGTGACGCCCCCCATAAAACGAACAAAGACGGGATAAATGTGCTATGAGATAAAAACGGGGAAAAGTAAATAATGATTTTGAAAAAATACATAAAGAAAAGATGGGTCTTGATACTTGCGTATATTGCGTTGATAGCTTTGGCAATTGGTGTTGCCTTGGCGGTTTATGGACTCGGTATCAATTTTTACGTAAAAAATACCACAAAGGACAGTATAATAACAGCGGAAGACGCAACCGCATTTGAGGATGTTGACTGTATCATCGTTCTCGGATGTTATGTGAAGCCCGACGGTGTTCCGAGTGACATGCTTTACGACAGAATAAAGATGGGAACGGAGCTTTATAAATCGGGTGCTTCGCCAAAGATAATAATGAGCGGTGACCACGGACAGGATAACTACGATGAAGTATCGACGATGAAGCAGTATGCGGTTGATGAAGGTGTTCCTTCAAGTGATGTTTTCTGCGATCATGCGGGTTTTTCAACATATGAAAGTATATACCGTGCAAAAGAGATATTCGGTGCTGACAAGGTGATAATCGTCACTCAGGAGTATCATCTGCACCGTGCTTTATATGTAGCTGATGCACTTGGAATTGAAGCATACGGTGTATCGGCGGATTTAAGAACATATTTCGGTCAGATCGGCAGGGATGTGCGTGAAATACTTGCAAGAAACAAGGATTTTTTAACATCTGTATTCAAGCCTGAACCAACGTATCTTGGTGAAAGTATACCTGTAAGCGGTGACGGAGATATAACAAACGGATAAAAAAAGGCTGTTCCGTAAAACGGAACAGCCTTGATTTTTGTTTTCACATTTATATTATGGTTGTTTGCTCAGAAATTATTTCTTTTTCTTAGCGATAACTACTGCTGCAACTGCAACTACTGCAACAACTGCAACTACGATACCGATGATAAGACCTGTGTTGCCGCCTTCGCTGCCACCGGTTGTACCTGTTGTATCAGCTGCGTTTGTGTTTGCTGCTGTTTCGTTGCCTGCTGCTGTTTCGCTGTCAGCGGAGGGAGCTGCCGTTTCGTCGCCTTCGTTTTCACCAGGTGTAGCTTCTGTTTCGTCGCCTGTTTCGAATGCGGACCAGTCAACATCTGTGAAGATAGCCTTAAGATCGTCAACTGTGTAGTATGTAACAGTTTCGTCGTCTGTGCTTTCGCCTTCCTTGTAGAACTTAAGTACGATATCGTAAGTTCCAACGCTCCATTCGTTTGCCTTGCTGGGTTCTGTAACTGTTCTACCTGTGTTTGTTACGCCGTCAACAGATTCCATATCAACGTATGCGATGATAGCTTCTGTGAATGCCTTTGTTCTGTCTTCGTTGTTGGGGTCGAGAACTGAGCAGAATGCACCTTCTGTATCGTAGTCGATGATATCCCAAACTCTGTCCTTAGTGGAGATAAGGCTCCAGGGAAGAACAACTTCCATGTCCCAACCGTCTTCTGTTACTGTGTAAGCACCCTTGTAACCAGCTTCTGTGATGTTTGTCTGGTTATCTGTGTTTTCTTCCCAGTTGTGCTTACGTGCGCCAACTGTACCGGAAGTGATCGTTGCAGGATCTGTACCTTCGGGATATGTAGGATAGAAGGAGAAGAAGAGACCTGAAGCATCATCGTACATAAGACCGCAGGGATTGAAAGCGATCTGGAATCTGTCCTGCATAGCGATAGTATCTTCGCCTGCGTCGTTTGTTGTTGTGAATGTAAGTGTGCTGTCAATAACCTTTGCTGCCATGTAAAGACCGTCATCACCCCAAGAATAGAAGAACTGGATTTCTCCGGGGTAATCTGTTGACCATGTCTGCATATTTGTTCCGCACTTGAGTTTAAGGCTGTTTGTTTCATCCCATTCGGATGCATTGATTGTACCGTCAACTGTGATTGTGTCAGCACCTGCGTAAAGAACCTTAACAAGACCGATGTTAAGACTATCGGGAGCTGCGTAAGCTGCCGTAAGCAATGTTGCCATAAGCATTGTTGCAATTACGACGAAAGAAAGAACCTTTTTCATTATTAATCCTCCAAATTAAAAAATTAATAAATGTGAAAATGTACGGCATTAACTATCTGTGGCTTTTTTATTAAGTTCACAGAAATACTTCAAATGCCATTATACTTGCGATAGTATTATATCACAGGTAATATTATTTTGTCAATATGTTAAATTTGAATTTTTATGTTTAAGGAACTGTCTTGCGTTTATAGCGGCAATATTTTATGATTATTGTGTGAAATTATTTTAGTGTATTAATGCCGATAGGCAAAATCAGATAAAACAACGGAAAAAGAATGATAAAAAAACGGGCTTGTCCAAGGATAGATGTAATTTACGTCATCTTCCTTTGCAAACCCGTTTTGATATTTTATGTATTTATTTTTTATTTTTTTCTATAACAACGCCAATGATCACCGCAATTATGCCAACGGCAAGGATTCCCACAAAGCTGATCGTAAGAGCAGATGCAGGCGAATCGGTGTCTTCGCCGTCGATTTGTACGGTATCACTGTCAGGGGATGCCGTTTCGCTTTCGGGGATTTCAGCAGGAGCGCCGAGGTTCAACACAACATTATATGAGTCTGTGTTGAAGTTTTCACCTATATTATCCGTACATGTTCTGTAAACGCCGCAGTACTGTGTTTCTTCATCTCCGTTAAGACGGCAGACGGTTGCTGTGAGAAATTCACCTTCTTTATGCTCAAAATCAGCAAGGAGATTGTCGGTGAGTCTTCTGTTCACATAAACCTCGCGTGATTCGTCGCATATGTAATGCCAAGGAATAAGTGCCTCTATAGTCCAGCCCGTTTCTGTGGGCTTGTATTTTGTTACAACGTCATATGCATCAATGCCCGACATGGATTCACGGTCTATATTGTGGCGTGTGCATCTTACGTTACCGTCTTCATCTGAAGGCCAGAACATAAAGAACATACCCTGAAGCTTATCTTCCTTCGGGATTATACCGCCGGGATTGAAGGATATTTCAAAACAGTCGTTTGCGCCGTTGAAAACGGGATCGTTGTCGGTCACATCTGCAAATACATATATACCTTTGTCAGACCACAAAAGATATGTATCGATGGGAAGAATGTGTTCTTCGCTGTCCATACCCGCCCATGTGCCTGTGTTTTCTTTTGTGAGCAGTATGTTTGCGGCATATTTCCAGATCTCCTCATCGTTTTCACCGTCTACTGTTATCTCATGATCGGTGAACGGAAGCTCAAGGTTTATTGTGTCATCCGCTGAAACATTTATCGCACAAAATATTACAAGTGCGCATACAAAAGATATTAATTTTTTCATTTTTCAAATCCTTTTCAATCACTTTTATTTTTCAAATGCTACAGATTGAAGCATCTGTCTGAACTGTTCCGATTCCCCGTCGGGAGCATCGTTTGCACAAGCATAGGTATATTCGTAAAAATAACCGTCTGCCGAATAACCTGCGGCGTAAGCACCGTAGCCTGCATTTTTGTTGTAGGTGCAGGTGAAGGGAACGAAGATATAATTTCCCTGTGAACATGTCAAAAGCTCACCTTTGGACAGCGTCAGGCCTGTTATAAGACCGCCTGAAATCTCCGTTATGTGCGCTTTTTCGATCACAAGAGCCATTTGTGCCGTTATATCGGCAAGCTTCAAAAAGGCTTTTTCGGACGGTGCGAGCTTATATGAAGCGGTGTAATACTTTGATGTTGCCGTTATATCGGTATACGATGACGGTGCTTCCTCTTCACTGTCATCTGCAATATCGGAATTATCGGGGTCTTGCTCGGGCGACAGTTTATAGTTTGCATTTGCGGGGATCTTTACAGAAAATTTATCTTGATAAAGATATATTTTTTCACTTAACAGAGGGTTTTGCTTCGGTGTGTTTGCATACACATCAAATTCAAAGCCGAGGCTGTCGCACACATCACGGTCAGCGGTACTCTGCTTGTCAGAGTATTTGTATTCAGCCTTGAATATCATTCTTTTTGTTGCCGATATAAGAGAATAAGACGGTGAATTACTGTCTCTGTCATCATAAATGAATGTGTTCTGATTGACGCACGTTATTTTATTTTTGTCAAAACCGCTTTGAGTTGCATACTCGTAGAAATTCTTATACTGATTGAATTTACACGAAAGAGTTATGACACGGCCGTTTTCGGGGTTCTTGAAGAAAAAGTCGCACTCATCGCTGTTTTCTTCGCTTTCAAGTGTTTCTACCTCCGAAAAGACCGCCGGGCGTGTAAAACTGAAATGATATTCGTCGTGTGTGTAGACGGCTACACCTGTTGTCTGTTTGCGCATCGAGCACGATGCAAGCGATATGACAAAGCATAAAGAAAGTAAGATACACGATATTTTTTTTAGCATAATAAATTCCGTTTCTCGGCTGTGCCGTTTATTTGCAGTCATACCAGCTGTCCGCACTCTTCATATCTACCGTTAAGGTTACGGGCAGTGAAATGACGTTTTCCATTTCGTTTTTCAAAAGCTTCATGACCTCCTCAGCACACGCTCTGTCTGATTCTATAATCAGCTCGTCATGTACCTGCAGTATCAGATGTGCATCAAATCCGCTTTTTTCAAGCGCTTTTTGTGTGTTTACCATAGCAAGCTTGATTATATCGGCGGCGCTTCCCTGTATGGGACTGTTCATTGCAACACGCTCACCGAATGAAACGAGGTTCTTTTTGGACGATGTAAGCTCTGGGATATACCTTCTCCTGCCGAATATCGTCTGTACATATCCAAGCTCGTGAGCCGAGCGTTTTATTTCGTTTAAATATGCGGCAACGCCGGGATAATTTGCAAGATAACCCTCTATATATTTTTTTGCAACTGCTCTGGGTACACCGATGTCCTGTGAAAGTGTGAAGTCGCCGATGCCGTAAACGATTCCGAAATTTACTGCTTTTGCACGGCGGCGCAACTCGGGGGTCACAGACTCAATATCAACGCCGAAAACACCTGATGCAGTCAAGGTGTGTATATCTTCGCCTGATGAAAATGCGCTTATCATGCGTTCATCTTCCGCTATTGCGGCAAGTATTCTGAGCTCTATCTGTGAGTAGTCTGCGTCTATCAGAACACGGTTGGACTCCTTCGCGATAAAAAATCTCCGAAGCTCTCGTCCTCGTTCTGTTCTTACGGGGATATTCTGCAGGTTAGGCTCTGTTGATGAAAGTCTTCCCGTTGCGGTAACCGTCTGGTTGAAGCTTGTGTGTATGATGCCGTTTTCGTCCATCACCTTGAGAAGTCCGTCGGCATATGTGCTTTTTAATTTCGATACAGTCCTGTATTCTAGTATTTCATCTATTATCGGGTGATACGGGCTGAGCTTTTCCAAAACATCAACATTTGTACTGTAGCCCGTTTTTGTTTTCTTTTGCGCAGGAAGCATCAGTTCTTCGAAAAGCACGGTGCCCAGCTGCTTCGGAGAGTTTATATTAAACTCGTGTCCTGCAAGCTCATATATCCTCTGTATAAGAATATCAAGCTCAGACGAAAGACTGATGCCGAATGCTTCGAGTCCTTCTTTGTCTACACGGAAACCGCAATTTTCCATTTTAGCAAGAACGTATGACAGCGGAAGCTCAATTTCGTAGTACAGCTTTGATACGTGCTGTTCTTCAAGCAGGGAATTTAAAACGCCGTAAAGCTCATACAGTATACCGACATTTTCTTCGGGCGTGCCTCCTGTTGTTTTTCCAAGGTAAGACAGGGCAAGGGCGGGCACTGTGTAATTGCCTTCACCCGAATTTAAAACGTATCCTGCAAGAAATGTATCAAATTTAATATTGATCTTACCGCAGACAGAATGGAAAAATTTACTGTTGTCACAAATGAAGGTGTTGTTTTTATAGAATGGAGATTCGGGGCAAAACTCGCTTACAAGTGCCTTTTTGCCGTCGTACAGTAAGATATCTTCGCTTTTGGTGATTATTGCAAATTCAAGTCCTGTAATACTGTCAAGCTCTTCTTTTGATATCCTTGTGAATGAAAGGTCATTTTCAGTCACCGCCTTCGGCGCGTCGAGTCCGAATTTTTTTATGAATGCACCGAATTCAAGCTCAGTAAACAGCTTGTAAAGACAGTCGTTGTCACAGCCTTCTGAAAGTAATGGCAGCAGGGAATCGATGCAGGGAACTTCCTTGAAGATCCCTGCAAGCTCATATGACATATAGGCTGAGTCTTTTCCGTTTAAAAGCTTTTCTTTCACGGATTTTGTCAATCCTTCAAGGTCTGATGAATATATGCCGTCGAGCGATTTAAAATCCGCAATAAGCTTTAAGGCTGTCTTTTCTCCTATACCGGGGACACCGGGAATGTTGTCGGAGCTGTCACCCATTAAAGCCTTGATATCAACAAGCTTGTCGGGGGAGGCGTTATATTCCTCAAAAAAGCGTGCTTTATCATATACTTCAATACCGCTGTTCTTTACCAGAAGTACCTTTACACGGTCGCTTATCAGCTGAAGGGCATCTCTGTCGCCTGTAAGTATATATCCTTCGGTGTCTTCGCTTTCGTCGCATAGTCGGGCAAGTGTGCCGAGAATATCATCTGCTTCGTATCCTGCACATTCGAGTGTGTGAACGCCCATGGCGTTAAGAACATTTTTGGCATACGGGAGCTGCATGGCAAGCTCTTCGGGCATGCCTTTTCTTGTTGCCTTGTAGCCGTCATATTTAAGATGGCGGAATGTGGGGGCTTTCAAGTCGAAAGCGGCGGCACAGAAGTCAGGTCTTATTGATTGTATGTTTGAATTAACGGTGTTTACAAGACCGTATACGGCATTCGTAAACAGTCCGCTTTTTGTTGTCAGTGGACGTATGCCGTAATATGCCCTGTTTATTATACTGTTGCCGTCAATGGCGAGAAGCTTTTTCATTTTGTCAGCCTTTCGTTTTTTTATCGTGTGCCATTATATCACATGATCTTTACCATTTCAAGTATAAAAATATTATTTTCCTTTTATGCATATAAATTTTAACTTTTACGTGTCGATTTATCGGGTTATCTGCTCATGATAATGCTTATGCGGATAGGTGTCATCGTTTTTTTGCTCATGGGATGTTTTGCTTATGCGGCGCAAGCTAACTGATTCTGTTTGATCATCTTGAAAAGGCGAGGGAGAACGGCTTATCTCCGAATGAAGTGAGTGAAAGGGGGCACGCTTTTCAGGGGGCGTCACGTTTCGCATTTGCGAAACCGACGGATGCGCTCAAAGTTTTACAGAATAAATATGTGCTGTATGCGCATCCGTTGAATTCACATCCGTGAATTGTGACGCCCTGAGAAATGAGCTGTCCTCGCCTTTATTTCATAAAAAGCAGGGAGAGGGCAATCGTCAGAAATCCCAGCGTCAGGTAAACAAGGCTCTTTTTCTCACCGCAGTATTTATACGCAAGAGGTAATAGCTCTTCGAAGGAAAGAAAGACCATTATACCCGCAGTGCAGGCAAAGGTTATTCCGTTGACCGTATCGTTCATTATCGGACGCAGTAAAGACCAGCCGATCAAAGCGCCGAGCGGTTCAGCTATGGCAGTCAAAGCTGCCATCATAAAACCGCGCTTCTTACTGCCTGTGGCGTATGCTGTGGGAAGTGCTGTTGCAATACCCTCGGGAATATTGTGAATGGCAATTGCGAAAAAAGTGGGTATGGCTGTTTCCGCTCCTCCCAAAACCGCCATGAAAGTGACAAGCCCCTCGGGAAAATTGTGAATTGCGGTGGCGACGGCGGTATATATACCTGCTTTCATCATATGCGAGGAGTCTTCATTTTTTTCGGGAAACAGAACACCGAGAATGAACATGACGGCAAATCCTGAAAAAAATCCTATATTTACACGCAAAAATCCCTCAAATGTGTCACCTCCGAGCAGATTTTGCGATTTTGAAAGTATCTCTGTAAACGAAACATAAAGCATGGCTCCTGCCGAAAAGGCAAGGCTTGCTCCCAAAAAACTGTTTATATTCTTACTTTTACCCGTAAAAAATACGATACAGCCTCCAAGAGCTGCTGACATGCCTGCGATAAAAGTCAAAAGAAATGCGGTACTTACGTTGTTTATGATATTCACCTCCGATTTTAAGTATATTCGTTTTCATGTGTCGACGTTACAGGGGATTTTTCGACCCAAAATGCAGAATTTACAAAAAGTTAAAAAAAATCTTTGCTGTAAATGGCAAAAAGCTATTGCATTTTTTATGCGTGTAATATATAATGACGGTGTGACTGAGTGTCAGTAGATGTTATCAAAGTGCATAAATGTGGAGAACTATGTGGATAATGTGGATAACTCAGGTACAAAATCATTAAAAAAGGAGGCAGAACGCTGTGTTTGTTGGTGAATTTGAGCATACAGTGGATACAAAAGGCAGAATATTTGTTCCTGTCAAGTTCCGTGACGAGCTTGGTTCTGCCATTTATATATCGTGCAGTTTCAGCGGCTGTGTTACCGTATATACCGAAAAATCATGGAATGAGCTGTCTGAAAAAATATTAAGTGCCCTTCCTGCGATCAACGGTGAAGCGGCAAAGCGTTCCATATTCAGAAGAACTCAGAGTGCTGAGATAGACTCCGGCGGAAGAATATTGCTTACCTCAAAGGTGAGGGAACATGCCAATATCGGTAAAAATGCGGTTATCGTCGGAATGGGCGACAGAATAGAAATATGGTCTGCAGAAAGATACGAACAGCTTGTTGATGAGGAAAATATTGACGATATCAAGACATTGTTCGCAAATTACGGTCTGTAAGGAGAAAATGTTCCATGAGCAAGAATACATGCGCAGAAGACTTTTCACACTATTCCGTAATGCTTGATGAATGTATAGACGGCTTGAATATAAAGGAAGACGGTATATACTGCGACCTTACGCTCGGCGGCGGCGGACACAGTGAAAAGATCGCTCAAAAGCTTAAAGACGGACGGCTTATATGTGTTGACACTGATATCACCGCTATAAAGGCGGCATCCGCAAGGCTTGAGAAGTACAGCGACAGAATAACATTTGTAAATAACAATTTTAAAAATATAGAGGATATCTTAGAGGGACTCGGCATAGAAAAAATTGACGGAGCGCTTATTGATCTGGGGGTATCCTCTTTCCAGCTTGATTGTGCTGAAAGAGGTTTTTCGTATATGAACGACGCACCTCTTGATATGCGTATGAATACGTCCGATCCCATTAGTGCATATGACATCGTAAATTCATACAGCGAAGAAGAATTAAAAAGAATTATATATACATACGGTGAAGAAAATTTTGCACCGCAGATCGCAGGTAAGATCGTGTCTTGCAGAGCTGAAAAACCGATAGAAACGACACTTGAGCTTGTGGATATAATAAAATCCGCCATGCCTGCCAAGGCGAAGGTAGGCGGACACCACCCTGCCAAAAGGACATTTCAGGCGATAAGAATTGCGGTCAACAGCGAGCTTGACATAATCGAACCTACACTGAGATCCCTTATTTCTCATCTCGGTGAGGAAGGCAGACTTTGCGTTATAACATTCCATTCTTTAGAGGACAGAATAGTAAAGCAGACATTTGCCAATGCTTCGACGGGCTGTACATGCCCGCCTGAATTTCCCGTATGCGTATGCGGTAAAAAACCTCTTATAAAAACTGTTACAAAAAAGCCGATACTGCCAAGTTCGGCTGAACTTGACGAAAATCCACGTTCAAGAAGCGCAAAGCTTCGAGTAGCACAGAAGATCTGAAGGAGAAAAAATGACAGCGGAAAAACATACACTTATAAACAAAACAGCTGAAAATCTCCCTGCTGTTCAGGAAAAAAGCATTATTGCTCCCGAAAATATAAAGGGACTTAAAATAAAAGAAAAAACCTTTACAAAACCCGCAAAATCCAAAACACCGATGCCGATGGGTACGATGTTTATGGCTGTTATATGTTCAATTTTGCTTATGTTCATCGTTTTTGTCGGTGTTCAGGTGAGCGACTATTCCACGCAGGTATCACAGCTCAGCACAGAGCTCAAGGGGCTTATCGAGGAAGAGGAAGAGCTTAATTTTGAACTGTCGCAGAAGCATGACCTCAAATACATAGAACAGCAGGCGCAGGCAATGGGTATGGTAAAGGAAGATAAGCTCCCGAAAAAGTACGTCAGCGTTGCAGGAGGAGATTCATCGGAGGTTATTCTTGCTGAAAAAGAAGAAGACAAATATTCTTTTTCCGCACTTTTATCAGCCCTCGGAGAAAGCCTCGGTGAAATTCTGGAATACATCAAGGACTAAAGGAATATATTTGTACGGTACAACTCATTGCTTGAAAGGGTGCTTTTAAATAAACAATAACATAAAACCGAAAAAGATAAGCTGGCAGGACCGTTTCCTAATAGTTATCTTTGTTATTTCATTTGTAATAGTAAGCGGCAGGCTTTTTTATCTGCAGATATGGAGCTACGACGATTATCAGAAAAAAGCCGCCGAAAACATAACACGCGAAACATCCGTATCTGCTTCACGAGGCAGGATCTATGACCGAAACGGCATAATTCTTGCAGATAACAAAACGGTTGAACGCGTGTTTATTTCACCTGCGGACATTGACGGAAATGCCGAAAGAAGGCTTATTGCCGAAAATCTTTCACGTATACTTGACGTTGATTACGATATGGTTTACGAAAAAGGCGGTCTTGTCAAACGTAAGGATGAAACAATAAAGAAGGGTGTAGGCAAGGAAGAAGCAGACATGGTCCGTGCATTTATTGCCGAATATAAGCTTGACTGCGTCCATCTTGTTACGGGTACGGAAAGATTTTACCCTTACGGAAACCTGCTTTCGCATGTTTTGGGCTTTACAGGTACTGACGGGCAGGGACTTTACGGAATAGAATACCAGTATGACAAATATCTCACAGGAACAGCGGGGAAGATAGTTACAGCCAAAAACGGGCTCGGCCTTGATATGCCGTATAAATACGAAAGCTATGTAAAAGCGGTAGACGGCTGTGATCTTGTTCTGACTATTGACTATAACATTCAGTGCATACTTGAAAAATATCTTGAAGAAGCGCTTGAGGCAGTTGATGCACAAAACCGTGTGACAGGCGTTATTATGGATCCTGATACGGGCGATATACTTGCAATGGCAACAAAGCCCGACTTTAACTGTAACGAGCCAAATACACTCGATGCCGCATCACAGATCAAGCTTGACAGCTGCGGTTACGAGGTCGGAACAAAAGAATACAATCTTCTGAAAAGAGAGCTCCTTGGTGTAATGTGGTCAAACAAGGCGATAAATGACCTTTATGAGCCGGGTTCTACATTCAAGGTCGCAACGTGCAGTATGGCACTTGAGGAAGATATAGTATCAAAAACCACACCGTATTATTGTCCGGGATATCACATGGTAGAGGGATACGGTAAAATAAAGTGCCATAAAACATACGGCCACGGTGCTTTGGATTTCCAAACGGGTCTTCAGAAATCGTGTAACCCCACGATGATGATAACTGCAGAAAAGCTCGGCAAGGAAAGATTTTATAATTATTATGAGTCATTCGGCTACAAAGAGCTGACAGGTATAGACCTCCCCGGTGAAGCATCAACGTATTGCCATAAATACAGTAATTTCAATCAGACGGAGCTTGCGGTTTACTCATTCGGTCAGACGTTTAAGGTAACTGCAATAAGACAGCTTACATCAATTTCAAGCGTTGCAAACGGCGGAAATATTGTTGTACCGCACGTTGTGAAGCAGATACTTGACGGTGATGGAAACGTAGTTTCAAATATCGATACTACCGTAAAGCGTCAGGTCATATCGGCAAATACGGGAGAGCAGATATGCGATATACTTGAAAAGGGCGTTACAGAGGGTATAGGTGCAGCAAACGCATATGTTGCGGGATATAAGGTAGGAGCAAAGACGGGAACATCCGAAAAAAGAGATAAACAGGATGCAAACGGAACGTATCTGCTCCGTGTCGGTTCGTGCTTCTCTGTTGCTCCGGCAGATGATCCCGAGGTCACTCTGATAGTTGTGGTCGATGAACCGAATACAGAATTAAGCCGTGCGGAAGGCTCTATCGTTGCCGCACCTTACAACAGCAAGATATTGGCTGAGGTGCTTCCGTATCTCGGAATTGAGCCTGATTATGCAGGCTCCGGCACAGACAGTAAACAGACTACAGTCGGAAGCTATGTCGGCGCAGATGTAAATTCCGCCAAAAATAAACTCGAATCCCTCGGCTATGAGGTTACTGTCAAGGGCGACGGAAAGACTGTAATTTCACAGATGCCCAAGGCAGGCGACACACTCTTGATCAAAAACGGAAAAATAATACTTTACACATCCTCGGATGAACAGCAGAAGACAGTTAAGGTGCCTGATGTTGTGGGAAAATCACCGAGTGATGCGAATAAGCTTGTTGTAAATGCAGGGCTTAATATAAGCGTAAGCGGTGCGGTTGGCACCAAAAACGCATACGCTGTAAAGCAATATCCCGAGGCTGGAAGCACGGTTCCCGAAGGAACTGTAGTTACAATAGAATTTCTGCATATGGATGAGGTAATCGGAAGCACGGGCTAAAGAATAAAAGGAAGTTTAAAAATATTTACTGAAAAAGGTGATATATATTAAACTTTCAAAGCTTTTAAGCGGAGTTTGCATAATAAGGGCAAGCGAAAATTTATTTTCTGCCGAAATAAACGGCGTGAAGGAAAATTCAAACGATGTGTGTCCCGGTGACCTATTTGTTGCATGGAACGGCACAGACCATGACGGATTTGACTATATTGCCGAAGCGTTATCCAAAGGTGCTTCTGCGGTGCTTTATGAAAGCAGAAAAAGGAATTTTCTGTGTGATATTCCCGATGTATGCTTTGTTCAGACGAATAATGCAAGACGTGCTTATGCCGTCATAATGAGCAATTATTATTCATCCCCCGAAAGATACATGCAGCTTGTCGGTGTTACGGGAACAAACGGAAAGACGACTGTCTGCCGAATGGTGAAGCATATACTTGAAGACAGTAAAATAAAATGCGGAATAACAGGCACGCTCGGTAACGGTATAGGGAATGATATTGAAAATTCATCAATGACGACGCCTTCTTCACGTGAATTTTACCGTTTGCTTGATGAATACAGGAAAAAGGGTGCTGACGTTGTTGTAAGCGAAGTATCGTCGCATGCGCTTAAGCAGGATAGACTTGCCACGTGTGTGTTTGATGTCGGTGTGCTTACAAACATAACCTCCGACCATATGGATTTTCATAAAACGATGGATGATTACATATCATCAAAATGCAAACTGTTCACGCAAAGCAAGGTGTCAATACTGAACGGTGATGACCCTTCATCGAAAATAATAGCTGACAGAACAAGAGGAACAAAGCGCTTTTATTCTGAGGCAAAAAAGGCTGATATCGTTTTGTCGGGTGTTATGGAGCACGGTATTTACGGTACTGAATTTGAATATTTCGGAAAGAGCAATACAAAAGTAATACTTAATATTCCCGGACGGTATAACGTGAAAAATGCCGCATGTGCGGTAGCGGTATGCGAAGAGCTTGGAATTGACGCCGTGACATCGGCAATGGCACTTAAAAGCCTTAAAGATATAAATGGCAGATGCGAGGTGCTTGATCTTGGCGGATTTGATGTCGGTTATTCGGTCATTATCGATTTTGCGCATACACCTGATGCACTTTACAATATTCTTTTGACGTGTCGGTCATTTACCGAAAACAGACTTATCTGCGTGTTTGGTTGCGGCGGCGACAGAGATAGGACAAAACGTCCCGAAATGGGCAGAATAGCCTCACGTACAGCGGACCTTACTGTTATAACATCGGATAATCCGAGAACGGAGTCGCCTGATGAAATAATTTCCGATATACTGAAGGGCGTTGACAAAAACAGCAGATATGCGGTGATTTCAGACAGAACCGAGGCAATACATTTTGCACTTGATACAGCATCTGACGGCGATATAATACTGCTTGCGGGTAAAGGACACGAAGAATACGAAATAGGGAAAAACGGAAAAGTTCCCTACAGCGAAAGAAATACGGTTTTTGAATATCTAAAGGATAAAAAGACTGAAGGATAAATTATGAAAAACAAAGTTTTGTTTAAACTCAGCGAGGCGGCAAAATGGTGCGGCGGCACACTCATAGGAGAAGACTGCGATGTGTGCTGTGCAGAGATAGATTCAAGAAAAATAGAATATGGCACAGGCACTATGTTTGTAGCACTTAAGGGTGACAATACAGACGGACACAACTACATTGAAAAAGCGGTTGAAAACGGTGCTGTGTGTGTGCTTTGCCAAAGAGATCCTATGGGCAGAAGTGCGCTCGTTGCAGATGATACTCTTAAAGCACTCGGCGATATTGCAAGGGGCTTCAAGGAGAAGATAAAAACACTTGAATATACTTTTGCGGTCACGGGAAGTGTCGGAAAGACCACGACGAAAGAATTTATGGCATCTGTTTTCGGCACGGTTTACAAAACACACAAAACAGAAGGAAATTTCAACAGCGTTATAGGCTTGCCGCTTACGGTGCTTGAAATGGAAGAAGATGTGCAGGCGGCTGTTTTTGAGATGGGTATGAGCGGATTCGGTGAGATAGAATCCATGGTAAACGTAGCGCATCCTGACGGTGCGATAATAACAAATATCGGTACATCTCATATGGAAATGCTCGGAAGCCGTGAAAACATTTTGAAGGCAAAGCTTGAAATAGCAAAGAATTTCACAAAGGACTGCGTTCTTGTTCTGAACGGCGACGATCCGCTTTTGCAAAAAGAAAGCGAAAATGCGGTAATATACAAGCGGATATATTCTGCGGTATTCAACGAAAATGCGGATTATATCGGCAAAAATATTACTTTTTCATCCGAAGGATTAAGCTACGACATTTACATAAAATCAGAAGACAGAACTGTTGAAAATATAAAAATACCTGCCTTGGGTATGCATAATGTGTACAATTCGCTTGCTGTTTTTGCTCTTGCTTATACATTCGGTATAAATGAAGAAAATATAAAAACAGGGCTTTTGAATTACAAAACAACAGGTATGCGCCAGAAGATATATGATGTTGACAAATACACGGTTATTGCGGACTGTTATAACGCTTCACCTGAGTCGATGCGTGCATCGACTTCAACGCTTGCTTCTCTTGCAAAAGGAAAAAATGTCAAGTGCCATGCGGTTTTGGGTGAGATGCGTGAGCTTGGTGCGGCTTCCTCATCCCTTCACAGACAGGTGGGCGCTGAGGCGTATAAAAACGGCGTTGATTTCCTCTATCTGTGGGGTACAAACGCTGAAAAAATTGCCGACGGAGCACTTGATGAGGGAATGAATCCCGAATGTGTATTTACTTTTTCCGACGGCTGCTCATATGATGAGCTTACATCTGCGGTTAAAAGTAATTTATCCGACGGCGATATGATAATGTTTAAAGCAAGCCGTGCGGTTAAGCTCGAAGAAGCGATAGAAAATTTTGAAGGATCTTTTAAAGTGTGATAGATATGTCCTCACAAACAATATTTTTCATTATATGTTTTTTATGTTCTTTTGTAATATGCACGTTTGCTACACGCAAGCTTATACCCGTACTTAAAAGCCTTAAAATGGGTCAGAAGATACTCGATATAGGTCCGAGATGGCATAAAGGCAAGGAAGGTACGCCGACAATGGGCGGTCTTGCGATGCTTATTTCTGCTTTTGCAGTCGGCGCGGGTGCTGTGATTTACTGCGTGTATAAAGACGGATTTGCTCCGAATGTTAAAATGATATGCACACTGATAATGGCACTTCTTTACGGCGGTATCGGAATAATTGATGACAGAGTTAAGCTTCTGAAAAAGCAAAACGAAGGACTTACCGCAAAGCAAAAATATCTTTTACAGCTCGTTATTGCCGGTGTATATCTTGCAGTGCTCGCTGTGACAGACAATCTTTCAACTGTTTTACATATCCCATTTACATCATTCAGCTTTGATCTGGGCTTTGTGTATTACATATTTGCGTTGTTACTTATTACAGGTATTGTAAATGCCGCAAATCTTACAGACGGCATAGACGGTCTTGCATCGACGGTTACACTTATAATAGGCGGATTTTTCGCACTTGCCGCTGCCAAGATCGGCACAGTGGCGACAGATGCATCAGCTCTTTCGGGCATACTTATGGGTGTGTGCCTCGGATTTCTTGTTTATAATGTGTACCCTGCAAAAATATTTATGGGCGACACGGGCTCGCTTTTCCTCGGCGGTCTTGCCGTGGGGCTTGCATTTATGATAGATGAACCGCTTATCGTTGTACTTTGCGGTCTTGTGTATATCATAGAGGCGGCAAGCGTTATGATCCAGGTGGGCTACTTCAAGCTCACGGGCGGAAAACGCTTTTTCAAAATGGCACCGATACATCATCATTTTGAAATGTGCGGATTTTCAGAAATAAAAATTTGTATTACTTTCGGAGCTGTTACGGCGCTTTGCTCCGCACTTGCGTATTTGGCTATCTGATTTTTTGAGGGGGTATTGTTATGGATAAAAAAGAAAAACAAGATATAGCCCCCGTGTCGGAAATAAAAAAAGAACTTCAGGTACCGTTATCTGCCAAGCAAAAGGGAGATTATTCGGTCAGCCGTGATATTGTTCAGGGCGGCAGGCTTACTGTTTCAAAACAGCGTGGAAAAATACGTGCCGAGCGCACGGTGAACCGTATACAAACTGGATTTGACCGTCCGCTTCTTGTGATAATTCTCATTTTGCTTTTATTCGGAACGGTAATGGTATTTTCCGCAAGCTATGCGTGGGCGCAGAATGATTACGGCGACAGCTTTTACTGGGTAAAAAAGCATATCATGTGGGTAGGACTCGGTATCGTCGCAATGATTTTGCTGATGCATATCGATTACCGTCATATCAAGACATTTACACCGTTAATATTCAGCGGTGCGCTTGTTCTTCTTTGTCTTGTTCCGTTTATCGGAAAAACGGTAAACGGTGCAAAAAGATGGATCGTTATAGGTCCTATGCAGCTACAGCCGACTGAACCTATGAAGGTTGCGCTTGTTTTGATTTTGTCATGGTATATTTCAAAATACGTCGTTGCATCGCGTGACCTTAATTCATTTACGGTAAAAGAAAAAAAGAAGCCGTTTTTTAAACGCTCGCTCAAGGAGTACCGCCCCGTCTTTATAAGAGAGGTTCTGATTCCTTTTGGAATTATCGGTATAGTGTGCGGTGTCACTGTTGCGGAAAAACATATGTCCGGTACGATTATTCTGTTTTGTATCGGAATGGTCGTCATTTTTGTAGGTAAGGTGTCTGCACTCTGGATATCTGTTTTGCTTCTTAGCGGAGGTGCAGGCGCACTTGCACTTATTCTTACACGAGGATATACGAGCGACCGTATAATGGCGTGGCGTGATCCGTTCAAATATGTTCTTAACGAAGGCTGGCAGATAGTACAGAGTCTTTATGCAATATCCTCAGGCGGACTTTTCGGTGTCGGACTCGGTAATTCGACACAAAAGCATATGTATCTGCCTGAACCGCAGAATGACTACATATTTGCTATTATATGCGAGGAGCTTGGACTTATCGGCGCACTCGTTATGTTCCTTTTGTTCGGTATACTTATATGGCGCGGTGTTGCCGTTTCAAGACGTGCCCCCGACAGCTTTTCTAAGCTGGTTGCAATAGGCATAACGGGGAAGGTCGCAATACAGGCAATACTCAATGTTTTCGTTGTTACAAATATTTTCCCGCCTACGGGAATTTCACTGCCGTTCTTTTCATACGGAGGTACGGCACTTGTATTCTTGCTTTGCGAAATGGGAATACTTTTGTCGATTTCAAGATATTCATACCAGGAATAAGGTGTAATAATAATGAAGATCCTATTCACAGGCGGCGGCACAGGCGGACACGTAAATCCTGCGCTTGCAATTGCCGAAACAGTAAAAAAACATGCTCCCGAATGTGAAATTGCATTTGTCGGAACACCTACGGGAATTGAAAATAAGCTTGTTTCAAAAGCGGGATACAAACTGCATCATATCAATATACAGGGCTTGCAGAGAAAACTTACGCTTCAGAATGTGAAAACGCTTTACCTTACGGTGACAAGTGTTTCAAAGGCTAAAAAACTGCTTAAAGCGGAAAAGCCGGATGCTGTTGTCGGTACGGGCGGTTATGTTTGTTATCCGCTTGTCAAGGCGGCATCAAAGCTGGGAATACCTACAGCAATTCATGAATCAAACGCAATACCAGGAATTGCAATAAAAATGCTTGCGCCGTGTGTTGACGTTATATTCACTGACTTTGAAAAAACAAAGGAATATATAAAAGAACAGTACAGACATAAAATAGTGCATGTGGGAAATCCGTACTTTGAAAACGGTGAAAAATACGATTACAGAAGTGCGAGAAAAAAGCTTGCCATCGAGGGCAGATATAAATACAGTGTACTTGTCTACGGCGGCTCACTCGGTGCGGCAAACATAAATGCAAATATTGTAAAATGGGCTGAAAAATATCTTAAGGCTCACGGCGATATAAAACTGACACACGCAACAGGTGCGCTCGGATATGAGAAAACGAAAGAATCATATAAAGCCTGCGGACTTGAAAATGATGAATCTGCAGAGGTGCTTGAGTACATATACGACATGCCTTGCCGTATGGCGGCGGCTGATGCGGTTATATGCAGGGCAGGGGCGATGACGTTGTCGGAGCTTGCGCTCATGGGCAAAAAAGCGGTTCTTGTGCCTTATCCGTATGCGGCTGAAAACCACCAATACAAAAATGCAAAGGTTTTAGAGGATAACGGTGCGGCGATACTTATTGAGGACAGCGCACTTACCGAAGATAAAATAGAAGCCGCACTCAGTAAAGTGTTGTATGAATCGGAAGCTTCCGAAAAAATGGCTGAAAATATAAGAAAATTTGCGATGCCTGATGCAAATGAGGATATATATAAAAAGCTGATGTCGCTTATTAAAAAGTAAAGGAAGGGGAGGAGAAATATGAAAAAAGAAAAAAAACACGGACCGTATGAATTTTTAAATGGCAAGATAATAAAAAGAAAAGAAGAACCCACCCCTATAACACCCGGCAGACGTTTTTTTGAAAGTCTTGTGGAAGAAGAGGACGAGGCGGACAATGCCGAAGCACTTGAAAACGCAAAGACAAATTTTGACAAACGCAAGGCAAGAGATACTACTGCGAGAATTGCAATAGTATGTGCTATGATAACTGTGTTTTTTGCATCGTTTCTGACGTTTGGATTCAGACTCAAAAATGTGGATGTGTCGGGGATGACTGTGTATTCACCTGATGAAATTGCAAAGTGGATAAGTGAAAATGCTTCTTCCAACGTGCTGTTTATGGGCACGTCGGAGCTTGCGGACAAGCTTTGCATAGCTTTTCCTGAGCTTAAAAATATATCTGTTGAAAAAAATCTGCCGAACAAAGTCAGCGTTACGGCAGAGGACGATGTCCCGTCATATTACATAACGCTTGACAAAGAACATTATCTGTTGTCCGAGGAACTTAAGGTTATGACAAGGACAAGCGACGAAAGCTGTACGGAAGGTCTTCTTTTCATTAATACGGAGGATATCAGAAAAGCGGTTACCGGTGAGAAGATAGAGTTTTACTATGATTATCAGTACGGCTACATAAAGGGTGTCCTTGACGATATAAGCACACACGACATAGCATCGGGCGTTATATCGGTGGATGCTGATAATAAGTTTGATATATCCGTAAATTACGAAGACCGTTTTACCATCAAAATAGGTGCAGGCGAAAATGTCAAAACAAAGCTGACGCTCGCAAAAGCATATATTGAAAGTCTTCCCGAAGGAGAAAAGGGAGTAATCGATTCGACAAGTACGGAAAAAGGATCATATATTTCGCTTATGAAATAACGGTTCAAATTATTCCGAATTTGCAAATAAATTTAATACATTTTGTAAAATGTGATATTTTTTCGGATTTTGATATTGAATTTAGAATGAAAAAACATTATTATGAGATGTATACTTTGAAAAGAAACGGCACTTTCATCAAATGAAGTGCAGTATATTACATTGGTGTGCGTTTTCCACTCTGCGGACGCCGCCGTTAAAAATTATGCAGCGGGTGGAGAAGGAGTATGAAATGGGATATGAACTTGATGCCGGAATCGACAGCGTTGTAAAAATTAAGGTTGTCGGTATAGGCGGTGGCGGTAACAATGCCGTTAACCGTATGATCGCTTCCAATGTAGGCGGTGTTGAATATATAGCTGTAAATACCGATAAAATGGTGTTGTTTAACTCAAGTGCACAGCAGAAGATTCCGATAGGAGAAAAAATCACAAAGGGCCACGGTGCAGGCGCAAACCCTGACGTAGGCTCACGTGCCGCAGAAGAAAGCATTGATGAGATCATTGCTGCTATTGAAGGCGCTGATATGGTATTTGTAACCGCCGGTATGGGAGGCGGTACAGGAACAGGTGCGGCTCCCGTTGTTGCAAAGGTTGCAAAGGACCTCGGAATACTTACAGTAGGTATCGTTACAAAGCCTTTCGGCTTTGAAGGTAAGAGAAGAATGGAGCAGGCTGAAGCAGGTATTGCAAAGCTTGGCGAAATTGTTGACTCACTTATCGTTATTCCTAACGAAAGACTTAAGCAGGTATCCGATACACGTATAACACTTGCAAACGCATTTGACGTTGCGGACGATGTTCTCCGCCGCGGTGTTGCCAGCGTTGTTGAGCTTATCAACGGTCTTGGTATCATTAACCTTGACTTTGCTGACGTTACAACGATCATGCACGATGCAGGTTACGCGCACATGGGCGTTGGTTCCGCAAAGGGCAAGGACAAGGCAGAAACAGCTGCACGTGCGGCTATATCTTCTCCCCTTTTGGAAACATCTATTACAGGTGCAAGAGGTATTATCATCAATATCACAGCTTCCCCCGATATCGGCTTGGAAGAAATCGATATTGCTTCGAATATGATAAGCGCAGAAGCTCATCCCGATGCAACTGTTATCTGGGGTGCTGCATTTGACCAGACACTCGAAGACGAAATGCGTATTACTGTTATTGCTACGGGATTTGACGGTGCTATGAGAAATACAACTGTTAAAGCTCCCGAAGTAAGAAAGACAGCAACACCTGCAGCAGCTCCCGCACCTGCGGCAGAGCCTGTACAGGAAGCAAAGGAAGAGGAATCTGTAATTCCTCAGGATGAGTTTGATTATCTCATCGACATGCTCAAAAAGAAGCAGAGAAACGACTAAGTAAATTTAAGGAAAGGGGTGAGACGGTTTTGTCGTCTGACAGTCGATTGTGTATGAAACTTCAAAACCGGCTCACTCTGACCACGTCTTTGTGATGCGGAATATATAAACAAAACCGCCGTGTGGGGGTTTTGTTTGCGCTTTCAGTTGACACCGGTTTGTATACAGTTTTGTACATAATAAGCATTATTCATTATTATGAAAGGATGGGTTTATTATGGTCAATTACTATGCTGTATCTGACGGTGTTTTTTCCGTTACGGATACACTTGTGCCGGGATGCTGGATATATGCTGTTGATCCGAGTGATGCGGAAATATTAAAAATTTCTCAGGAAACGAAGATAGAATCAGATGTTTTGAAGGCGGCTCTTGACGAAGAGGAAAGGGCGAGAATTGAGCTTGACGAGGGTACAACGCTAATAGTTTCCGACACTCCAATAGCATCGAAGGATGAAAATAATGTAGTTACATACTCAACGCTTCCCGTTGGTATGATATTTACGAAAAACTACTTCATAACGGTTTGCCTTTCCGACAACACTGTTTTAAAGGATTTTGCAAACGGATTTGTGAAAAATTCAAATCCTGCATACAGAACACGCTTTTATCTGCAAATTATGCTCCAGACTTCGGGAAGATATCTGCAGTATCTTAAGCAGATAGATAAAATAACGGATTTTATTGAAAAGAGGCTTTATAAAGCAACAACGAATAATGAACTTGTGCAGTTGCTTGACCTTCAGAAATCTCTTGTATACATCTCGACAGCTCTTAAAAACATTGAAATGACGCTGTCGAAGATCGAAAGAGGCAGAATTTTGAAGCTCTATTCAGACGATGCGGAGCTTTTTGAGGATGTTGTTATAGAGTTCCGTCAGGCAAGAGAAATGGCTGATACATTTGCATCTGTCCTTTCGGGAACTATAGAAACATTTTCGTCCGTTATTTCAAATAATTTGAACGTCACTATGAAAAAATTGACTTCTGTGACGATCCTGCTTGCTATTCCTACGATGATAAGCGGTTTTTACGGTATGAACATCGGTACACTTGGAATACCGCTTGCAGGTAATTTCTGGCTTCCTGTGGCTGTGTCAGCTGTGATAACGATAGGGGCAGCATTCGTTTTAATAAAAAAGAAAATGCTTTAAATTGAATATAAGATCGGCTCGAAGATGATTTGAGCCGATCTTTTTATACGGTGAATATTTTGGTATTCTGCAGTTTTCGGATAATATTGCAGTGCATATCTTTTGATAAATCGTGCTTTAAATTAATGTGATATGATATTTTTTCAATTATAATTATATTTACATAAAGAAATATTAATATATATTATGTTATAATATTTACCAAGTATGCAAAGGAAGAATTTTAGATATATGAATAAGATCTTTGCGTTTGTTTTTACGCTTGTATGTCTGTGCGCTGTTTTTACTTTGACGTCGTTCGGCGGTGAGATAACGGACGCTAAAACTGTTACTTCATTGGAAAATGCAGACAAGCTGACGGATTCAAACCACAAAACAAAAATAAAATTTGACGGCGGCGGAACAGTACGTATAGAATCCGAAAATGAAAAAATATCGTACGTTTATGTTATCTGGGACAATCCCCCCGATATCTGGTATCTTAATGAGGAGCTTGTTTCGTATACGCACGGCAAAAACGGATTTATGCATGAGTTTATCAAGCTGAATGATCTGTGTGATTTTATCACATTAAATGTGCCTGACGGAAAAACACTGTGCGATGTGCGTGTGTTTTCTGCAGGGGAAATACCGTCTGATGTGCAGATATGGAATCCGCCTCACGAAAGGGCAGACCTTCTGATGCTTCCGACACATTCCGACGACGATCATTTGTATTTCGGCGGTACGATGCCGTATTACGGCGGTGAACTCGGAATGCGTGTGCAGGTGGCTTATATCACCAACCATTGGAATGAGCCTGTAAGAACTCACGAGCTGTTGAACGGCATGTGGACGGTAGGCATAACAGCATACCCTGTGATATCCGATTTTCCCGACAAACCGACGTTTGAGCTTGAAACGGCGAAAAAAGTATATGACTGCGATGCGCTCAGAGGGTATATTGTTGAGCTTATAAGACGGTTCAAGCCGTATGTTCTTTTAGGTCATGACCTGCTCGGTGAATACGGACACGGTGCACATATGCTGTCGGCACACTTGATAACCGAAGCAATTGAGATATCTATGAACAGCGATGCTTATCCCGAATCAGCACAGAAGTACGGCACATGGGATGTACCAAAAACGTATTTGCACAATTACGAAGAAAATCAGATCAGGATGGATTGGGACATTCCGCTTGAAAGATTTGGCGGAAAAACAGGATTTCAGATGGCTGAGGCAGGCTTTGACTGTCATAAATCACAACATGTATATAATCTTAAGGTTATCAGAAACGGCAGAACGAGCTGTAGATTTTTCGGACTTTACAGAACGACCGTCGGCGTTGATGAGGAGAAAAAGGATTTTTTTGAAAATATCGTTTTTGCCGATGAAACTCCGACAGAAACAGAGCCCGTTATAACAGACATTCCCGAAACAGAACCCCCCGTAATGCTTGACACCGAAACGAATGCGCCTGAGAGCGAAGATGCGGAAACAAAAGAATATGTAACACAGTTTCCGTATGATGAAGACGAAGAAGAAAGAAGGCAAAGGATCATAAGTGAAACGGTGTGCTTTGCCATATTCGGTGTGTTGATAGCTATTACGGTTACTATAGCGGTGTCAAGATATAAAAAGAGCAGATGATTTAAAAGTTAAATAATTGTAAAAACTTTAGCACTTTACTTGACTAAAGCGAAACGATGTGTTATTGTGTGTTGTATTACAGTTGAAAGGTATAGAATTTATGGAAATCTCTTATAAAAGAGCGCTCCGCAAAGCAGAAAAGGCACTTTATGACCTTTCCTCGCTTTATGAAGGCGCAGGATATGAAAAATATAAAATGAGAAAGTTTGAGGAATATTCTCTTTATTCCGAAAACAAGAGCTTTTTGAACTCGGACAGAATAATCACATTCTCCGATATCGGCGGTAAGCTTTTGGCACTTAAGCCCGACGTTACTTTGTCTATTGCAAAGAACTATGAGGAAGGTGAGCAGACAAAGGTATACTACAATGAAAATGTATACCGCCTTTCCCGTGAAACGAAAGAATATACGGAAATAACCCAGATAGGGCTTGAGCTTATTGGAAATTGCGACATATACGGTATGTGTGAGGTTTTGTCGCTTGCGTCGGGAAGTCTTGCATGTATTGATGAAAACTATATGATAGAAGTTTCTCATATGGGATTTGTATCCGGACTTTTCGAAGTGCTTAATTTAAGCAAAAATGCAAAAAGTGCGGTTATTGAAGCGATAAACAAAAAAGCACCGCACGAGCTGCAAAAGGCATGTGAGGAGTATTCGCTTCCCGGAGCATCGGCAAAGCTTATAAAGGGTATCGCATCGCTTAACGGTGATTTTGAGTCAACTCTTGAAAAAGCAAGCGAATATGCCGTAAACGAAAAAATGACAAAGGCACTTGATGAGCTTCGTGAAATATACAAGATCGTCGGCGACAAACGTATAGTGCTTGATTTTTCGAACATAAACGACGACGGATACTACAACGGTATCATCTTCAAGGGCTATATAAACAATGTTCCGAAGGTAGTGCTTTCTGGCGGAAGATACGATAAGCTTATGGAAAAGCTTGACAAAAAAGCGGAAGCTATAGGCTTTGCCGTTTACCTCGGAGAGATCGAAAAGTATATCAAGGACGATATAAGATTTGATGCAGATATTCTGCTCACTTATACAGAGGCTGACCGTGCTGAAGATGTCTTCAAAAAGGCAAGCGAGCTTCGCCTTACAGGTAAATCCGTAAGAGTGCAGAAGACTGACGGCAAGGTAAGATATGGCGAAATTTTGAAAGCGGAGGATGTTTCCCTGTGAATAACACACTTAATATAGCACTTCCCAAGGGCAGACTCGGTGAAGGCGTTTACGATATATTTGAATCCCTCGGTTACGGCTGTGAGGGCATAAAAGATAAAAATAACAGAAAGCTCATATTTGAAAATGAAGAGCTTCAGATAAAATATTTCTGGGTAAAGCCCACAGACGTTTCCGTTTACGTTGAACACGGTGCGGCTGATATCGGTGTTGTCGGACGTGATATTCTGCTTGAATATGAGCCTGATATATATGAGCTTTTCGACATGGGAATGGGCAAATGCCGTATGTGCGTTGCCGCTAAAAACGATTTTTACGATGACAGAGGAAGAACGCTCCGTGTTGCAACAAAGTTCCCGAATATCGCAAGAACTTATTATGCTTCAAAGAGCCGTGAAATTGAGATAATAAAGCTTAACGGATCAATTGAGCTTGCACCGATACTCAATCTTTCGGATGTTATTGTCGATATAGTTGAAACGGGTAAAACACTTTACGAAAATGGGCTTAAGCCTTACGAGGATATCGTTGATATATCCGCAAGATTTATTGCAAATAAGGCAAGTTATAAGTTCAAAAATGAAAAAATCGAAGCAATACTTGAAAAATTAAGGGAATTAAAAAAATGATTAAGATATTGAATTCCGCAAACATAACAAAGGAAGAAATACTTTGCAGAGTGGAAACGCCTGCAAACGTTGACGGTGCGGTTGAAGAAGTCCTTGCAAATGTAAAAGCAAACGGCGACAAGGCACTTTTGCAGTATACAAAGAAATTTGACGGAGCTGACCTTGAATGTATTGAGGTAACTGATGCCGAAATGCTTGAAGCGCTTGCAACGGTTGACGAAAAATTTGTAAAGATACTGAAGCAGGCGGCGGAAAACATTAAAAACTTCCACAGCCGACAGGTCAGAGGCGATTTTGTAACGAATGACCGTCCGGGCGTTGTACTCGGTCAGCGTGTTATACCGCTTGCACGTGTGGGACTTTACGTTCCCGGAGGCACAGCAAGCTATCCGTCAACAGTGCTTATGAACTGTATTCCCGCAAAACTTGCGGGGGTAGGTGAGATAGTTATGGCAACTCCCCCTAAAAAGGACGGAAAGATACCTGCCGAAATACTTGCCGCGGCAAGCGTTGCAGGTGTTGACAGAATATTCAAAATGGGCGGTGCGCAGGCTGTTGCGGCAATGGCATACGGTACTGAAAGCGTGCCTGCTGTTGATAAGATAGTCGGCCCCGGTAACATATTCGTTGCTACTGCAAAATCAAAGGTCAGAGGAATCGTTGATATCGATATGATAGCAGGACCGTCGGAAATTCTTGTTGTTGCGGATGAAAAATCAGATCCTGAGCTTGTTGCAGCGGATATGCTTTCGCAGGCAGAACATGATAAGCTTGCCGCAAGCATACTGATAACAAACAGCGAGGAGCTTGCCAATGCGGTAAGCGCTGAGCTTGAAAAGCAAATAGCAGAACTGCCAAGACAGGAAATTGCACGTACATCAATTGATGACCACGGCAGAATAATCATAACGGAAAGTATTGAAAAGGCAGTTGAAATATCAAATCTTATTGCCCCCGAACATCTTGAACTTTGCGTGGACAAGCCCTTTGATATTCTTTCGCTTGTTAAAAATGCGGGCTCTGTATTCTTGGGCAGAAATACCCCCGAATCGGTTGGCGACTACTATGCAGGTACTAACCACACACTTCCCACAAGCGGAACGGCAAGATTTTCTTCCCCCTTGTCGGTAGACGATTTTGTAAAGACAACACAATTTATATATTACTCTGACGACGCTCTTAAAGCTGACGGCGAGGGAATTGCTTACTTTGCCGAAAAGGAAGGTCTTTCCGCACATGCAAGAGCGGTCACAAAAAGGATGGCGAAATAAATGTCACGCTTCTTATGTGAAAAGTTTTCAAATCTTGAAGCTTATACCCCCGGTGAACAGCCGCAGGGCATGAAATACATAAAGCTGAATACAAACGAGTCCCCCTATCCTCCGTCCCCGAAAACAATAGCGGCAGCAGGAATTGAAGCGGAAAAGCTTAATTTGTACAGCGATCCTGAATCAAAGCTGTTAAAGCAAAGACTTGCGGAGCGTTACGGTGTAAATTACGGAAACGTATTTACTTCAAACGGTTCTGACGAAATATTGCAGTTCTTCTTTATGGCATTTTGCTCAGGCACAGATGTTGCATATCCTTCGATAAGCTACGGATTTTATCCTGTGTATGCGGAGCTTTTCGGTTGTAAAAGCACGGTAATACCGCTGAAAGACGATTTTTCCGTTGACGGCGGTGATTATGAGGGGATAAATAAAAATATCGTTATTGCAAACCCAAATGCGCCGACGGGACTTTGCCTTACAAGGGAGCAGGTTGAAAAAATTCTCAGCACAAACCCCGATAATATCGTGCTTATAGACGAAGCGTATGTTGACTTCGGCGGTGTATCGTGTGTTGAGCTTATCAAAAAGTATTCAAACCTCGTTGTCTGCATGACCTTTTCAAAGTCAAGAAGCCTTGCGGGCGGACGTCTCGGCTTCTGCTTTGCAAATGAGGAAATAATAAAAGACCTTGAAAAAATAAAATACTCAACAAATCCTTATAACGTCAACCGTATGACACAGGCGTGCGGTGTTGCCGCTATTGAAGATGACAGCTACTATATGGATAACGCACAGAAGATAATAAAAACGAGAGAATATCTGACAGAGGAATATAAAAAACTCGGCTTTTACGTGCTTGATTCATCTGCAAACTTCATTTTTGCAAAGCATGACTGCATAAGCGGTGCTGATTTTTATAAAGAATTACGTGAAAACGGTATTCTTGTGCGCCACTTTTCAAAGGCTGAGATCAAGGACTTTGTCAGAATTTCGATAGGAACAAGAGAAGATATTGAAACGCTTGTTGAAAAAACAAAAGAAATATTATCAAAGAGGTTGATATGAGAAAATCAGAAATAACCAGAACGACAAAAGAAACGGATATTTCATTAAAGCTCTCCATTGACGGTGCAGGTAAGGGTAAAACCGATACATCTGTTGGATTTTTTGACCACATGATGACGCTTTTTACTTCCCACGGTAAGTTTGACCTTGATATTTCCTGCAAGGGAGACGTGTGGGTAGACTATCATCACAGCTGTGAGGATATCGGTATTGCCCTCGGCGAAGCGTTTGTAAAAGCTCTCGGTGACAAAAGAGGAATAAAGAGATATGCGCATATAATTCTCCCTATGGACGAAGCTTTGATAATGTGCGCTGTTGACATAAGCGGAAGATCACATCTTTCTTATGATGTTGAAACACCGTCGGAGAAGATAGGTAATTTCGACTGTGAGCTGGTGCGTGAGTTTTTTGAAGGCTTTGTACGTGCATCAGGTATTACGCTTCACATAAAGAAGCTTGCGGGTATAAATTCACACCATATAATCGAGGGTGTATTCAAAGCGTTTGCAAGGGTAATGAGAGAAGCGTGTGAGATCGACGAAAGGTCAAACGGTGAAATACCGTCAACTAAAGGTGTGCTTTGATGACTGCAATAATTGATTACGGTGTGGGAAATCTCTTTTCCCTGAAAAGCTCACTTGCTTATATCGGTGCTGACTGTGTTGTAACGAGTGATCCTGAAGTAATAAAAAAATCTCCCCGCATAATTCTTCCGGGTGTCGGTGCATTTGAGGATGCGGCGGCAAAATTAAAAGCAACGGGACTTGATGAGCTTTTGAAGGAAGAAGCGAAAAACGGAAAATATATAATGGGTATCTGCCTCGGTATGCAGATGCTGTTTGAAAAAAGCTATGAGTTCGGTGTTCATGAAGGACTCGGACTTATTCCCGGAGAGGTTGTACCGCTTTTGGGTGCAGTTCCGAATGAACTTAAAATTCCGCAGATGGGCTGGAATTCGCTTGATATAAAGGGCGGAAAAGATGATCTTTATAAGTACACAGAAAACGGTACACATGTGTATTTCGTTCACTCGTACTATGCAAAGACTGACAGTAAATACATAACAGCAACATCGGAATACGGAATAGACGTTACCGCATCGGCACAAAACGGCAGGGTTATGGGAACGCAGTACCATCCCGAAAAAAGCGGTAAGCACGGACTTGAAATACTGAGGGCATTTACGGAGTTAAAATAAGATGATAATTTTTCCTGCAACAGATATAAAGGACGGAAAGGTAGTAAGACTTACAAAGGGTGACTACGGTCAGATAAAAACGTACTGCACAGATGCGCTTGAAAAAGCACTTGAGTTTAAATCGTGCGGCGCTGAATATCTCCACATGGTAGATCTTGACGGTGCAAAGGACGGAGAAATGAAAAACTTTCACGTTATTGAAAACGTCGTAAAGAATTCCGGCATGAAGGTCGAGATAGGCGGCGGTATAAGAGATGAAAAAACAATAAAGAAATATGCCGATATCGGTGTGCTTCGTGTTATTCTCGGAACTATTGCCGTTAAGGATACCGAATTTCTTAAAAATATGATAAACGAGTACGGCGATAAAATAGCAGTAGGCGTTGACATAAAGGGCGAAAATATTGCCGTCAACGGCTGGTTGGAGGATTCGGGCGTAAACTGCTTTGAATTTATGGAAAAGCTTTGTAATATGGGCTGTAAGACTGTAATATGTACCGACATATCAAAAGACGGACTTTTGTCGGGAACAAATTTACCCCTTTACAAACGGCTCAAAAAGGATTATAATATAGATGTGGTCGCATCGGGCGGTATAACCTCGTGCGATGACGTCAGAACACTTACCGATTACGGTATGTACGGTGCAATACTCGGCAAGGCACTTTACGAAGGAAAGATCGAGCTTACAGATGCACTTAAAATAGCAGGGAGGATCTGACGATGATTACAAAAAGGATCATTCCGTGCCTTGACGTTAAAAACGGCCGTGTCGTTAAGGGCGTGAATTTTATGAATTTGTCAGATGTTTCCGACCCTGTACAGCTTGCAAAATTTTACAGCGACTGCGGCGCTGATGAGCTTGTGTTTTACGATATAACGGCATCAGCAGAGGGACGGGGACTTTTTACAGACGTGCTTACACGTGCGGCTGAAAACGTGTTTATTCCCCTTACGGTCGGCGGTGCCATAAATGAAGTGTCTGATTTTGACAGAGTGCTGAAGTGCGGTGCTGACAAGGTATCTGTAAATTCAGGCGCTGTAAGAAATCCGAATCTTATGTATGAAGCGGCAAAAAAGTACGGCTCGCAGTGTGTTGTGCTTTCAATGGATGTCAAGCGTGTTGACGGTAAATTTGCGGTATTCGTAAAAGGCGGCCGTGAAATGACCGCCCTTGAAGCGGTTGAATGGGCAAAGCAGGGGCAGGAGCTTGGCGCAGGTGAGCTTGTAATAAACAGTATGGACACAGACGGTGTGCGCGGTGGATTTGATACGGAGCTTCTTACAAAAATATGCGATGCTGTCACAATCCCCGTTATTGCTTCGGGCGGTGCGGGATGTGCTGAGGACTTTGTAAAGCTGTTCAATACATGCCCCACGGTCGATGCAGGACTTGCCGCATCAATATTCCATTTTGGCGATGTAAAAATAAATGAGCTTAAAGAGCTTTTAAAACAAAATAATATAAATGTCAGGATATGAAAATGAATATTAACGAACTTAAATATGATGAAAAAGGTCTGATACCTGCCGTTGTGGTTGATTTCTTCACAAAAAAGGTACTTACAGTTGCTTATATGAATAAAGAGAGTCTGCAGATAACTCTTGATGAGGGAAAAACCTGCTTCTTCTCACGTTCACGTCAGGAGCTTTGGCGCAAGGGTGAAACATCGGGAAACACGCAGAAGGTCGTAAAAATTACTGCTGACTGTGACCTTGATGCGCTCACAGTTGAAGTTATAAAGGCAGGACCTGCCTGCCACACGGGTGCTGACTCCTGCTTCAATGAAGTAATATTTGATGATGAAAATTCTTCATCTTTCTCCGCAGATGCGCTTTTTGAGCTTATAAAGGGCAGAAAAACGGATAAAAAGGAAGGCTCTTACACAACATACCTTTTTGAAAAGGGTATCGACAAGATACTCAAAAAGGTCGGTGAGGAGTCAACAGAGGTCATAATTGCGGGAAAGGCAAATGACAAAAAGGATACAATTTATGAAATTGCTGACCTTTATTATCACGTAATGGTGCTCATGGTTGAAATGGGTATTTCCATTGACGATGTCATGTCGGAGCTTGCAAGCCGTCATGTAATTGATAAAAAGGTAAAGCAGGAGAAGATGACATGATCTGTCATCACGTCCTGCCCGATGGATACGGTAAAATTAAAAGTATAAGTTTTACGAAAGACAAAAAACTGTACACGCGTATAAATGCTGCAGCAATTGCTGCTGCGGTATTTCTCGTGATGATAATGCGGATATTTGTTCCGTTTGATTTTTACACTCCATCAAGCTACGGTGAGGTCAAGGAAATATTTATAAAATGCGGTGTACTGTTCGTTTCTGCGCTTGCTTACGTAATTTTGCACGAAGCGGTACACGGTGTATTTATAAGAATAATAAGCGGAAAATGGGGTAAATTCGGATTTAATTCGAGCTTTGCCTACGCATCGAGTGCGGCATTTTTCGGAAGATATGAGTATATAACGATTGCGCTTGCTCCGATAGTTATATGGGGCATTGTTCTCGGAATTGTTAATTTGATAGTTCCTGTCGGTTGGTTCTGGATAATATATATTATTCAGGTAATCAATCTGTCGGGTGCTGTCGGTGATATATATGTAACATATACAGTTATGAAACTGCCAAAAGAAAGTTTATTTAAGGATGACGGACTCGATATAACCGTGTATTCAAAAACGGTTTTGTCCGAAGGAAAGGAATAAAAAATGAAAAGAGAAACTCCTATTTTTACAGGTGTCGGCACTGCGATAGTAACTCCGTTCAAGAACGGAAAGATAGACTATGAAGCGTATGGAAAAATGATCGAATTTCAGATAGCGGGCGGCGTTGATTCTATTGTCGTTTGCGGAACAACAGGCGAGGCGGCAACACTTACCGACGAAGAACACAGAGATGTAATTGCTTATACCGTAAAACAGGTAAACAAGAGAGTTCCTGTCATCGCAGGTACAGGCTCGAATGATTTTGCATATGCTGTTGACCTTTCACGCCACGCATGCGAAGTAGGAGCTGATGCGCTTCTGCATGTTACACCCTACTATAACAAAACAAGCCAGAAGGGTATTGTTGAATACTTTTCAAAGATTGCAGATGCCTGCAGTAAGCCCGTTATCCTTTATAACGTGCCTTCCCGTACAGGTGTCAACATAAGTATTGATGCTTACCGTGCGCTTGCAAAGCACCCTAATATCATCGCAACAAAGGAAGCTTGCGGAAATTTAAGCTTTATTGTTGAGCTTATGGAAGCTGTCGGCGACGATATAGACGTTTACTGCGGAAATGATGATCAGATAGTACCTATGATGAGTGTTGGTGCAGCGGGTGTTATCTCTGTTTTGTCAAACGTAATGCCCAGAGAAACGGCGGATATGACACATCTTTATCTTGAAGGAAAGTGCAAGGAAAGTGCAAAGCTTCAGCTCAAGCTCCTTAAGCTTATAAATGCTTTGTTTATGACTGTAAATCCCATTCCTGTAAAGACAGCGCTTCATCAGATGGGTATGTGTGATATCGAAATGCGTTTGCCCCTTTGTCCCATGACAGAGGCAGAGGATGCAAAGCTTCTCGGTATTCTGAAAGAATACGGACTTGTTTAAGGAGGGCTTATGAATATCCTTCTGTGCGGATGTAACGGAAGAATGGGCAAGGCTGTTGCCGCCGCTTGTAATGACGGCGATGTAATCGTTGCGGGCGTTGATGTAACAGATGAAATTGCACCGTTTCCCGTTTATAAAAGCATATTCGATGTAAATGAAAAAGCCGACGTTATCGTTGACTTTTCACATCATTCACTTATTTACGATATCCTTTCTTATTCAAAGGAAAAGGAAATACCTGCTGTAATATGCACAACGGGTCATACCGATGAAGAAAAAGAATATATGGCACGTATGGATAAGGAAACAGCTGTTTTCACGTCGGGAAATATGTCGCTCGGTATAAATCTTCTGTGCAGACTTGCAAAGCAGGCGGCAGAAATTTTAGGTGATGATTACGATGTTGAAATAATTGAGGCACATCACCATAATAAGCTCGATGCACCCAGCGGTACAGCACTTATGATCGCTGAAGAAATTGAGTCATCACTTCCTTATGAGTCACAGCGTGTGTTTGACAGAACACCGTACCGCAAGAAAAGAGAAAAGAATGAAATAGGTATTCATTCCATAAGAGGCGGTTCAATCGTTGGTGAGCATGAAGTAATGTTCTGCGGCGGCGGTGAGGTAATTACTGTAAAACATTCAGCACTCAGCCGTGACCTTTTTGCATCAGGTGCTGTAAAAGCGGCAAGATATATGATCGGCAAAAAAAGCGGAAGATACTCCATGAAAGATGTTTTAAAGGATGCCGGCAAAAAAGCCGAAAGCGTTTTATAATAAAAAATACAGGGTATGATATGTACCCTGTATTTTTTTTAGTTTTCGTTAATATATTTATTACTGAACCATGTGACGTAAAGCATCAAGACATTCAGGACAGATAAGCTTTCCCTTGTAATACGAAACACCGTTTGCGTTTCCGCAGAAGATGCAGGCAGGGAAATACTTTTTAAGTATTATTTTATCGTCTTCAATGAAGATCTCAACGGAATCTTTTTTGTCAAGATCCAAAGTTTTTCTTATTTCTATCGGAAGAACTATTCTTCCAAGCTCGTCAACCTTTCTGACGATACCTGTTGATTTCATCATGGCAAAATCCTCCTTGAGTTAATAATGGAATTAAGGTTCTTTTATGGTTAAAATGTACCAAAAATACATTTTCTGTTAAATAGGAAGTAATGAAACAAAATAGGAAGAATAACAATTAAAGTAAATTATTTACAGTCTAAAGTCGAATATTGTCGAAAAGAGGGCATATGATAGGAACAGTCTTTGCAGTAATGGCAATTTTGTCGCTTATTGTTTCGTTTTTTACAGGAAATCTTTCCGCACTTTCAAATTCTGTTTTTCCAAGTGCATCAAAAGCAGTTGAACTTACGGTAACACTTATTTCCACAATGGCACTGTGGTGCGGAATTATGAACGTGTTTGAGAAAAAAGGGATAATAAAAAAGCTTTCAAACCGTATATCATTTATTTTGCGATTCATTTTCCCCGATGCTTACAAAATGGGAATGTGCGGGGAAATATCGGCTAATGTAAGTGCTAATCTGCTCGGTATAGGGAATGCCGCAACACCGCTTGGTATAAGTGCGATGAAGAAATTGCACTCAGTAAATCCGGATAAGACACGGGCAAGTAACGATATGGTCATGCTGGCGGTGCTTAATACCGCTTCTATCGATATTTTACCTGCCACGCTTATTTCGCTTCGCCAAAGTGCAGGTGCTTTGATGGTGTACGATATTATTTTGCCTACAATTATATCATCAACGCTTACCGTAATTTTTGCGGTCTGCATTACAAAAATATTTTCACGGGTGTTTTAATGCAGTTTTTTTCGTATATTATAATACCGCTGTTGCTGTGCACTATGGGACTTATTTTCGTTTTTGACAAAAATTCATTCGGTGATTTTATAGACGGAGCAAAAAACGGAATGACGGTTGCTGTAGGACTTTTGCCGACACTTATTTTGCTTATGGTCGGTATCGGAATGTTTACCTCCTCAGGTGCTGTTGACATAATTTGCCGTGTGCTGTCTCCGCTGTTATGCAGAGTCGGTGTGCCTGATGAAATATTGCCGCTGCTTGTTTTAAGACCGATATCAGGCTCAGGCTCGCTTGCTATGGCAAAGGAGCTGTTTGATACAATTTCTCCCGATTCATTTGCGTGTCTTGCCGCATCTGTCATAATGGGCTCATCCGATACACTTGTATATGTTGTGTCTGTGTATTATTCATCTGTCGGTGTAAAAAAAACACGCCACACTTTTTTGTGTGCGTTTCTGACGATGATATTTTGTATTTTTATCTCATGTGCCGTGTGCCGTATATTTTTTGCATAGGTGTAAAAGATAATTACACAAAGGGGTGATAAAATGAAAAAGGAAAGCAAAGCAAAAAAAGTTGTAAAAGAATATAATAAAGCGGGTAAAAAAACCGATCCCGACGGTTGGTATACGGGTAATTGTAAAAATAAAAAGGAAACACCTGTGCAAGATGCAGACGATCTTTAAAAAAGCAAATGTAGCCGCCGCTACATTTGCTTTTTTATCTTTTCAAGTGCGGCTTTTTCTATACGTGATACCTGCGCCTGACTGATGCCGATTTCGTCAGCTATCTCCATCTGTGTTTTGCCGTTGTAAAAACGCAGATCAACTATTGAACGCTCACGCTCGTTAAGTTTTTTTAAGGCTTCGTTCAAAGCGATATTTTCTATCCATGCGCTGTCTGTGCAGTTTTCGTCACTTATCTGATCTGCTATGCACATGCCTTCTCCTGCACCGTCGGTGAATATAGGCTCGTACATAGAAACAGGCTCTGATATCGCTTCAAGGGCAGATGATACTGCGTTTTCATCTTCACCCAAAAAGGCGGCTATTTGCGCTATTGTCGGTTCACAGATGTTTTTCTTTGAAAGCTCGTCACGTGCGCCGAGCGCTTTATACGCAAGATCCCTCACGCTTCTGCTTACACGTATCGTATTGTTATCCCTTAAATACCGTCTTATTTCACCTATTATCATCGGCATTGATATTACAAGGTGAAATATCTTACAGTACAAAACGGACACCCTTTTAAGAGTGTCCGCACTGTGCTTTATTTTTTAATTTTTTTGAAAAGAACTATTCCGCCGCCTGCGATAGCAATACATACAATAACTATTGCTGTTATGGGCAGCCAAGTGAATGTATTTTTATCATCTGTATTTGTGCCGCTGTTCGTTTCAGTACCGTTGCTTATTGTTATATCACCGATTGATGTGTCTGTATCATCTGGTGATGTGCTGTCGGTTACAACGGCGGTGTCTTTGGATTCCGGAAAGAACTCACAAATCAAGCTATCAAAAGGCTCTGTGTCACCGTCTGTTACAGTATCAGTATTCTCCGCTGTGGTATCTTCATTTAAGGCTGTGGTGTCTGTTGTATCATTTTCCTTCGGTGCTGTTGTAACTGCGGGTTTTGTCGTGTCTTCGACAGGCTCGGTTTCCTTTTTATCTTCGGTGTCTTTTGCTGTTGTGGTTTCGTCAGGTTCATCATTTGGGAGTGAAAAATCCTCAAAGTGCACCGTTGCTTCAAGAAGAGGGGAATTATATTCGTCTATTTTGATATCTTCCCATTCAGCTTCAGTTCCTTCATAGTATACGTCTTTAAGATCTTCACAGCCTTCAAATGTGTATTCTGCTATATATGTAACACTCTTGGGAAGTGCAATTGATTCAAGCGCATTACAGTTGTAAAACACACCGAAAAGCTCTGTTACTCCGTTGGGTATGGTTATTGATTTTAAGGCTGTACAGCCATAAAACACAAGATCACTGATTCTTGTAATACCGTTACCGAATTTAACTGATGAAAGGGAGGTACAAGAGCTGAATACACTATTGCCAATGTATGTAACATTATCGGGAATTACAATGGATTTAAGACTTTTGCAACCATAAAATGCTTCATCGTAGATAGCCGTGACACCGTTTCCGATCGTAACTGTTTTAAGTGCGGTGCATTCTGTAAATGTATTTCTTGCAATATACGGAACACCGTTTTCGATTTTTGCGGAAGTGAGATGTGAACAGTTTTCGAATACTGAACAGCCGATTTCTTTAACGCTTCCGGGAATTGTGACGGATGTCAAGCCGTAGCAATTATGGAAAGCATAGTCATCTATATGTGTAACACTTTCGGGGATTGTGACAGAAACGATTGTAGGACAATTGGCAAATGCACTGTCACATATTTTTGTAACGGTGCTCGATATAGTGTAAGATTTGTCCGCCTTTGATGTGGGATACTGAATAAGCTCTGTTTTTGCTTTATTGAAAAGTACGCCGTTGTCACTTGAAAAATAAGCATTGTTTTTATCAACATTTATTTCCGTAAAGCTTTTACAAGCTGCAAAAGCTTGAAAACCGATGCTTTCCACGTTTTTGCCTATAGTAAATGAAGTGAGACTTGCGCATGTCGCAAATGCGGCTTCACCTATTTTTACAACGGTGTCGGGAATTACAACGGATGTAATATTTAAGCCTCGCTCAAATGCTCCGTCTCCGATGCTTGTAACACCGCTTTCGATAATGACGGTTTCTATAAAAGTCATATCTTTCTCCCAAGGCCTTGGGGAAGATTTGTAATAATTTTTCATTTCGCCTGTGCCGCTTATGGTAAGCGTGCCGCCGTCAAGTGTCCAGGTGAGGTTTTCTCCGCATGTGCCGGATGTCACAGCATACGTTGCAAGGGAAAAAGGTATAGCACCGACAATGAGTGAAAGTGTGAGAATGAATAGAATGATCTTTTTCATAAAGTTGTTCCTCCTTATTTATTTTAGTGTATTATAACACAACATTTGTAACTTGTCAAGTATCAAAAATAACATATAGTGTTGTCGCAAAGGATGCTTTGCGGTGATATAATAATCAAGGGTGATATTATGGATATAAAACAACACGGCAAATATAAAAATCTTGGTCTGAATATTGCATATTACAGAAAGAAAAGGGGAATGTCGCAGTCAAAGCTTGCAGAGCTTGTAAATGTAAGCCGAACACATATGAGCAGGATAGAAACTGCCGACTGTGCCGTTTCACTTGACGTTGTTTTTGATATATGCGATGCTTTGTCGGTGAATCCCTGTAAGCTTTTTGATTTCAGATTTGATGAATAAATAAATGGCTGTCATTAACTGACAGCCATTTTGTTATCATTCATATATCAATATGAAATCATATATATCCTGACCGCCGTTCATTGTTATTATTTCAACATCGGGGTATTTTTCTTCAAGCTTTTCTGTAAGCGCTGTTGCTTCTTCCTCTGTGGCTGTCTTACCGTATATAAGCAGGATTATATCGCAAAGGCTTGCATCAAGCTTTTCCGTCATTTCATATGCAGCTGTGAGCTTGTCGGCGCATGATGAAAGAATATCTTTGCCGCATATTCCGATAAAGTCACCTTCCTTGACTGTTACACCGTTCATTTGCGCATCACGTACCGCATGTGTTACCATACCTGTTTTGACACCGTCCATCGCCTCACGGAGTCCTTCCATGACATCATCGGGATTCTCCTGCGAAA
Source organism: Eubacteriales bacterium (assembly GCA_045124505.1). Taxonomy (GTDB): domain Bacteria; phylum Bacillota; class Clostridia; order Oscillospirales; family CAG-272; genus RGIG7213. The sequence goes on from JBGVLZ010000017.1 coordinate 69,252, forward strand.
GGTCGATCATTGTGAGTGCGGCATAGCCCTCGCCTATCGTCTTACATTCAAGCACACGCACGTCAGCTTCCTTGTAAAGCTGTGACGCCTGCTGTGCGGCAAGAATTACGTTGCCGTTATTCGGGAAAACGATTATTGTTTCAGCGTGTATTCTCTTGAATGCTTCGATGAAGCTCTCTGCAGACGGATTCATTGACTGACCGCCCTCAACGATAACATCTGTACCGAGCGATGTGAATGTTTCCTTTATTCCATCACCTGTTGCAACTGCAACGATACCGTATTTTTTCTTGGGCTTTTTAATTATGTCGTCAGCTTTTTTTTCTTCTTTTTTTGCTTCTTTTTCGACGATTGTTGAATTGTGTTCAAGGGACATATTTTCTATCTTGACTGTGAGAAATTCACCGAATTTACGGCAAAAATCAAGTACAAGACCGGGATTGAGCGTGTGAACGTGTGCCTTTACGATTGAATCCGTTTTGAATATTACAACGGAATCGCCCATAGAATTAAGGTAGTCTTTTATTACGTTTTCGTCAAACAGCTCTACATCGACCTTGCTGCGCTGTAAACGGAGCAAAAATTCTGTGCAGTAGCCGTAAGTCATAACATCATCTTCGGTAAATGCTTCGAATGATATCTGAGCTTTTTCAGCCTTTGCGGTCTCTCTGACTGTAACGGGTGCCTTTTCGCCTCTTATAGCTTTTATCATACCGTCAGCTATGTAAAGAAGACCTGCACCGCCGCTGTCAACAACGCCTGCCTGACGCAGAACGGGAAGCTTTTCGGGTGTACGTTCAAGAGATATTTTAAGTTCTCCTCTGAAAATTTCAAAAAATTCTTCAAGAGAACTGTTTTTATTTATCATTGCTGATGTGCGCACAGTTGCTTCACGGCAAACTGTAAGTATCGTGCCTTCAATGGGCTTAACAACAGCGGAATATGCCTGTCTTACACCTTCCATGAGAGCTTTTGCAAAACCCTCGGGGTCGGTTGCTCTTTCTTTTTCAAGTCCTTTCGCAATACCTTCAAAGAATTTTGAAAGGATAACACCGGAGTTTCCTCGTGCTGAGAGAAGCATACCCTTTGCAACAACAGCGGCAGTTGTGTAAAGTGATGTGTTTTCAATATCTTCTATTTTGTCAAGTGCAAGAACACCGCCTTTTATTGTCATACACATATTTTCACCTGTGTCACCGTCGGGAACAGGGAACACGTTGAGATCGTTTACGACAGTTGCATTTACTCTCAGGTTTTCAAAACCCGATCTTATCATTTCGGCATACAGTGTGCCCGTAAGTTCAGCTTTGGATTTAGGCATAAATGAGCCCTCCGTTATTTATTATTTTTTTGCTTGACTTTGCTATACTTTTATATTATAATATAATAAACAATATTTTACAAGAGTAATTTGACGTTTTGATTGCTGTTTTTACGAAAATTTTAATATATATTCAATAAAGGAAAGAGAAAATGGATTCCAAAAACGAATTTATATCAATATATAACGAACATATCAAGCGTGAGGGTGCAGACAAAATGCTTGAATATCTTTTGAAATCGGACTTTTTTACAGCACCTGCAAGCACAAGATTTCATCTTTCGTGTGAAGGCGGTCTTTGCACACACAGTATAAACGTATATAAATGCCTTTCGGATTATATGAAGCGTCCGAGGGTTAAAGAAGTGTACGGACTTGATTATTCGGAAGAAACAATTGCCATTGTTTCGCTTTTGCATGACGTTTGCAAGGTGAACTGTTATGTTCAGAGCTTTCGGAACGTCAAAGACGAGCACGGTGTATGGCAAAAGGTCCCTTGTTATGAATTTGCCGACAAAATGCCGTACGGTCATGGCGAAAAATCCGTGTACATAATCAACGGATATATGCGCTTGACCCGTGAGGAAGCGTTTGCAATACGTTATCACATGGGATTTTCGGGCACAGACGATGTGCGTAATGTCGGTGCGGCATACGAAATGTTCCCGCTTGCCCCCGCACTCAGTTTTGCCGATATGGAAGCTACATATTATCTCGAAAACGATTAAATGTAAAGGGGATAGCTATGATTGAAAATATGATATCGATATCTGATATTAAAGAGATATTTGAAAAAGAAAATATAAATGCGCAGATATTTTGCCCCGAAAAGCTTTTTTCTCATAAATTCACATATCTTTCATACAATTCCGCAGATGTTGAGGAAAACACATTTTTTATCTGCAAGGGTGCTGCATTCAAGGCACAGTATCTTGAGGATGCTGTGAGAAAAGGCGCAGGTGCATATATTGCGGAAAAGAAATATGAAGGTGTTGATATTCCGTGTGTTGTGACTGATGATATCCGCCGCGGTATGGCAATTCTTTCAAAAGCATTTTACGGTGAAGCTTATAAGAGCTTGAAGCTTGTCGGACTTACCGGCACAAAAGGCAAGACAACGACGACTTATTTTATCAAAAATGTGCTTGATAAGTATACAGGAATGCGTACAGGTGTGCTTTCCACTATCGAAATATATACAGGCGCAGAGGATCACGAGTCGTATCTTACAGTGCCCGAATCTCCCGATCTGCACAAATATTTTGCACAGTGCAAAGACAGCGCAATACCGTATCTTACGATGGAAGTATCATCACAGGCATACAAGGTCAACCGTGTTTACGGAACGGAATTTGATGTCGGTGTTTTTATGAATCTCGGAGAGGATCACATAGGTCCGCTTGAGCACGAGGATGCAGAGGATTATTTCAGATGCAAGCTTGAACTTATGAAGCACTGTCAGACAGCTGTGATAAACAAAAACAGCGAAAGATTTGACGAAATATATGCAACGGCAAAAGAACACGCAAAAACCGTTATCACATACGGTGATGATACCTGTGATTATTGGGTTGAGAATATTCAGAAGGAAGATATCGGATTTTCTTTTACGATCAAATGTAAAAACAGAAACGAAAGCAACTTCAGAATAAAGATGGCAGGAAGATTCAATGTAGAAAATGCATTGACGGCGTACTGTGTTGCAAAGGCACTCGGTGTTGATGAAAATTCAATTGCACACGGACTTTGGGATGTTGAAGTCAGAGGAAGAATGAATGTGTTTGAAAAAGACGGCATTACCGTAATAGTCGACTTTGCACACAATTATCTGAGCTTCAGTAAGCTTTATGAGTCTGTAAAAGCAGACTATCCCGAAAGCCGTATTTCCGTTGTTGTGGGCGCTCCGGGGGGCAAAAGCACCGGACGCAGACGCGATATCGGTGAATTGGGCGGTAAAAATGCCGATTATATGTATCTTACGGCAGATGATCCTCAATTTGAAGATGTACGGTCGATATGTGAAGAAATAGCATTTTACGTAAAACCGTACGGCACACCGTATGAGATAATAGAGGATCGTGCGGAAGCTGTTGAAAAAGCAATTATGTCAGCAAAAAAAGGTGATGTTGTGATTCTTGCCGCAAAGGGTGAGGAAGTATATCAGAAGGTGCAGGGCAAATATGTTCCCTATGAATCCGACATAGCGATAGCGAAGCGCTGCCTTGAAATTCTCGCTGTAAAATAGCAGATAATACGTATCTTAAAACAGAAAAAAGAACGGAAGAGTTAAAAACCCTCCGTTCTTTTTATATGTGAAACTCACAATTCTTTTTCGTAGCATAAAAAGTCCTGATCGTACATATGACATTCGCCGACAACATTAAAATCAAAATCCGAATAACAAGCAATTGCCTTTTTGTTATACTTTCCAACCAAAAATCGGATACCCTTAAAGCCTCGCCTTTTCAACTCGTCCATCCCGAATTTCAGCATTATGCGCCCAAGTCCCTTGTTTTGTTCGCTTGTCAGTACGGCAAGCCGTGCAAGCTCGCCGCTTGGTGAAATGTTTTTATTCCAGCATGGAAGACGGTCAACTTCTTCATCATCTTCTATAGAAATGGCGGCAATTATTTTTCCGTCCGTTTTTAAAACAAACAGTGCATCACGGGAAAGATCAAAATCTATCGTTTCATCAGATGGATATTCTTCATTCCAAGGGCAAAATTTTCGTCCGACTTGTGATTTGTATAAATGCAAAATTTCACATCTGTCATCTTCCGTTGCCATAACTATGTTATAATTCATATTATTTGTGCCTTTTCGTTCGTGATTATAAATAAAGACAGCGCTTTTACACGCTGTCTTTAATGCATTATTTAACTGCTGTGAACTTTTCAACAAGATCTTCCAAAGCAGCATTTACCTTCGTCTTGTTTCTTGCAAAGAGAGAAGAAAGCTTACCTGTGGAATTGCTCTTGATTGCAGTGATAAGTGAATCGGAAATTGATGTAACGTTCTGGTCATCAACGATTGAACCGAGGTCAACAACACGGTTAGCGAAGATGATAGGAAGCATATCTGCGGATTCTTCATCACGTGTACCCTTACCGATAAGGGATGCTTCGTAGTATGCAGGTGTAAGAATATTCTTACCTTCAACAGCAAGTGCCTGCATGATCATACCTGAAAGTGCAAGTCTGTTTTCATCATAGGAAATATCCTTCGGAACGCCCGCAACCATCGTAACTATTGCAACGGAGTGTGTTGTGTAGTTCTTCTGGTTCTGGTCAGCCTTAGGAACGGGGATGATACCGAAGTCTGTATCCATGTCACGAAGACGTGTTACGCACTGCATAACTTCGGAGTAGAAGAGCGCTCTGTCTTCTTCAAACATTGCCTGAGACAAGAGGTGAACTGCGGGGTTAATGCTCATGTAATCATGACAGTCAAATGTGTACTGGTTGGATGCTGTATAAATTTCAGCGATCTTGTCAACGAGCTTAACTGTTGTGTCGTCGAGTTCCTTAAGGTAAGGAATATCAGCACTGTCCTTGTGAATGATACGGCTGTTTGTACCGTAGTAAAGACCTGTGATAAAGTCGATCGTTGTTGCGATGGGGAACTGGTCAAGGTGAGTTGTTGTACCGGATGCGTCAAGATCCTGATATGTAAAGAGTTTGCAGTATTCAAGGAGCTTGTCGAGTGTCCATTCGTTGTCTTTTACGAGATCATAGATGCTCTTAAGATCGCCTTCACCGATACCAACGCTCTTTGCAAGAGTCTTGTTGAACATCATTACCCATGTTGCATCGTTGTCAACAACGGTGATCTCACCTGTTGCGAAGTAGTTGGAACCTGCAATAGATGTCTGAGAAAGCATTGACTGATCCCATGCTTCGCTTGTTATGTCAAGGTGAGTGATCTCATCAAGGGGTGTAAGACAGTCACTCTGTGCAAGAGTGTACATGTGGTTGATGGAGTTAACAACAATGTCATATTCCTTTGTATCGGATTTAACAGAAGTTGAAACGTAATCGTTTATAGAACCTCTTGTAACGCCTTCAATAACCTTGATTTTAACACCGAAAGTTTCTTCGATGAGCTTCTGACGTCTGTAAATTGCGGAATTTACGGGGTCATCACTGTCTTCTTCAACAAAGAAGTTGTTGTTTGTCCATTCACCGTCGTCTGTGTTTGTCAAAACGGTAAATTCCTGGTCGTCATACTTTGTATCGGGAATGAAGTAAGATTCTTCAACCGATGTGTCCTGTGGTCCTTGCGTTACATCGCTTTTCTTTGTTTCCTCATCGCCGCCGCAAGCGGTGAAGCATACGGAAACCATCAAAGCTGCAAGAAGAACCGAGAATAATTTCTTCGCTTTCATTCAAGCACTCCTTTAAAGTTTTTTTGAATTTTACCCTATAGGTACAATTCTACAGATGTATTATAGCATTTAACACTTAAAAAGTCAATAAGAAATTTGAATTTACACAGAAAAAGGGGAAAAATCATTTTTGTAAATATTTAAATAACTGTATAGACATTTTTGTTTTAATGTGATATAATCGAAAAGAAGATTTGTAAATTTTATTTTGGATAGGTATAAATATGATAATTCAACTTGACGAAGCAAGACTTAAACTCGCATCTTTGAGAAATGATGCAAAGGAACTCGGCATTTCAATGCGTATTGACGATCTCCGCACATCTGTAGAAGAGCTTGAAGAAAAAACACATGACCAGAATTTCTGGAACGATCAGGTAAATTCGGGTAAGATACTTCAGGAGATAAAGCAGAAAAAGTATAAAATAGAACAGCATGAATCCCTCGTATCATCTATTGAGGATACGTATACGCTTTGTGAGCTGTCATTGGAAGAAAATGACGAAAGCTCACTTGACGATATTCTTTCAGAGGTTGAAAGGATCGAGCGTGAGATAGAAAAGATGAATATCGACATACTCCTGTCAGGTGAGTATGACAGAAACAATGCAATTCTTTCATTCCACCCCGGCGCGGGCGGTACGGAAGCGCAGGACTGGGCTTTGATGCTCTACAGAATGTATACACGCTGGGGCGAAAAGAACGGCTTCAAGGTAAAGCTTGTTGACTGGCTTGACGGCGAAGAAGCGGGTATAAAGAGTGCGACAATACTCATAGAAGGCATGAATGCATACGGTTATATGAAGAGTGAGTCCGGCGTTCACAGACTTGTAAGAGTATCTCCGTTTGACTCCTCGGGCAGACGCCACACCTCGTTTGCTTCCGTTGAAGTCACACCTGAGCTTGATGACTCAAACGATGTTGAAATACGTGATGAAGACCTTGAAATTACAGCTCACCGTTCAAGCGGTGCGGGCGGTCAGCACATCAATAAGACGGACTCTGCAATAAGAATCGTTCACAAGCCCACAGGTATCGTTGTCGGATGTCAGACAGAAAGAAGCCAGCTTCAGAACAAGGAAACGGCACTCAAAATGCTCAAGAGTAAGCTTGTCGAGATCAAGATAAGAGAAAATCTTGAAAAGATAGAGGATATCAAGGGCGAAAAGACGAATATCGAATGGGGAAGCCAGATTCGTTCATACGTATTCATGCCGTATACACTTGTAAAGGATGCACGTACAGGCTGTGAAAACGGAAATATACAGGCTGTTATGGACGGCGACATCGATATGTTTATCAACAGCTATTTAAGAGCAAACGTAAAATAAAAGATAAAACCCGACGTCTGTCGGGTTTTTTCTTGTAATATACACTGCAAAGCTATGCCTATGACAATTAGCAAGGTAAATTGTGAGGGCAAAGCCGAACTGTACATCCCGTTTAAAATTAAGGAATCATGCCGAGCTCCTTCAAGGCTTCAATGAAAATATTCGCTTCGCCGTTAGGATTTGCCTTTTGTGTTGCTTCAATGTCATACCATGCATATTCCAAGCCGTGAATGATTATCGGTATTTTCTTGCCGAATTTCTGCTCTATATAGCCTTCGGTCTGCAGCTTGTTAGCCGTTTCGGCAACGATCTGTATTAGTTCATAATGACCGACAGGACCTTTGCCGATATAATAACCGTTACTGTCATAGCAATTATCATCTTCTTCACCTATGTCGGTAATGCCGTTTTCTTTGTACCAATCGAACAGAAGCTCCGTCATTTCAGGTTCTTCGTAAGGATCGATTATCGGAGTTTCATCCTGTCTCCAATACGCATAATTCCAACGCTCCTCGTCGTACGCATCTGCACCGTTACAGTCCTCCTCTGTATTGTAGCTGATGGCAAAGGTGGATATGTTGCTGTAATTTTTATACTCATAAGCTTCGTTGGAATAAACGAAAAATGATATGGCATAAATATCGGACTCTGACCACGAATCCATAGTGGCTTTGATTTTTGAATAGATCTTTTCGGTAAGATTGATCATATAACTGCTCCTTTTTTATAATTTTTATAGTTTCCAATTCCAAATGATATCGGTATTTACAGCGTAACCGATGCCTCTTTCCGTTTTTATTATATCAAAATCAAAATACTTTGCAAATTTTTTTCTTATATACCTTATATATACATCTGATATGTTTGAATCTCCGCCATCGTTTTCCCATACGGACTTGAAAATATCCTTTCTTGATACGGGCGTACCGTCAGCATTTAAAAGCACTTGTAAAACTTCAAATTCTTTTTCTGTAAAATATATTATATTTCCCGAAAAGCCTACGCTTCGTGTATCGTGAGATATTTTAATGCTTATTTTTTCGGTGTGCTTAGGTAACACCGTTTCGTTTTCTCCGCATAAAAATGACAAAAGCTCTACTGTGAGAACAGGACGTTTGAAAAGACAGAGCTTTTGCGGATCTTCTGAAATATATTTACTTATGTCGCTGTGCACACGGTGGGTTGATATGACAGCTGTACGGTCACATTCACAGCTTAAAAATTCGACCAGCGCAAAAAGCTCCGTGTGATTATGAAAAATATCGGAATTGACAACGGTACAGCATTTTTTTGAGTTTTTCACCGCATCTTGTACTTCATCCGTATTAAAATGCTGGGAAAACTTTTCACATTTCATACCGAGGTCAAGTCCCTCAAGCTCCAGCATGCGGGCATAATATTTATCAAATCCGATAAGTATAAGCTGTTTTGTATTTGCGTTTGCAAAAAAAGTATCCAATTTGTACCTTCTTTTTGAAAATGTGTTGAAATAACGAAAAAAATATGGTAGAATTACAAAAACGTAATTTGAAAGGATAATGATTATGTCAGATATGCTTGTAAAGCTCTACAATGTAGAGGACTGCCCTGAGGTTGAAGCCGCACTCAAAGCAGAGGGAATACATATAGTAAAGGCACTTTCACCCGATAAACACAGGGTAATTCCGTTTATCAAGACCTTTTCAGAGGGATGGGGAAGTGAATGTGAAGCGGCATTTGCCAATAATCCCCACACGATCTATATAGCAGTAAAGGATAAAAAGGTCATCGGATTTGCCGCATATGATGCAACTGCAAGAGGCTTTTTCGGTCCTACGGGCGTTGATCCCGAATACAGACGTAAGGGCATCGGCCGTGTGCTTATGGTAAAATGCTTCAATTCAATGAAGGAAATGGGCTACGGCTATGCAATTATCGGATGGGCTGCAAAATCCGCTGTTAAATTCTATCAGGAATATGCAGGTGCGCAGATAATAGAGGATTCATTCCCCGGTGTTTACGGCAGACTTGTAAACGTTGTAGGTCAGCCGCCGAGAGAAGAAAAGCCTGCACCTGCGGCAGAAGTTGCCGAAAAATCCCCCGAAGAGAAAAAAGATTAATTCTCCGAGGGATGGTTTTTCAGATAATCGAGATAATTTTGTAAAATTATCTGTGCGGAAAGGGTATCGACCGTTTCTTTCCGCTTCTTACCTCTGGTGTTCGTCATATTCATATACTGATGTGCCGAAACTGTGGTAAGTCTTTCATCAAAAAGAACAGCGGGAATGTCCGTCTTTTCGGACAGAAGCGTTACAAAGCCTTGCGCTTTTTCGCTTCTCGGGCCTCTTGTGCCGTTCATGTTTATAGGGTTGCCGACTACGATCAATCGTACATCGTATTCGGCAGCCTTTTTTGCTACCTCATCGGCAATATAAACGATATAATCCTCTTTAATACAACCGATCCCCGAAGCAAGCGTACAGGTCTCGTCGCTTACAGCGAGCCCTGTGCGCCTGTCTCCGAGATCGACTGAAAGTATTCTTTTAGTCATTCTCAAGTGCTGTTATCATGTCAACACGTGTCTGGTGTCTGCCGCCTTCAAATTCTGTATTGAGGAAAAGCTCAACCATATCAAGCGCAAGACCGGCGCCGACAACTCTGCCGCCCATGCAAAGCACGTTTGCATCGTTGTGCATTCTCGTCATTCTTGCAGAAAATGTGTCAGAACAGCAAGCCGCACGGATTCCCTTGTGCTTGTTAGCCGCAATACTGATGCCGATACCTGTTCCGCAGAAAAGGATACCGCGGTAGCAAGTACCGTCCTGAATGCTCACGCAAAGCTTGTGTGCGTATTCAGGGTAGTTTACGCTTTCGCCGTTACAGCCGAAATCAATGTACTCAATACCCTTTGATTCAAGATACTTCTTTGTTGCTTCTTTAAGCTCGTAACCGCCGTGGTCACAAGCAAGTGCAATTTTGTTACTCATAATTTTTACTCCTTTATGTGTTTTATTTTAATCGATTTTTTTAAGATTGCGTTCCGCTTGAGATGAACGCAAATATGTCGGTTTGAATGTTTTGTCCGAAAAAACAGTCTTGTCCTCTGTATTTTCATATATTATACGTGCAACCTGTGCTGATGAATATGCGCTTTGAAGCGCAATTTGTTCAGGCGGAAAAAGACCTTTTTCAAAATCATTTTTAATGATGTGTTTTCCATCGCCGACAAAATACACGGGAATGTCGTATGCTTCAAGCTCATGAGCAAGCTCATCCGACATAATAACTCTGTCTTCGCAAAGCCTTGTTATTTTTCCGTCGGTGTGGCGGAAAACGGCATTGTAAAGCTGATTTCGTCTTGCATCCATTACAGGGCAAACGATGAAATCTCCCATAAATCCCTTCATATTGTACGAAAGTGATTCAAGTGAGGAAACGCCAACGCACGGTACATTCCGTCCGAAAGCAAGACCTAAAAGCACTGCCGCACCTATACGCACTCCCGTGAATGAACCGGGACCTGCGGCAGCCGCAAACAATTCAATATCATCTGTATGCTTACCGCATGAGGACAAAAGATGCTCTATCATCGGTAACATCGTTTCGCTGTGGTGAAGTGTTGTTGTTACTGTGTATTCACCAAGCCTTTTTTCGCCGTCGCAAAGGCAAGCCGTTGCCGTTACAGCCGTTGTGTCAAGTGAAAGTATAAGCAAAATCAATCCTGCCTTTCAATGGTTATTGTTCTTGTTGTGTCGTCTGTATACTCAATTGTTATCTTATATGCGCCATCAGGGATGGCATACGGAATATTTTCACTCCACTCGCAGACACAGATACCCGTACCGGGATAATCGTAAAAGCCTGTTGAATAAAGCTCATCATCGTCAGATATTCTGTAAACGTCAAAGTGGTAAAGCGGAAATTTTCCGCCTGTATATTCGTTTATGAGGGTGTATGACGGACTGCTCACACCGCAGTCAGGACATATATATGATGCCATTCCTCGAACAAAAGCTGTTTTTCCTGCACCGAGGTTTCCGTACATTGCGATAAATTCATCACCTGAGAGTGTTTTTGAGAATTCCCGTCCGAGCTTTTCCGTTTCCTCGGGAGATGATGAAATAAAAACATTTTTCATCAGAACAACCCCGAAATGTTGCCGTTTTCGTCAACGTCTATTTTAAGTGCCGCAGGTTCTTTGGGAAGTCCGGGCATTGTCATTATCTCGCCTGTGAGCACAACGATAAAGCCTGCACCTGCCGATACCTTTACTTCTCTTACCGTAAGATCAAAGCCTGTAGGTCTTCCTAAAAGCTTGGGATTGTCGGAAAGTGAATACTGAGTTTTTGCAACGCATATGGGGAACTTTCCGAATTCGGGATTGACCTTCATAATATTATCTATGTTCTTGAGTGCCTTGTCATCAAATTTTACACCGTCAGCACCGTATATTTCACGTGCAACAGTTTCAATTTTCTCTTTTATTGACATTTCATTCGGGTAAAGGTGCTTGAATGATGAGGGCTTTTCACATGCTTTTACAACTTCGTGTGCAAGCGCAATACCGCCGTCACCGCCCTTGGCAAATACTTCGGAAAGGGCAAATGATGCGCCGCGCTCACGGCATATCTGTTCAAGAAGCTCAAGCTCACGCACGGTGTCTGTTTCAAAACGGTTGATAGCAACAACTACAGGCACACCGAATTTTGCAAGGTTGTCTATATGTGCTTCAAGGTTGCAGGCACCCTTTGCAAGTGCTTCGAGGTTTTCTTCCTTAAGGTCAGCCTTTGCAACACCGCCGTTATATTTCAGCGCCCTTACAGTTGCTACAAGCACAACGCAAGAGGGAGCAAGTCCTGCCGCACGGCACTTGATATCAAGGAACTTTTCAGCACCGAGGTCAGCACCGAAGCCGGCTTCTGTGATTGCATAATCAGCAAGCTTAAGTGCAAGCTTTGTAGCTCTTACCGAGTTACAGCCGTGTGCAATATTTGCAAAAGGTCCGCCGTGAATGATCGCAGGTGTGTTTTCTGTAGTCTGTACAAGGTTGGGCTTGAGGGCGTCTTTAAGAAGGGCTGTCATCGCACCGTGTGCGCCTACATCCTTTGCATAAACAGGTTCACCTGAATATGTGTATGCAACAAGAATGTTGCCGAGTCTTTCTTTAAGGTCGGTAACAGATGAAGCAAGGCAGAGAATAGCCATGACCTCACTTGCAACGGTTATACTGAATTTATCTTGTCTTGGCACACCGTCAGCCTTTGCGCCAAGTCCGATGATGACGTTACGGAGAGCTCTGTCATTCATGTCGAGCACTCTTTGGAAAAGTATGCGGCGCTGGTCTATTCCGAGTACATTACCCTGCTGAATGTGGTTGTCTATCATTGCAGAAAGGAGATTGTTTGCCGCTGTTATCGCATGAAAATCACCTGTAAAGTGAAGATTTATATCTTCCATTGGAAGTACTTGAGAGTAACCGCCGCCGGCAGCACCGCCTTTTACACCGAACACGGGACCGAGGGAGGGCTCACGCAAAGCTATGATAGAATTCATTCCTATCTTTGCCATAGCCTGTCCGAGACCGATGGTTGTTGTTGTTTTACCCTCACCTGCGGGGGTGGGATTTATTGCTGTTACAAGAATAAGCTTGCCGTCGGGCTTATCTGCCATTCTTTTTTCAAATCCGTCGTCGATCTTAGCCTTGTATCTGCCGTAAGGTATAAGCTCCTCATCGGTGATTCCGAGCATCGAGGCGATCTCTGCAATAGGTTTCATTTTTGTGTTCTGGGCAATTTCGATATCAGTAAGCATTTTTTCTCACCTTTCTGTTTTTATATACGGGGTCGATATAACAACGCCGTTTTCATTTTTGATTTCAATATAATAACCGCATGCATCACACGGAATTATTCCTTTTACTGTGTTTTTTTCAACATCCAAAGGTATGCTTTTCCATGTCGGGTTTAAAAATGTGTTCATCATTCCGTGCTTTTCGTGCATTGAGTATGTCAGCTCTTCCGTTATGTAATAAAGTCTTGCTGTTATCTCACCGTCATATACATAAGTACATTCAGGGCTTTTTCCATCCGGCAGGGAAGTAAATGATTGAAGCTTTTTACCTTCTTTAACAATACTGTTTGCAAAGGCTTCGCTTTCAGGACGTATCCATGCAAAATTATGCGAATGACACATACAGTCGACTATAGAGAGTGTCGTCAGAGGATTATTTTTTGTTGTGTCGAGATAACTTTTTGAGTTTGAATTTATAGAAAAACAAAAGTCATCATTCCAACAAAGCCACATCACGGGAATTGTAACATTATCAAATCTGTCTTCCGCTTTGAAATATTTCAGTGTTTCAGGGTGGCTGAAGCGTTCACCCATCCAGGCAAGTGATTCCTTTAAATATCCCGAGCCGTATATCGGTATTGCGAAAGCAGGACGGCTGTCAAATCCGAGATAGTATGAAACGGCAACACCGCCCCATGATATTCCTGTTATGCCTATTTTTTCAGGATCGGCATATCCGCTTTGTGCAAGTGCGGTGAACGATAAAATACAATGTGATGTTATGTGCGTAAGCCATCTGCGGTCAACTTCAAGGTTGTATGTTGACATTCCGTCGTTATCGGGCGACGGTACATAACCGTCCTCTTCAAAAACTCCGTGAAGCTTTCTTGCCCAGTCACCGTTTGACTCAGTACAGCCTGCATTAATGTCTATCGGCATATTTCCGACTGTGTCAGGGGCAATTACCGAATATCCCCTGTCACGCCACATTTTGACCCAGGGAAGGAAAGCGTGCCCTCCGCCGCCGTGTATAAGTACAATGCCGGGTGTATTTTCATCAGCACCGTCGGGGTGAGCCATATAAGCAAAAACCTTTGTTTTCTTGCCGTTATATTCAATGGAATCAAACGTGACAGCTTGTATTCCCTCAAATTCGCCTACAGCATCATATTCGGGAATTCTTCTTAAATTCGGATCTTTTTTTATAACGCTTTTGAAGAAACCGTCTATATCGAACGGTTTAGCAAATTCTGTATTTTCCATAATCTTCCCTTGCATCTATGAAAGCGATATCTTTAAAGCTGTTATAATCATGTCTTACGATGTAATCGATGTAGCTTCCTATTATTTTTGCGGTGTATATATATCCTGCCGGTGTCATATGACCGCCGAGGAAAAATCTTTCCTTGAACTTTTCATCATATATGGGTGCATATTTATATAAATCAATAACATAGGTGTTATCAAACATTTTTGCAAAATCATCAAGCAATTCTGCGAAAGCAAGCTTTTCGGGCTCATTTCCCTTTGATTCTTTTGGCATTGTTACCAAGAAAAATTTTGCTTTCGGCTGCATCCTTTTTATTTTTTGAATTATTCTTGCATACCATCCCGCCAATGTGTCTTTGTTATTCTCAAAGTTTTCAAGACACACATCATCTTTTGTGCCAATAGCCATTTTCAAACCGTAAATATCATTCACACCGAGAGCTATTATGTAAGCCTGACAAAGTAATTCTTCACTCCAAAAGCCTTTATTCTCTGCAAAGCTTTCCATATATTCCTTGGCTGTCATTCCGCCTCTTGAAAAATTGTATACTTTTACACCCGAAGCACGTGCAAGATACTGCCCCCATGAATAATCAAAAAAATCATAATAACCTTTTGTGCCGTCGTTGTGTATCAGTTCAAATTCACCCGATGAAAGGCTGTCGCCGATACAGCAGACAGTTCTGAAAACAGAGCACATACCGCCGTCTGACACGATACAGTCAAGCGGTTTTTCATTTTCATCAAGGTATGTATATTCGTGAATATTCATATGCTTCTCTCCATATATATTTGGAAACATTTTACCACGATTCCGAATACTTGTCAACTGAAATATTAAGTCTTTACTATTTTTTTTACTTTTATACTGTATAAACTTAACATAATGCTCATTGACAGTTGATTTCATCAAAGTTATAATGTATAATGTCAATTTATATATGGAGGAAAAGACTATGTTAAAAAAAGCACTTTCGTTTTTAGTAACCCTTTCACTTCTGATATCTCAGGTATTTTACGTAGTTGCAGAAGATACAAACGGTATCTTGTGGAATTACGATGAAGCAAGCGGAACTCTTACGGTTTCGGGCACAGGAGATATGGAAGATTTTTCTGACAGCAGTGATGCTCCCTGGTATGTAAACAAGTCGGGCATAACAGCTGTTATTGTCGAGGACGGAGTCACATCTGTCGGCGACAATGCATTTTCATCTTATACAGCGCTTAAAACGGTACATATCGGAAAAGATGTTGTATCGGTTGGAAATTATGCATTTGAATCATGCAGAATGTTAAGTAAGGTAACATTCGGCGATGAGTCTGCTCTTCAGATAATCGGAAGATCTGCGTTTGAATATTGCGGCGGACTTACATCGTTTACTGTTCCTGAAAATGTAAATAAGATAAACAGCTATTGTTTTGACAGCTGTTACAGTCTGGCTGAGGTTTACAATAAGAGTGCTCTTAACATTCAGGCAGGCAAGACAGCAAACGGATTTATTGCATATTTTGCACAGAACGTATATACACCCGAGTCAGGTGCAAGTATTCTCACGGAAACCGAAGACGGTGTTTATATGAAT
This sequence comes from Eubacteriales bacterium, assembly GCA_045124505.1. Lineage (GTDB taxonomy): Bacteria > Bacillota > Clostridia > Oscillospirales > CAG-272 > RGIG7213. The sequence continues at coordinate 84,909 of JBGVLZ010000017.1, forward strand.
ATTGACGGTGAAGGATGCTTCCTTAAAGCGTCTGACAAAGTCAATGTCGATGTAGCATCATCGTATACAGATGCAAACGGCAATACGGTTAATGTAAAAAGCATTTATTCCAATGCTTTTTACGGAAGATATGATATAAAATCCGTAAATATCGCACAGGGAATCAAGGATATCGGCGAAAGTGCTTTCTACGGCTGTACAGCACTTGAAAATATTGTTATTCCTTCAACAGTTGTAAAAATAGGCGCAAAGGCGTTCAGTCTTTGCTCAAAGCTCGGAACTGTTGAGTTTGCTGAAAATTCAGAACTTGTTTCAATATCAACACAGGCATTCTTCAACTGCCGCAATCTCGATAATGTGGTATTGCCCGAAGGTGTAAACGAGATAGGTGTTATGGCATTTGCAAATGCATCATCACTTACAAATGTTATATTTAACGGCGATGCTCCCGAAAGCTTCGGTGTGAATGTGTTCAACGGTTGTGCATCTGATTTTTCCATAAGCTATTACAAATGGAAGAAAAACTGGTCAACTCCCGAATGGAACGGATATCCTTGTGCGCCCCTTGATGTTGAGTGTACACATGAAGGCGGCACAGCAACTTGCCACAGCAAGGCAATATGTAACATTTGCGGTGAGGAATACGGAGAAATAGATCCTGCTAACCACGATGGCGAAACAACAGTAAACGGTGCATCTGATGCAGTATGCGGTGTGCCCGGTTACACAGGTGATAAAATTTGTCTTGGCTGTAACGGCGTAATTGAACAGGGTGAGGAGACCCCCGCACTTACACACAAAGGCGGTACAGCAACTTGTCACAGTAAGGCGGTATGTGATCTTTGCGGTGAAGAATACGGCGAAGTTGACCCCGAAAACCATGACGGCGAAACAACAGTAATTGGCGCATCTGATGCAGTATGCGGTGTACCCGGTTACACAGGTGATAAAATTTGTCTTGGCTGTAACGGCGTAATTGAACAGGGTGAGGAGATTCCCGCGCTTACACACAAAGGCGGTACAGCAACATGTCACAGTAAAGCAGTATGCGACCACTGTGGTGAAGAATACGGAGAAATCGATTCCGCTAACCATGACGGCGAAACCGAGACAAAGAGCCAATACGCCGACTGCGGAAATGACGGATATATAAACGGTACTTTCTGCCTTGGTTGTAATCAGATGATTTCCGCTGACGAAATCCTGCCTGCGACAGGATTTCATGAAGGCGGTGTCGGAACATGTCACAGCGGCCCGATATGTGATCTTTGCGGTAAAGAATACGGTGAAATAGACGCAGATAATCATGACGGAGAACAGGAGCTTATAAACGAAGTTGAGGCTTCATGCGGTGTTTCCGGTTACACAGGCGATATGTTCTGCCACGGATGCGAAAACGTAATATACGCAGGTGCCCCGACACCTGCGCTTACACACGAGGGCGGTACAGCAACTTGCCACAGCAAGGCAGTATGTGAGCACTGCGGTGAAGAATACGGCGAAACAGATCCTGAAAATCACGATGGTGAGCTTGAGTTGATAAACGAATCTGAGGCTTCCTGCGGTGTTTCAGGCTACACAGGTGACACGTTCTGTCACGGATGTGAAAATATAGTATTTGAAGGAAGTCAGACACCTGCACTTACACACGAAGGCGGCACAGCAACTTGCCACGGTAAGGCGGTATGTGACCACTGCGGTGAGGAATACGGCGAAGCAAACCCCAAAAATCACGATGGTGAAACAACAGTAAACGGTGCATGTGATGCAGTATGCGGTGCGCCGGGTTACACAGGTGATAAGATCTGTCTTGGCTGTAACAGTGTAATTGAAAAAGGTGAGGAAATCCCCGCACTTACACACGAAGGCGGTACGGCAACTTGCCACAGTAAGGCCGTATGTGAGCACTGCGGTGAAGAATACGGCCAAATAAACCCTGAAAATCACGATGGTGAGCTTGAGCTGATAAACGAATCTGAGGCTTCCTGCGGTGTTTCGGGTTATACGGGAGATACGTTCTGTCACGGATGCGAAAAAGTAATATTTGAAGGCAGTCAGACACCTGCACTTACACACGAGGGCGGTGCTGCAAATTGCCACAGCGGACCGATATGCGATCACTGCGGTGAGGAATATGGCGAAAAATCACCCGCTAACCATGACGGCGAAACTGAAACGGTTGGCGCAAAGGATGCAACGATCGATGAAAACGGCTACACAGGTGATATTTGCTGTACAGGATGCGGAGAAGTTTTAAAGTACGGTGAAATAATTTACATGGATGCATCCGAAGGATTTACGGCTGTTTTCAAGGATGAAGCGGTATTCGGTACGGCTTCCTATGACGGTGAGCTTCCCGAAGAGATAAAGAACGGTAAAGCATATTCCGTTAACTTCACAGATGTAAACGGTGAATATGTAAGTGTTGAATTGCTTAAGCTTATTTACGCTTTGCCGTATGACTCATACAGCTCTGTAAAGGTATACAAGCTCAATTCTGACGGCACATACGAAGAAGCAGACGTGGTGCTTACATCAGACAGCATTGAATTCAATACGTTTGAAAACGGTGTTTATGTTATAGTTACATCCGTTATCATTGGTGACGTTAACTGTGACGGAATAATAAACGGCAAAGATGTGATAAGAATGAAAAAATATATGGAAGATAATGAAACTCTTATTACCGCATCTGCTGACCTCAACAGTGACGGGGAAATAAACGATGATGATGTCGCAATACTCGTTGAAATGATAACAGCGAAAACGGAATAATTAAATAAAATAACAAAATATCTTGCTAACACTTTAATTTGTTAAAATAATACCTTGACAAATTGAAAAATATGGTGTATACTGTACTCGTTTATCGGCTAATGCCGAAAATAATATTATTGGAAGGTATAAAAATGAAAAGAATCACAGCACTTATCATGGCAGTTGTACTCTGCCTCGGAATTTTCTGCGCATGCGGAAAGAGCGAAGAATTTGTTATCGGTATTACATATTTTGAACCGATGAACTACTATGATGACTCCAACAAGCTCGTAGGCTTCGAAACAGAATTTGCTGAAGCAGTTTGTAAGGAACTCGGTCTTACACCTAAATTCCAGGAGATCAACTGGAGCGCTAAGGAAACAGAGCTTAACGCAGGCAACATCGACTGTATCTGGAACGGTATGACAATTACAGAAGACCGTAAGGCAAACATGGGCATTTCAAACCCCTATATGGAAAACAAGCAGGTACTTGTTGTTAAGGCTGAAAACCTTGAAAAGTACAGCACAGCAGAAGGTCTTAAGGGTGCAAAGCTTTGCGCTGAAAAGGAATCTGCAGGCGAAACAACAATAATCGGTAACGAAGCAGAGAAGATCGCCGCTGAAAAGGTTTTTGCAGATGCTGAGATCCAGTATACAGCAGTTGACACAATGGCAAAGGCTATTATGGAAGTAAAAGCAGGTACATCCGACGGTTGTGTTGTTGACTTTGTAACATCCATCGGTATGATCGGCGAAGGCACAGACTTCGAAGATCTTGTTGTTGTTGAAGCTTATGAGTTTGCTGTTGAAAACTACGGCATCGCATTCAGAAAGGCTGATACAGACACTATCAAGAAGTTCAACGAAGCTATTGACAAGCTTATGAAGGACGGCACTATCGATGCTATTGCTAAGAAGTATAAGCTCGATGGTCAGCTTATCAAAGGCGAATAATCAAAGGTGATTTATAAACTTCAAATTGCCGCAACAGTATGTTGCGGCAATTTGTAATATTACTTCGGAAAGGTGCGCTTTATCTATGTCATTTGGCGAGATCACGCTCGATCTGCTTCAGAATTTTGCCCAGAACGGTCTGATATTCATACTTACGCTTTTGGGCGCGATTCCTTTGGGGCTTATTATAACATTCGGTTCAATGTCTAAATTCAGACCGCTGAAATATCTGACGAAAACATTTGTCTGGGTAATAAGAGGTACACCGCTTGTATTACAGCTTTTTGTTGTAATGTACGTGCCGGGGCTCGTTTTCAACACACCTATGAGCAGCCGTATAACAGCAGTACTTATCGCATTCATTATAAACTATGCGGCTTATTTTTCCGAAATATACAGAGGCGGTATAGAATCAATACCGAAGGGACAGTATGAGGCAGGACAGGTCCTCGGTATGACAAAAAGACAGATATTCACAAGAATAGTATTGTTTCAGGTCATAAAGCGTATCGTTCCTCCTATGGGTAATGAAATAATAACACTCGTAAAGGATACATCCCTGGCACGTGTTATTGCGTATTCCGAAATCATTATGGCAGCGGAAAGATATACGTCAAAGGGACTTATCTGGCCCTTGTTCTACACGGCGGTATTCTTCCTTGTATTCGTTGGTGTCCTCACGCTTTTGTTTGGATTTATTGAAAAGAAACTTGATTACTATAAGGGGTGAGTGAAATGGCGGACAGTATTTTAAAGGTTGAAGGTATAATAAAGAGCTTCGGCGATTTTCAGGTGCTAAAAAACATTTCATTTACACTTGAAAAAGGTCAGGTGCTTGCAATAATCGGTTCTTCCGGAAGCGGTAAAACAACACTTCTGCGTTGTCTTAACTTTCTTGAAACGCCCGACGGCGGAACGATCACGGTGGACGGAAAGCTTCTTATAGACGGTGCAGAGCATAAGAATATGACGGACAAGGAAATACGTTCAAACAGACTTCATTTCGGACTTGTTTTTCAGTCGTTTAACTTGTTTCCGCAGTATACAGCGTTCCAGAATATAACGCTTGCGCCTACTTTGGCAATCAAAGAGGAGATAAAAGAAAAAAATCTTAAAGGCAAAGCAGCACTTGAGTACAAGGCGGAAAGAATTGCCAAGATTGAAGACAATGCAATTAGTTTGCTTAACCGTGTGGGACTTGCTGAAAAACGTGATTTTTACCCGTGTGAGCTTTCGGGGGGACAGTGCCAGCGTGTGGCAATTGCACGCGCACTTGCCATGACACCCGATATTCTGTGCTTTGACGAACCGACATCAGCGCTTGACCCTGAACTTACGGGCGAGGTGCTGAATGTTATCAGAGGTCTTAAATCAAAGGATATGACAATGGTGGTTGTCACACACGAAATGGAATTTGCAAGAGGTGTTGCCGATAAAGTCATTTTTATGGCAAACGGTATTATAGAAGAAGAGGGAACAGCTGAGGAAATATTTTCAAATCCCAAATCTCCAAACCTGCAGGCATTTCTCAATAAAGCCAAAAATAAATAGTTTAAACGGAGAAATTCGGAATAGAATTTCTCCGTTTAAAAGTTATTGACAAAAATGTGGATATATGATATAATTAATAGTACACATACTGTTTGAATGGAGATTTACTTAATGGATCGCGCTTTTTTGATAGAAGTATCCGTGAAGCTTGCACTGTCTGTGCTTCTTGGCGGTTTTATAGGAATGGAAAGGGAACGTCACGGACGTGCCGCGGGTATGCGTACACATATCCTTGTGTGTATCGGTGCGGCTTTGACCTCGCTTATAAGTATATATGTCAATGATTATATGGGCGGCACGGGAGATATTTTAAGACTTTCCGCACAGGTCATTTCAGGCATAGGTTTTTTGGGCGCAGGTATGATAATCCTGCGTGACAATAATGTAATTGTAGGACTTACAACGGCTGCAGGTGTTTGGACGACGAGTATTATCGGTATTGCGATAGGATACGGCTTTTATGCAGGCGCAGGTATTGCCACGATATGCCTGCTTATATCTACGATGCTTTTTTCAAAGTTTGAAAGAGCAAAGAGAAAATACGAGTCTGTATATATAGAAATAGATAATATGTATATGCTCAATAACATAATAAATATACTCAATGAAAAATTCGGTGATAAAATTACGTCAAAGGTCGTACCGCCTAAGAGTAATTACGGCGGAAATCTCGGTATCGTTATCACGGTCAAAAGCGGATATCCCTTTAAACTTGAAGAGCTTTGTGATGTTGATCATGTAGTGTATGTTGAGAAAAATCAGCTCACTATAAGAATGTAATTTGTATGAAGATAATATGTCTTACTGAAAATACATCAGTGAATGAGTGCCTGAGTGCTGAGCACGGATTGAGCCTTTATATAGAAACCGAAAAGCATAAAATACTCTTCGATATGGGGCAAACGGATGCATTCTATAAAAACTCCCAAAAGCTTGGGGTACATCTTGAGGATGTTGATGTTGCTGTAATTTCTCACGGTCACTATGACCACGGCGGGGGATTATCGAAGTTTTTAGAAATCAACTCCAAAGCCCCGGTATATATAAGCCGCTATGCTTTTGGTGAGTATTATAACGGTCAAGAAAAATACATAGGGCTTGATATTTCAATTAAAGAAAATAAAAGGCTTGTATTTACAGACGGGCAAAAAGAACTTGGCGGTGGAATGTGCCTTTATTCGCACAACGATAAGGAACGACCGAATTATCTGGGTTCTTTCGGTCTTAACAAACGCTGTGACGGTGAGCTTTGTCCCGATGACTTTATTCATGAGCAGTATCTTTTAATAGAGGAAAACGGGAAAAAGGTTTTGATAAGCGGATGCTCACACAAGGGTGTTGTTGATATCGTCTCATGGTTTTCACCCGATATATTTGTAGGCGGTTTTCATTTTTCAAAAATAGAAGACACAGAGGTTCTCAATACAGCACTTGAAAAATTGCTTTGCGGTAATACCGTTTATTATACTTGTCATTGTACGGGGGCGGAGCAGTTTGAATATATGAAAAAGAAAAGCCGCAGGATAAATTATATTTCCTGTGGAGATGTACTTGAAATATAATAAGGGACGGACTCGTTCAGGAAATCATTTCCTGAGTGAGCCGTCCCTTATATTTTTAATGTTTTTTGTGGGAATGTAAATTACACTTGCGTTTTTGACTTACTTATATATTTAAATAAGTCTGTGAATTTAAGGTTTATTTTATGAGATCTACAAGTGCGCTTAAATCACTGTCTTCAAGTGTACCGTCAAGGTCTATATCAGCCGCTATTCCGTAACCCTTGTTGCTGTATTTCAGCATGGCTTTCTTTGTCTGAATAACGTCCTTACCGTTTACTATGCCGTCGCAGTTCGTATCGCCTGTTACAATAAGTATTGCTCTTATTGTTTCTTTACCGTTTATGATCTTTCTGATCGTGTCGCCTGTGCAGATTCTACCGGTCTTAACATTTCCGCTTGCATCGTAGATCTTGCAATTTACATCAAAATCAGCAATAACATCAGCGGCTGTCAATCCTGCATCTATACCGAATACTGACAATCCCAAAGCGGATTCCTTGAGTGTAAGGTCTGATTCCGATACAAGAGTGAAAGTCATATCTTCTTCCGAAAGTATCGGATTTATTTCAAATATCTGCGTATCACTGCCGTCATATGTAACTGTCTTAGCGTTGATACCTGCTACCGCGGTTCCTACGCTCATAACGGTTGAGGGAGCACACTTAGGTCTTAATACATAATTTCCGTCAGGCATTTTGTGAATAAAGAATTTCTGTGCATCGCTTCCGTCTGCATTTCCGATCACAAGATTTGCACCAGGTTCATATGTGTTACTGCTTAATCCCATAACCTTTCCTGTTGAGTTGTTAGTTATGCGATAGCTTCCGTCTGAATTACGTGTGAATGTCCATGCTCTCGATGTGCTGGAGGAATTTGCCGCTACAACGGTTGTATCAGATAAACCGAGACAAAGAGAAGCTGTTGTCAGGTCGATCGTTGCATTGAATTCTTCTCCGAGATTTTCATATGGAGCAACTGCACGGGGCTCTTTATATCCTGTCTGCATGTAATGCTGCAGCGCCGCCGTATTATCTGTGCCGTATGCCGATTTAATATCGGAGTTGTTGTTCAAATAATAACCTACATCGAATATTGCACTTGCACGTCTGCCTTCCTTTATACCGGAACCGAAGAAGTGGTTAAAGAGTGCATCTTCGTTGCTTCCGAAAGCGTTCTTAAGGTCTGCATAATTGTCGGAATAGTAATTTGCATCAAATACGTATGTGGGGAGCTGCGGTTCGTAAACAAGCGCTACTGCGTTCCAGAGATTACGCATGCTGCCGTCGGAGTAGCACGCTCTCTCAACATAATTTTCGTTTGCGTCGAGTGTTACCATTGTTGTCGAGCCGCCGCCGTCGAGCATGAAGCAAGTGTCAAATCCGACGTCCTGACAGAAATCGGGGATCTGGTCATAACGAAGACCTGTACGAACACCGTTTTTATCTGCTGTTACCATGGCAAACATGATGCTGCCGTCGGATTTTACACCGACAAGGTTTGTGGGGTACTGTGTTGTATCGGTAAGGTTGTTATTTATACTGCCATCTTTCATAACGAGTATCTGACCGCCGATAGCTTCTTCGCAATTCATCCACATATTGTTTGCATCATTTCCTGCATTTGTCTGCGTAAGATATGATTTTACCGTTACTGTGTCACCAACGGAGAATTTGCCGTTAAGGCTTGACATTTTGGTACCTCTTGCGGAAAGTACGATAACGTCATCGGTAAGTGAAGGTCTTGAAGTCGAACCTGAAGCGTAAAGCCCGATAACAGTACCTGTTACGGTTTCGTTATTCATGAATTTGTTTGAGCCCGATACACGTATTGCGACTTCATAAGAAGATGTGGGGATATAGTTGGATGTACCGAGTCTGTTGTTGTAAACGTAAAGTGCGTTGTCTGCGGGTGCACGGTTAATACCGTCCGCCTGGAAGGATGCACCTGTTGTTGTGTTCTTGATAGTTGTTTTTACCTTGGGCTTACCGATAACAAGTCTTCTGTCCTTTGACATACCGAGTGTATAATAGTCGGCATTCAGTTTTTCCTGATTGGACATCTGGCTGCACCAGATCTCACCGTCAAGCACCATAGGGCTGAAAGATACGTAATAATTTTTTGTTGTGGATATGCCGAGGCTCGATGCACTTGACATCCAGTCACCGTTTACGGAAGCAAGAATTGTCTTTTTTCCGTCGGAAAAATTCTTTGTTGCGCTGACAATTGAGCCTGTGCTCGTTGAATATGTACCGATATTCATTACCTCAATTGAAAGTGCGGGGTTGTTTACGAAGTCACCTTCAACGATATTGATAATTCTGTTTGCGCCGTATCCGGATGATCCGCCGGAACCAAGATGTATACGTGTGTAGTCAACACCCGTATCAAATCCGTCCACCTTAAGGTCGGTCGTCACGTTTGAATCCTGACCTGTAAAGGAATACGCATACGTTTCCCTTGTCATCAGATGCGAGAATGTACCGACAAGCAATACGCCTGCTGTCAGAACAGCGGTACATCTTTTGAATAAATTTTTCATAAAAATACCTCGATTTCTTTGGCGATATAACCTTTAATGTGTATATTTATTTTTCTTTTAGATACACAATCACATCTTAATTGTACACCTTTTTATCAAAAATGTCAAGCATTTTGATGTGATTATTTGTTAATTCTGCATTGTTTTTTTTCAAAAAAACTCTTTAACACTTGACAATTAGCACAAAAGTATGTAAAATGGAGGAGTGTTCGGATTTTTTACATAAAAAATGCGTCGGCACAAATTTTCCAACAGGGAGTTGAGGTTTTGTTATGAAAAATTTATTCAAAAAATGTACCGCTGTTCTGACAGCAGGCGTGTTGCTCGTGGGTGCGTTTGCAAATCTAATGACAAGGGAAACGTATGCGTATTCCTTTACGGGTCAGGATTCAAATGTGACGACGGACATAAGGGTAGGCGGAATCGATACAGGTGCTGATTATACAAGGGTGCACTTAGGCTCGGGCGGTTCATCGGGATACGGTTCAAACAGAATTATCAACATTGTTGAGGGAAATTTTGCCCAAAATCCCGCACTTTCTCTTGAGGTATTTAACATAGGTCAGTATTCAACGAGCAGAGGATCGCTTGTCAGCACTGTTCAGAATTATTCCGAAGGCAGTAAAAAAATAATTGCTGCGGTCAACGGCGACTGGATGAATACTGTACAGGGTGACCTCGGTATCAGTTCAACATCGAACTATTATGTTTCGTTCAGCTCTATGTTGCTTGACGGTGAGATCTGGTGCAGCCAGATGTCCACACAGGAGCTTTCCGCTGACTATTTTACTCTCGGATTTACAACCGACAGAGAAGTAGTAATCGGTAAACCAAAGGTAATAACAACGATAAAAAATGTTTCAACAGGTACGACTGTTTCCGCAAACGGCGTAAACAGAGCGCCCGCAAACAATGCTGTTTTTGTTTACAATAACAGAATCGGACCGTCAAACTACGTTCCGTCATCGTCATATGAAATTGCGGTGCGTGTGTCGGGCTCGAACAAATTTATGAATAACGGTACTGTAACAGGTACGGTTATCGGTATTTATCCTTCAGGCTCTACCTCGAGGCAAAGCCTTTCTGATGATATTATCATACTTTACGCAAGAGGTAATAAGGTATCACAGCTCAGCGGTAAATTCTCGGTAGGTCATACTGTTTCTGTATCAACATACATGACAGACAGCAGTGCAGGCAGTGCGGCGAATGAAAAGTGGCTTAATTGCGAGGAAGCAATAGGCGGACAGATACTCGTCATGAAGGACGGACGCATTAACAACAATCTTACAAGCTCAACACAGTACCCGACAAATCTTATCGGTGTAAAATCCGACGGCAGTATCATGTTTGCTATGGTAACGGCAGATTCACACGGTGTACGTACAGGTCTTCGCTACAATCAGATACCGTCATTCTGTAAGGCGGTAGGATATGATACATGCTTCATGCTTGACGGCGGAGGATCAACAGCAATGGTAACGCTTGAAAACGATACTTATGTTGAGAGGGCTTGTTATTCCGACGGTTCGCTCCGTAGCGTGTGGAACGGTATAGCGCTGGTTTATGAGCCACAGATGCCGTCCTATGTCTTTGACAGTGTTTATTATTACAATAATTATCCCGACCTTCAGAATGCTTTCGGATATGATGCTAATGCACTTTTGAACCACTTTATTGAGAACGGCGTAAAAGAAGGAAGACGTGCAAGTGCGACTTTTGATATTGATTTCTATCTCAATCAGAACAATGACCTTAAAAATGCATTCGGAACTGACCGTGAGGCGGCAATGGAGCATTTTCTGTCACTTGGCTATAAAGAGGTAAGGCAAACGGCGCCGTACGAAGATATAGGAACGGGAGTTTATGCTACAGTCAATATGATTTCCGGAAGTACATGTCTTGGTCTTTCCGGTACAAATGTTGTTACGACGAATACCACCGACGGTTCTCAGATATGGAAATTCATACGTAATAAAGACGGAACTTATACCATACAGCACGGTAAAACGGGATTGGTTCTTGATATATTCGCAGGCTCATATGAGTCGGGAGCGAATGTCCAGGTGTATGACTCAAACGGTACCGACGCACAAAAATTCTATCTTCACAAAACGCTTGACGGGTATTACGTATTGAGGCCGAAATGTTCTGCAATGGCTGTAATTGACATTGCGGCAGGTTCAACAGCATCGGGTGCAAATGTTCAGATATATGAGTCCAACGGCTCAAATGCGCAGAAATTCAAGATAACATTGTTGTTTACCGAGGAAGAAGTAAATCTTGAACTTAAATCGACATCAAGCTTAAAAATGGATGGTATTGAATCCGATCTGCATGTACTTGGTATAAAGCAGGGAACGATGCCTTCGAGTGTATCATCACAGTTTGAAGGCAATCTCAATGTGTATGATATGAGCGGAAACGTTAAAACATCCATCCCCGTACGTACAGGTGATACCGTGAGAAAGATAATAAACGGAGTAGAAGTTGTACGTGCAACGCTTGTAGTGGTCGGTGATACTAACTTTGACGGTGTTGTAAACGGTAAAGACCTTATAAATGCAAAGAAAGAGATCTTAGGACAAGATTCACACGGCTACCCGATGGCAGCGGATATTGACTTCGACGGAGTTATTGAAGAAAGCGACATTAAAGAACTTACAAATTTGATAGGAAATTAATTAAATAAAGACAAAAAACATTCGAGTGCATTTTTGCCTCGAATGTTTTTTTGCTTAAATATTGTTTTTTTCTTTCAGAATTTTTTCTTCCGAATCCTTTTTAAGCTGTGCTCTCAAATTTTTAGTCCATTCGGACCACTGACAGTTTTGCTCCCCATAGATGAGATTTTCCGTATATTCAAGCGGTATCCATGTGGAGATATCAGCTTCGTTGTGAGATACTACAGCCTCCATATTGTCAAGTGCCTTGAAGAGTTTTGCTTCGTCGGTCTTCATTTCGTTCATTTCGCAAAACAACCCCTTAAGCTCGGAAGCAGTTTTTTCGGGAAGCATGGAAAGCAGGGAACTTATCGCATCTTCTTCCTTGTTTTCATCCTTTTCTGTTTTTAAGAACGATGGAATATCTCCTGTTATCGCCTCGCCAAAGTCATGTATAAGGCACATTTTTATAAGCTTGTTTATGTCAAGAGTCGGGTATTCATCAGCGCAAAGCAACGCCATGACCGACAAACGCCACGAATGCTCCGCAACGCTTTCATGTCTTCCGCTTGATGTCCAGGAATGACGTGTGTTACACTTCAATTTTTCTATTTTACCCAAAAAATCAATAAATTGTCTGTTTTCCATTTTTCCTCCGCAAAGATCGGGAAATTAAAATTTTACCTTTTCTTTACCTTTTTGCTTTTCGGTTTTTTCTCCCTGTCGATAAGTGCTATAATATTGTCTGAGAAAAATATAAATAAAATCAGAAATACACCAACACCTATTGAAATATAAGTTCCCGGTGGATATTTCACCCATAAAAGCAGATTGCCTATTTTCGGAATGACAAATTTCGGAACACCCACAATGTCATCGGCATCTATAAATTCAGGATACGATTCCTTTGCGTTATCGCCTTTGGTCACAAAGACACGGTCGGTTTCACCGTAAAGCATGGCTGTTTCGATAATTCGGTGTGTTGCAACAACATTATTTGTCACTTTGTAGGTTATAACGTCACCTACGTCGAGTGTATCCACGTCAACATCTTCAACGTATATCAAAGAACCGAGGGAGTAATCAGGCTCCATTGTTTTATCAAGTATAACATACAGCGAAATGTCCAATATTTTTACCGTCAAAATGGTAAGAGCTAAAAGACATGTCAAGCAAACTATGACTATCCGTGCAGTTTTTACAGCAGTTTTTAAAGCCTTTTTTGTTTTGCTTTGCGGATTGCAAATGTTTTTACTGTTCATCTGATATTTCTATCTGAAATCTTTTGTCAACGGGATGTTCTTCAAATGCTGCTTTATATGCAGCTTCTTTGATGGGCCCGAGATCGCTTCTTGATATTCCGGCGTTAAAGTTCAGATCACGTACATCGTATTGGAAAATAGTCGAAAATATTGTACATGCGGCAAGCACGCTTCCGGCTTTTGAAGGATGTGAATGGTCGGGATCGTATATTTCGATGTTGGTATTTTCGAATATATCCTTGAATGCGACACCAACGAGCGCAACGTCGGCACCGACTGAATTTGCCATTGCCGTGTATGCCGCACGGTTTTTCATTTCCATGGTTGCTGTATCACCGCCGTGTGTCGGTAACAGATGATATCCCGTCTTGTATCCCCATGTTTCAAAGAAAACAATTTTGGAATCCGTATATCTTTCTATTTTTCTCACAAGAGCACGTGCACCTGAAATGAAATTTGATGGGGTTTTTGCGGGATTTCCGCTTTGATCCTGAAGAACAATGAAATCATATTCGTTAGCGGATAATTTGTTTTTTACGATACTTCCGTATTCATCTGTAGAGTCTGCAAATTGGAAAAGATAGTATCCGCCTCTTGTGACGCTGTCAACTTTTACATTATAGCCTGCGGCATCGCAAATGGATTGGAAAATAACCTCGGGCATATCGTTACAGTAAGTATAGCTGTTACCGATGAAAAGCACGGAATACTCCTTGTCCTTCGGCAAAGATGTATCAGCAGGCTCCGTTTCGGCGGGTTCAGTTTCGGTTTCTTTTTGCAATTCCGTAGCCTCTGCCTGTGTTGATGAGTTTTCGGTGCTGTCGCTCGCTGTGCCTGATGATGTGCATCCCGATACTGCTGAAAGCAAAAGGGTGGATGATGTTAAAAGTATGAAAAATTTTTTCAAGTTCATTTTGTGTTCTTCCTTTTCTAATTAAACTTTTGAAATGTTATTTCTGGTAATAGGGAATTATTCCTCTGTTATCCATCTTGTATCTGTGGGTATTTCGATATATTCTGCTTCCGTAAGATATTCATCTACGATATCGCTGTCTTTTGTGGCAATAAGCCTAAAAGGACGGACAGATGTGATGTCTTCCTTTGTAAGACCGAGACATTTAGTGATGTTTTTCATGTGAAAGCCTTGTATTGCAAAATTGAAAATTGCATCGTCATCTATCGGTTTGCCGTTGAATTTGATCGATTTTACGGTCTTTTCCTTTGCCGAAACGATGATCTGCATACCCTTTGAAAATTGATAAAATTCCGTGTGTACTCCGCCGAAAACCTCAGGACGGAATATGTGATGTATCATTTTTTTGATGTGTGAGCCTTTGACGGTCAATCGGTAAAGCTCGTCACCAAACGGATACATTTCAAGTAAGTCACCGTATTCAACGATAGGTCCGAATGTTTCGGCACGAAGACTGCCTGAAGCTATGATTGCAATGTCAAGACCGAAATAGTCGCGAATAACATCACAGAACAGCTTTCCAACCTCGGTTTCGCAATCACGTCTTGGATGTGTTATCTGCCGTTCAAGTCTTGTTATATATCTGCTGTATTTCTGGTCTGTCACGTGCTTGTATTTCTGTATCACTCTTTCAAGAGCTACGTCATGCGGACAGCTGTCATCGGAAATGTCGATAAGCTCCCATTGGTAGCTGTGCATTTTGTGCTTGTCTGCATCGATAAGAATATCAAATCTTCCTAATTTGTCAGCACCGGTTGCAGCTTGGACAATCGGAATACCGTTTACAATGTACGGTTCGTGCAGAGTTGTATGGCTGTGACCGCCGATGATAATATCGATACGGCTGTCTGTCAGAAGCATTTTTGCGAGCTTTTTGTCTTCTTCAAAGCCAAGGTGAGTTAAAAGAACGGTAAGGTCAAATTCCGTATTTCTATATCTGTTGCATATTTTATTTATTTCTTTTGCGGCATTTTGTACGTCAACATAGTTCTTTACAGGAGTTCCTCCGTCGTCCATTTTCAAAATATCACGGGTCACAACACCGATAAAAAGTATCTTCATTCCGTCTATTTTTTTTATGAAATGAGATCTGAACAAATGCGCACGTGTGTTTTTGACATAAATATTTGCGCTTATTATCGGAAAACGGGCACATTTTTCTATAAAAAGCATGTGGGGAACACCGTAGTCAAATTCGTGGTTTCCGACACATGCAACGTCAGGGGCAAGCATGTTCATTATCTCAATGGTAGAAAGACCCTTGAATTCGCTGTCTATTACAGAACCGCGGAGCATATCACCCGCCACAGCGTAAATTACATTTTCTTCTTTTTGCCTCGTTTCGTTTATATATCCGGAGAGAAATGATATCCCTCCGATTACTTTATCATCAACGACTTCGCACAGAAAGTCACTGTGCAGATCGTTTGAATGGAGCAAAGTAAGTTTTTTAAGATTACTCATATACCACCTTGTAAATATAAAACTGCTTACAGTACAATAAATCTGTACTGTACTCGGTTCTTAAAAGTGTACCATAATTTGCAGTGTCTGTCAATAATTATTCTATTATTTTCTTTATGTGAAATAATGATAACATGTTTTTGGAAAATATTTTTTGCAATATCAAAAATAATCCGAAATAACACTTGATTTTTTTCTGAATGTGTGATATACTGACAAGGTCAGTTGTGTGATGCACATTGATAAATGATGTGCAATAGACGTATTCATTTTTCCGTCGGCCTTGCAAAAGCCGTGCAAAATTCAAAAACAATCAAATACGGAGAGATATCGAAGTGGTCATAACGGGGCTGACTCGAAATCAGTTTGCGAGCAATCGCACGAGGGTTCGAATCCCTCTCTCTCCGCCACATTGAGCCTAAAATCTCCGATTTTAGGCTCTTTTTCTTTCGATTTTGCCCGATTTTTGACCTTCGTTCCCCACTTTCAAGGAAAACGCCTTTTGCAGCCTTTCGGTTGTCTATCAGTTTTTTGCAAGGCTATGCAAGGCAACTGCAAGGCTGGTCAAAAACACCCCATTTTTAGGGACGGATAGATATGGGTAGGTACGCAAATAAACTGAGTAGGTATCAGTTTATCTGTAACTACGCGAGAGTTCGAATTAGAAATAAGAAAAATTATATAACTTTAACTATATGTTTTCTGATATAACTACTGCGATTAATCATTAAAAGGAGGTAAAGAAACGTGAACTCTATTGATGTCGAATTCGATTTCACTACCGATACACCAAGATACTGGAATAATTATTGGGATAAAGACTCACTATTGGGTTGCTTCAACTGCGATCCTGATAGTGCAAGCAAAACAATGCAGTTATATCACAAACTGCTATATAGCAGACCCTTGCCCAACGGTGAAACGATGGATTTGCAAATCGGTAGTGGCGCGAATTATCTGACTTGGAAAGACTTTCGTTTTGGAAGCGATTCTATCGTTGCCAGTTTCAGATATAGTCGTTATCGCGGAATGATAGAACAGGTGGCAAACTCTTTGCCTGACTATCACGCCTACATGGAAAATTATATACACAAATCATATACCATTGGCGGTGAAATTATATTTCCAAAAAAGCAAGGTGGCATAAATCAATCTCGCGGTTGTAATCCATTCATTAAAGACCGCTGGGATTTAACCTTAGAGTGTATCCGAAAATTTTATCAAAACGAAGAGAGCCCTTTATACAATACACTTTTACAGAACAAAAACTTTTTCGATTTGTTTGTGGATTTCAAAGGATATGTTGATTTCTTCTTTTTGCAAGATTGCGTTACCGATGACTATAACCACGTTAACTTTTGGTTAGGAAGTGGCGCATTTGAGTATAATCCGTTGCCCGAGACCGTAGAAGAATATTTATCATGGATTGAAAAAGAACTGGACTTCGTTGAAAAGCGAAATCAACGAATAAAGCAAGCTATCTCAGCAAACATTTCATTTGAATAAGGATAAAGCCCGAAGCGTGTGCTTCGGGCTTTGCTATTGCAGTTATTGTTTTACCCCAACGCTTTACTCATTGCCGCTCCCGTGTCTGCTTTCGTTACGGCATCGAGGTGGCTATAAATATTTGCCGTGGTGCTCATATCGCTATGTCCGAGCCATTCCTGGATCTGCTTCATAGGCACGCCTTGGGCAAGCAGTACCGATGCACACGAATGGCGCAGATCGTGGAAGCGTATTTTCTTCAGTTTATGCTTCTTCAGAAGCTGCCTGAAGTGTCCGGTGACGAAGTCGGGATCGTACAGCTTGCCGAGTGCATCCACGCAGACGTAGTCGGTGTATTCCTTTGAGTACGCCGAGCGCATCACCTTTTTTCATCTGCTCCTGCTTCTCGCGGTGCTTCAGCAGCTCACCTCTTACGAAGGGCTCCAACGTCAGCGTGCGGTAGGACGATTTTGTTTTCAGTCTGTCCTTTGCGACGATGCCTTCCTCGGTGGAGTGTACGGTGTGGCGGACGGTCAGCGTGTTCTCGGTGAAGTCGATCGCCGACCATTTCAGT
>JBGVLZ010000018.1:0-10418 GCA_045124505.1 Eubacteriales bacterium
GCGGTTATGAAAAAGCAAAACACTATCACCACTACTATGATGATGGAGATGTGCATGTGGACCCAGCTCATGTGCATGACTTGTTGCGCTTATCTTTCCGATGTACTCTCCACTCAAAGAGTAAACCCTTGTGCCGCCTAACTTTGGCGGAATAGCAATCGCTTACGCCCGGGAGACTTTATCGGAGTCTTCCGGTTTTATTTTTTGTAAGGCAGGTAAGAAATCTCATGGAAAATTATTTTGAAAAGTTCGTCAGAGCCAATTTCCGTTTCGGACGAATGTGTCGATGTATCGGTTCTAAACATACATAAAACATTCGAAAACGAAAGGAAATCAGAATTATGTCTAACTACAAATTTGAAACTTTACAATTACACGTAGGTCAGGAAAATCCCGATCCTGCTACCGATGCCCGTGCGGTACCGATCTATGCAACTACCTCTTATGTATTTAAGAATTCCGCTCATGCTGCGGCCCGCTTTGGCCTTGCAGAAGCCGGTAACATCTACGGCAGACTTACCAACTCCACACAGGATGTTTTAGAGCAGCGTGTGGCAGCCCTTGAAGGAGGCGTTGCAGCATTGGCACTTGCTTCCGGTGCTGCGGCAATTACATACACGCTTGAGGCTCTCGGTCAGAATGGCGGTCACTTTGTGGCACAGAAGACCATCTACGGCGGCAGCTATAACCTGCTGGCACACACGCTTCCCAACTTCGGCATTACCGCAAGCTTTGTGAATATTCATGATCTTGCAGAAGTTGAGGCGGCAATTCAGGATAATACAAGAGCCATCTACATCGAAACACTTGGCAACCCCAACAGCGATATTCCCGATATCGATGCTTTAGCAGAACTTGCACATAGGCACGGTTTGCCGCTTGTTGTAGATAACACGTTTGGCACTCCGTATCTTATCCGTCCCATCGAGCACGGAGCAGATATCGTAGTTCATTCTGCTACTAAATTCCTTGGCGGTCACGGTACTACCCTTGGCGGTATAATTGTTGACTCGGGTAAATTCGATTGGGCGGCAAGCGGAAAATATCCTGCTATTGCAGATCCCAACCCCAGCTATCACGGTGTATCATTTGTTAAGGCGGTAGGCCCTGCCGCGTTTGTTACCTATATTCGTGCGATACTTTTGCGTGATACGGGCGCAACTATTTCTCCCTTTGCAGCGTTCCTGCTTTTACAGGGCATTGAAACTCTGTCACTTCGCTTGGAACGTCACGCAGAGAACACCAAAAAGGTGGTTGAATTCCTAAAATATCATCCGCAGGTTGAAAGGGTTAATCATCCGTCGCTCCCAGACCATCCCGACCATGAGCTATATCAGAGAAATTTTCCAAACGGCGGCGGTTCAATTTTTACATTTGAAATCAAAGGTGGCCAGGCAGAGGCTCACAAATTTATTGACAACCTTAAAATTTTTTCTCTGCTTGCGAATGTTGCCGATGCCAAGAGCCTTGTCATCCACCCGGCAACCACCACCCATAGCCAGCTCAGCGAAGAGGAGCTTGCTGATCAGGGCATTAAGCCTAACACCATTCGTCTTTCCATTGGAATCGAGCATATTGATGATATTATCGCCGACCTTAAGGGCGGTTTTGATGCAGTAAAGGAGTAATTATTATGTCAAAAGTATATACATCTGCCACAGAGCTTATCGGCAAAACCCCCCTTCTTGAGCTCACACATATTGAAAAAAGCTTAGGTCTTAAAGCGAAGATCGTTGCAAAGCTTGAATATTTCAATCCCGCAGGTTCTGTTAAAGACCGTATTGCCAAAGCAATCATTGACGATGCCGAGGCAAGCGGCAAGCTGAAGCCCGATTCGGTTATTATTGAGCCCACAAGCGGTAACACAGGAATTGGTCTTGCATCTGTAGCGGCGGCACGAGGCTACCGCATTATACTGACAATGCCTGAAACGATGTCGGTTGAACGCCGTCAACTGATGAAGGCATACGGTGCGGAGCTTGTCCTTACCGAAGGCGCCAAGGGAATGAAAGGTGCTATCGCAAAGGCTGAAGAATTAGCGGCAGAAATTCCAAACAGCTTTATCCCCGGTCAGTTTGTAAACCCTGCCAATCCAAAAGCACACAGGGAAAATACGGGTCCTGAGATTTATGAAGATACGGACGGAAAGGTGGATATCTTTGTTGCAGGCGTAGGTACCGGCGGTACAGTAACAGGTGTTGGTGAATATCTTAAATCTAAAAATCCCAATATCAAGGTTGTAGCGGTCGAGCCTGCCACCTCTGCGGTACTGTCCACAGGTGTCGCTGGACCTCATAAGATCCAGGGCATTGGCGCAGGCTTTGTTCCCGATGTTCTTAACACCGGCATTTACGACGAGATCATTCCCGTATCCAACGAGGACGCTTTTGCTACCGGAAAACTAATCGGCAAGAGTGAGGGTGTGCTTGTAGGCATTTCTTCCGGTGCTGCTACCTTTGCGGCTATAGAGCTTGCGAAACGCCCTGAAAACGAAGACAAAACCATTGTAGTACTTTTGCCCGATACCGGCGACAGATATTTATCGACACCGCTATTTGCAGAATAATGAAAAGCACCGGTGCCTTAGACTAAGGCGCCGGTCTTTTTGAAGAAAGGAAGTTTACTGTTATGTCTGCTGAAAAAAATCAAAATATTAAGCGTACAACCTATTGGTTGTGCATTACCGCTGTTTTTATGGCACTTAATGTAGCAATGAGTTCATTTGGCGTTCCTGTTCCCGGTGGTCATCTGTATATGAATGATATTATCATCTGTACCGCTGCCATCATATTAGATCCTCTAGCCGCATTTATGGTCGGCGGTGTAGGCGCCTTTTTGGGCGACTTATTCTTCTATCCGCTTCCGATGTTTGTTTCCCTCGTAACTCACGGCCTGCAGGCGGTAGTAATTTCGATATTCTCCCATTACGTACTCAAAAAGCATCCGGTGCTCTCTTCCGGAATCGGTGTAACGATCGGTGCCGTTATTATGGTAGTAGGTTATTCTCTCGGCAGAGCCTTTATTTACAGCACACCGGAATATGCTGTTCTCAAACTGCCTTATCAGATTTTGCAGGCAGGAGTCGGTGCTATAGTCGGCATGATACTTTGCTGGAAGTGCAAGCTCGTAGAACTGTTTAACAAGAAAGGATTGTTGAGATGACAGAAAAGACGATTTATCTTGATAATGCCGCAACAACAAAAATGAGTAAGTCTGCAATTAACGCAATGCTACCCTACATGGATAGCATTTACGGCAATCCGTCAAGCCTTCATTCCGTAGGACAGAAAGCAAACGAGGCACTTGTAAATGCCCGTGAGCGTATCGCAAAATTGCTTGGATGTGAGGCAAGAGAAATCACTTTTACATCGGGCGGTAGCGAAGCGGATAATCAGGCAATTGTTTCTGCCGCAAGATTTGGCAAAAGCAAAGGGAAGAAGCATATTATTTCAACCGCTTTTGAACATCATGCCGTTTTGCATACACTGAGTAAACTTGAAAAGGAAGGCTTTGAAATTACACTTCTTGACGTTCATGAAAACGGGCTTGTAACTCCCGAAGAGGTGCGTGAAGCCATTCGAGAAAACACCTGCCTTGTTACAATTATGTATGCCAATAACGAAATAGGCACCATTCAGCCCATTAAAGAGATCGGTGACATTTGCCGTGAAAAAGGTGTAATTTTTCATACCGATGCGGTGCAGGTAGCTGGACATCTGCATATTGATGTTAAGGAACAGAATATAGATATGCTGTCTTTGTCGGCGCATAAATTTCACGGTCCGAAAGGAATAGGTGCCTTATATACAAGAAAAGGAATAAGACTTACAAGCCTTATTGAAGGCGGCGCACAGGAACGAGGCAAGCGTGCAGGCACCGAGAACATTCCCGCCATTATGGGAATGGCTGCGGCTCTTGAAGAGTCCTGCAGCCGTATAGATGAAAACGCAGAAATATTAACAGCTTTGCGGGATAAACTGATTGCCGGACTTTCGGAGATTCCTCATTCTATCCTCAATGGTGATGCAAAAAAGAGACTGCCCGGCAATGTGAACTTCTGCTTTGAGGGCATTGAAGGTGAATCCTTACTCTTGCTTCTCGACGATAAGGGGATTTGTGCTTCGTCGGGTTCAGCTTGCACTTCGGGATCTCTTGATCCGAGCCATGTGCTCCTTGCCATTGGCAGAGTACACGATATCGCTCACGGCTCACTGCGGCTGTCTTTGAGTGATGAAAACACAGAGGAAGAGATTGAATACACAATAAGTGCCGTAAAAGAGGTTGTAGAATATCTGCGTAGTATTTCACCAATTTGGCGAGATCTTGTAAACGGCAAGAAAGAATTTATTATAAAGTGAGGCTGTTATTATGGCATTATACAGTGAAAAAGTAATGGATCATTTCCGCAATCCCCGTAATATAGGCGTGATTGAAGATGCTGACGGAATCGGTGAAGTTGGCAACGCCAAGTGCGGCGATATTATGAAGATCTATCTAAAAATAGAAAATGACATCATAACAGATGTAAAATTTGAGACCTTTGGGTGTGGCTCGGCTATCGCATCCAGTTCAATGGCAACTGAGCTTATTAAGGGCAAGCCTGTCGGGGAGGCTTTAAGTCTTACCAACAAAGCCGTTGTGGAAGCTCTTGACGGCCTTCCTGCACATAAGCTGCATTGCTCAGTACTTGCCGAGGAAGCAATCAAAAATGCTCTCAAAGATTACTATGACAAAAACGGCATTGAATATGACCACTCACTCTTTCCCAACTGTGAGAGCTGTGGTCGTTGTTGCGAGATATCATGAAAGCGCTGATTTCTATGAGCGGAGGAGTGGACTCCTCCCTTGCGGCGAAGTTAATGAAGGACAAAGGGTTTGATTGTATCGGCTGCACGATGAAGCTCTATCACAATGAAGATGCAGGAATCGAGAGCTCCCGCACCTGTTGTTCTCTTGACGATGTTGAGGATGCAAGGAGTGTAGCCTATAAGCTCGGGATGCCGTTCTACGTGTTCAATTTTACTGATGCCTTCCGTGATACGGTCATTCGAAAATTTATCGAAAGCTATGAAAACGGAATTACCCCGAATCCGTGTATAGACTGCAACCGCTATATGAAGTTTGACAAGCTATACGAAAGAGCGAAAACACTCGGTTGCGATTATATCGTAACGGGGCATTATGCCAGAATAGAAGAAGAAAACGGTAAATTTGTACTGAAAAAAGCATTAGACGAAACAAAGGATCAGAGCTATGTCCTATATTCCATGACACAGGATCAGCTTGTGCACACCATGTTTCCGCTTGGCAGTATGCAAAAGACTGAAGTCCGTGCCATAGCCGAAGAAAGCGGGTTTGTTAATGCTGACAAACCCGATAGTCAGGATATTTGCTTTGTACCGAATGGAGATTATGCAAGCGTGATAGAGTTACAAACAGGAAAAGAATCTGCCGAGGGAAATTTTGTGGATAAACAAGGTAATAATCTCGGACGGCACAAGGGTGTGATTCATTACACCATAGGTCAGCGAAAAGGGCTTGGTGTTTCGAGCACAGAGCCTCTGTATGTATGCAATATCTGCCCGAAAGATGGCAATGTTGTTCTCGGCAGTAATGACGATCTGTTCAGCCGTGAGGCAGATGTATCCGATTTTAACTGGATAAGCGGTGAAGTACCTGGGAGCGAGTTTCGCTGCAAGGCCAAAATACGCTACCGTCAACCGGAACAGTGGGTAACCGTTATCCCTACGGGAGCTGATACCGTTCATATCGTTTTCGACGAGCCGCAACGGGCAATCACACCCGGACAAGCCGCTGTTTTTTATGACGGAGATACTGTGTTGGGCGGAGGAACGATAAAATAATGATATTTACTTGATTTACCTACCCGTTTGGGTGTATAATTAAACGGAAGATAAAAAAAGGAATGTTTTTATGAAAATTATTGATTTACTTAAAAGAGATACTCTTTCTCTTTCTTTTGAGGTTTTTCCACCCAAAACAGATACTGCCTTTGCAAATGTACGAACTGCTACCGAGGAGATTGCTAAACTTCGCCCCAGTTTTATGAGCGTTACATACGGTGCAGGAGGTGGAACAAGTAAATATACCTTGGATATTGCAAAGCGGATAAAAGAGCTTTACAATGTGCCGTCTTTGGCACATCTTACCTGCGTTTCTTCAACCAAAGAGACAGTACGTGATCGTATTGCCGATATGAAAGCGGCAAATATTGAGAATGTTATGGCACTCAGAGGCGATATTCCGGCTGAACTTCAGAATGCTGACCGTAGTCATTGGGACTATCATCACGCTATAGAACTTGTACGAGAACTGAAAGAATCGGGTGCAGATTTTTGCATAGGTGGCGCGTGTTATCCTGAGATACACCCCGAAAGCGAAAACCAGAAAGAGGATATTAAACATCTTAAGGAAAAGGTAGACGCAGGCTGTGAGTTTTTAACTACACAGATGTTTTTTGATAATAATTTGCTCTATAATTTTCTATATAAGATCCGTGAAGCAGGAATTACCGTTCCCATCATTCCGGGTGTTATGCCTATTACAAATGCCAATCAGGTAGAACGTGCCATCAAGCTTTCGGGCTCGTTTATGCCGCAGCGTTTCAAAAGCCTTGTGGATAAATTCGGCAACGATCCTGCAGCTATGAAGCAGGCCGGTATTGCGTATGCTACTGATCAGATTATTGATTTATATGCTAACGGCATCACCAACGTGCACGTATATTCGATGAACAAGCCTGATGTTGCTGCCAAAATCCAAAACAACTTAAGCTGTATATTAGGAAAATGAATTCTGTGATTTTAAGTAAAACATATATCGAGCCGCCGTTTTGCGAAAAAGAAATTTTGCGTTATGCAGGCTGTAGGGGAGAGCGCGAAGAGATATCCGTTCTTCTTAAAGAGTGCATAGATGAAGTGAAGGACAAGCTTTCCTATAAAGTCTGCTATCGTGAACTTTCCATTAAAACGGTCGGCGATACTTGTGATTTTGAGGTCTTTAGTGTGCATTCAGAAAAGCTTGCGCGTAATCTCAAAGGCTGTGAAAAGGTTATCCTTTTTGCTGCAACGGTGGGTGTGGAAATCGACCGTCTAATAGGGAAATATGGTAGACTTTCTCCCACAAAGGCATTGCTTTTTCAGGCAATCGGTGCTGAACGGATAGAGGCGTTGTGCGATGCTTTTTGCGCGGATATAAAAAAAGAATACAATACGGGATTAGAGCCACGTTTCAGTCCGGGCTACGGTGATTTGCCGCTCTCGGCTCAAAAGAATATTTTTGCCGTCCTCGACCCAGAGCGAAGAATTGGACTGACTTTAAACAGCAGTCTGCTTATGTCACCGTCAAAATCGGTTACGGCTTTTGTCGGGCTTGGGAGCACAGAAAAAACAAGCTCAAATAAATGCAGTCTTTGTGAAAAAACAGACTGTACGTTAAGAGGTGTCTAATGAATTTCAAAGATTACTTAAAGAATCATATTGTCTATCTTGACGGCGGTATCGGAACGCTTCTGCAAGCTGGGGGTTTAAAACCGGGTGAGTACCCTGAAAGATGGAACTTGTCCCACCACGATGTAATAATCGACATACATAAGGCTTATTTTGATGCAGGCAGTAATGTTGTTTGTACCAACACTTTTGGCGCAAACTGCCTTAAATTTGCTGATGATGAGCTTGAACAAATAATAAAAGCGGCGGTCGCCAATGCTAAGAAAGCAAGGGAACAGTCGGTACAGAAAGGTGAAAAGTTCATAGCACTTGATATCGGCCCCTCGGGAAAGCTTTTAAAACCGCTTGGTGATCTTGATTTTGAGGATGCGGTAAACGTATTTTCAAAAACAGTCAAATTCGGTGTGAAATATGGTGTCGACCTGATTATCATCGAAACGATGAATGACTCTTATGAAACCAAGGCAGCCCTACTTGCAGCAAAGGAAAACAGTAATCTTCCCGTAATTGTTTCCAACGCCTACGGCGAGGACGGTAAGCTGATGACAGGTGCGGCTCCTGCCGCAATGGTGGCAATGCTGGAAGGTATGGGAGCGGATGCAATCGGTGCTAACTGTTCGCTTGGACCCAGACAACTCCGCGGAGTTGCAGAGGAACTGCTCCAAAAAGCATCTGTTCCCGTTATACTCAAGCCCAACGCAGGGCTTCCGAAGTCTATAAACGGTAAAACAGTATTTGATGTAACTGTCGATGAGTTTTCAGATGAAGTAGCAGCTCTTGTGAAAAAAGGTGTTCGTGTTGTTGGCGGTTGCTGCGGCACAACCCCCGAATACATTGCTTCGCTTTATAGTAA
Source organism: Eubacteriales bacterium (assembly GCA_045124505.1). Taxonomy (GTDB): domain Bacteria; phylum Bacillota; class Clostridia; order Oscillospirales; family CAG-272; genus RGIG7213. Next base: position 8,323 of record JBGVLZ010000018.1, read on the forward strand.
AACATCTGAACTTGCTCCTGTTCCTATTGCTGATAAAAAAATAACGGTAGTATCTTCTTATACCCAAGCAATAGAGTTTGGAGAAAGTCCCATTCTTATCGGCGAGCGTATCAATCCTACGGGTAAAAAGCGCTTTAAACAGGCTTTGCTTGAAAACGATATCGACTATATTTTGTCTGAGGGTGTAAATCAGCAGGAAAAGGGCGTGCATATTCTCGATGTGAATGTGGGACTTCCCGACATTGATGAAGTGCAGATGCTTAAAAATGCTGTATGTGAACTGCAGGCTATTATCGACTTGCCGTTGCAGATAGACACTTCGAACATCGCCGCCATGGAAGAGGCTTTACGCCGATATAACGGAAAGGCCATGATAAATTCCGTTAATGGCAAGCGAGAAAGTATGGAAGCGATTTTTCCGCTTGTCAAAAAATACGGTGGATTGGTAGTTGCCCTAACCCTTGACGAGAGCGGTATTCCTGACACCGCCCAGGGCAGAGTCAAAATCGCCGAAAACATACTAAAGGTTGCGAACAAATACGGAATAGATAAAAAGGACATCATTTTTGATACCCTTGCTATGACCATCAGTGCCGACAACAAAGCGGCTGTTGCAACTCTGTCTTCGCTTAAAACTATAAAGAATGAGCTTGGTTGCCATACATCTCTCGGTGTTTCAAACATTTCTTTTGGGCTTCCTAACCGTGATGCAGTAAACGGTACATTCTTTGCACTCGCACTCCAAAACGGTCTTTCCGCCGCTATTATGAACCCTTATTCTGTGGATATGATGAAAACTTACTATGCCTACAGAGCACTCAAGGGTCTTGATGAAAACTGTGCCGAATATATCGGTTCGGCTGAATCATTTGTAGTTACAGTAACATCTGTGGCTGCCGCCGCACCAAAAACTACTGAGGAATATTCATCTGAACTTCAGCATGCAGTTATAAAAGGCTTCAAGGATAAGGCAGGGGAGTTGACAAAAAACTTACTTTCAAGTGTTGACCCGCTTGAAATAGTGAATAACGAAATTATCCCTGCGCTTAATATTGTAGGTGACGGATTTGAAAAGAAAACGGTCTATCTTCCTCAGTTGCTTATGAGTGCTGAAGCTGCAAAAAGTGCTTTTGAGGTTATAAAAGCCTCTATGTCGGGCAAAGAAAAAGCTGGGACCAAGGGCGTAATTGTAATTGCTACCGTTTACGGTGATATTCATGACATAGGTAAAAATATAGTAAAGCTTTTGCTTGAAAACTACGGCTTTGATGTTGTGGATCTAGGCAAAGATGTTCCGCCCGAAATAATTGCAAAGACAGCGATAAAACTTCGCGCACCGCTTGTAGGCTTAAGTGCGCTTATGACAACCACTGTTCCTGCAATGGAAGAAACAATTAAGCTTCTGCGGGAAAAAGCCCCTTGGTGCAAGATCGTGGTAGGCGGTGCAGTTTTAACTAAAGAATATGCCGATAAAATAGGTGCGGATAAATATGCAAAGGATGCGATGGAAAGTGTTCGTTATGCTGAAGAGATTATAAATGGAGGTAAAGAATAATGCTTATTTCTACAAGAGGCAGATACGCCTTGCGCGTATTGCTTGATCTCGCGGAACATCAGGACGATGGCTATATCGCAATGAAAAATGTTGCTGAACGCCAAGGGCTTTCACTTAAATATATCGAAAAAATTATGCCCGTGCTATCAAAGAATAATTATGTAGATGGTGTTCACGGCAAGGGTGGAGGCTACCGCTTGGCAAGAGAGCCGAAAGATTATAAAGTAGGCGATATTTTAAGACTTGCCGAAGGGGATCTCGCCCCCGTTACCTGTCTTCAGTGCAATGCTGAAAAGTGCGACCGTGCTGATACATGCTCCACGCTTCCTATGTGGACCGAGTTTTATAGCATAGTAAACAATTATTTTGACGGTATCACATTAATTGTTTTAATGAAATAAATTTTCTGCTTAAAGACGTCGCAGCAATGTGTCGTACACTTAAGGACAGTTTCCGAAAGGTACGAGCATTGCGGGCAAGAGAATTGAGAGAAGTTTTGGCTTCTCTCTTTTTTCTTGCCCGTTTTCTTTTATATCCGTAC
>JBGVLZ010000019.1:0-2098 GCA_045124505.1 Eubacteriales bacterium
GTGGATAGCGGCGATGATCTCAAAACATGATGCGGAGCTTGCGTGTGATGATGCTGTTTCTTTGGCTCTCACTGACAGCGAGCGTATAAAATATGCAAATATTCTTATAGATACAATTCCTCAGAAACGTAAATATGCTGTCGGACTCGGCAGTGCACCTATGAAAGAGAGGATAATTATGCTGAGTAAAAAACAGAAAAACAGTTTAATTTGTATTGTTCTTACAATTATACTTGCTTTCAGTGCCGTAGGCTGTTCGTTTGCTTCTTTTAATGAAAAAGAAACAACAAGTACAGAACCCGAAACGATCCCATCGTCAACCGATACAGAAGCTCCCGAAACCGATACTGAAACAGAACCCGATACAGAAACGGAAAATACCGACGGGGAAGAGATAGAATCATACGTCGCCGCAAGCGGTGACGGATATGTTTTCGCACAACCGGGCGGAAAGCTGACCATATCAAGTGATTCAGGATTTGAATTTGTTAAAAATTTCCATGATAAGGCATGGAAAAAAGAAACAAAATGGTATATTGGTGAGCTGACGATAGAAGGCAGCGTTACGGCTATACCTGACGAAATGTTTTCTTCAATGGGAGCTTTAGATAATGTCTTCATTGGTGAAGGTGTTACAAATATAGGCGATAAAGCTTTTGCTGATTGTTGGTCACTTAAAAGAATACTGATTCCCGATAGCGTAACAAGTATAGGAGCAGGTGCATTTTATAAATGCAAGGAGCTTCATAATGTACAGCTTTCGGATAATGTTACAGAGCTTGGCTCCGGAGCATTCAATGGTTGCAAATTATTAAAAAGCGTAAGATTGCCGAATAATATAACCGAAATAAAAGACAGCATGTTTGGGGGATGCGAAAGCCTTTTACTTGTGGATATTCCGAAAAATGTTACATCAATAGGCAACGTGGCTTTTTCGGGCTGTTCGCTCAGACAGGTGATTTTACCTAATGGCGTGGTAAGTATAGGTGACGGTGCCTTTGCAGGTAATGAATTTCGAAGCATAGAGATTCCGGACAGTATTGTGAATATCGGTAAGTCAGCATTTAGCGGATGTACGTTGCTTGAAAGTGTAAAATTGCCCGAAAATTTAACGGAAGTAAATGATAGCGTATTTTACGGATGCGAAAAACTTTCAGCCGTTGAAATTCCCGATAGTGTCACAACCATAGCTGACAGGGCATTTTATAAGTGTATGTCACTCACAAATGTCATTATGGGTGACAATGTGAAAACGATAGCTACAGAAGCGTTTTTTGGATGCACAAAGCTTACGAGTATTCAGTTTGGTAAAAGCTTAAAAAAAATTTACTCAAGCGCTTTCAGCGGATGCACAAGTCTTGAAAGTATTGAATTGCCGTATGGAGTTCAAAGCTTGGAGTATGAATGTTTTGCCGATTGTACAAGTCTTAAAAGTATAAAGCTTCCCAATAGCATTACAGAAGTTGGTATGAGGATATTTAAGGGTTGTTTGGGCCCTGCATATATTGAAATACCTAAAAATATGACAGTGCTTGAATATGAAAAAAGATTGTCTGTCATTACTAATCTTAAAAGTGCTGTAATAAAAGACGGCGCAACAAGGATAGGAAGACACTGCTTTGAAGGCTGCGCAAATCTTGAAACGGTGGAAATTCCGAACAGTGTTAAGTATATAGACGATCTTGCTTTCCATCAATGCACGAGCCTTAAAGAAATAAGATTCAAGGGTACGGAAGCAGAATGGAATGCCATTGTTAAGGATGATATCCTGTGGGATTTTGAAGCAGGAGATTATACCATAACTTTTGAGAAATAATAATGCATTGTAACTAAATAAAATGCAGAAAAACTGCATCGGATTTTACAATGCAGAAAAAAGGAGTAAACTGTGATTGAATATATTTTGTCTGTATCACTGCTTATTGCGGCAGTTATGATAATACGGGCAGTTTTTCGCAAAACTGTGTCACCGAGGGTGATATATGCGCTGTGGCTCGTTGTGGTCATAAGAATGATATTGCCTGTCAGCCTTTTCGAAGTCAGTATTACAGTTCCGAAATTTTTACGCACTGAACAAAATACGCAAAATCAACAAACA
>JBGVLZ010000020.1:0-1671 GCA_045124505.1 Eubacteriales bacterium
TCATTTAAAATCAGTTAAGAAAGGAAAGGACTTAAAGCTATGAAAAAAATAATATCATTAATTCTTTGTATCACTCTGTTTTCACCATTACTCTTGATATCTGCAAACGCAGATACAGCGATAACAAAAACCGAGGCGGCAGAGCTTATAACGAAAATGGCTGATTTTCACTATATGCTTGCCGGTTTGGGAGAAGAGAACTGTATTGAAAGATTTGATTCGACGGAAGTGACCGATAAGGAAACATTTGACCGTTTGCTTGAAAAAAGCGGACTTTATCCGTCTGAATATTTAGTTTTCCGTCTTTATGACGGTGAGTACGGCAAAGCGTCGTTTTGGTATGACTATGTAGGCGAGTTTTTGACTGAGGATTATGTTAAAAAAAATATAGAATTTAATTGGGCAATTTTTGAGCTTGATAATAAAATGTATCGTGTTGATGCTCCGTTTTATGTTACAGCACCGGGATTTCCTGTGCTTATTTCGGATGGCGCACCTCTTGAAGACCACATAAAGATTGTTGATACTGACACAGTCTTACTTGAAGGCTTTTTTGACGACAGACAGTGGATGCGCGTTGATTTTGAACATACGGAAAACGGCTGGCGTATTTCGGGCGGTGAAGGAACAAAGCGTTTTATGCGTTTTGCATCGCACTCAATAAAAGTAAGCGAAGCGGAAGACCTCATACGTCAGATGGTTTCCATGAAAGGTGTAATATCATCCGATGGTGACAGATATGCGGAATATATATTTGTGGGCGACCTTCCGTCAACGCCTGTAAGCGATAAGGCTTTGTTAAAACAGCTTCACGAAATAAGCCGTTTGCCTGATTATATGAGATTTTATAAGCTTGACGGTGAATACGGCAAGGCTTCATTCTGGTTTGACCGTCTGAAAAAGTTTTTGACCGATGAATATATCGACGAAAACTTAATGCTTACTAGAACACTTTGGCAGATCGGTGACGATGTATATACGCCTGAGGGTATAGGATATGCATCAGCCCCCAATTTTCCTTATATGCACGACGACATAGGAAAGTGCATAACAAAGATCGATAATGATACTGTTCTGCTTGAAGCGCATTTTGACGGATATGAGCCGACAAAATACAGAATAGACTTTGAATATACCGAAAACGGCTGGCGCATTTCCGGCGGTGAGGGCGCAAAACGTTTCCTCGGCAGAATGTATAAGGAATATTATCAGGAAAATCCCGAAACGGGAGACGATGCGGTAATAATTACCGTTTGTATGACAGTGTCGGTTATCGGTATTGCATACGGCGTAAACAAGCGCAGATTTGCAACGTGCGAGTGATTGCGAACAGCTTGAATATTAAAACGGCGGGAAGTGTATCCCGCCGTTTTTTTGTGACACTTTTACAAATTGCGATATATAAATTTATTCAATAACACAAATTTAAGCAAATCTGTCGACACCTGTTGACAGTATGAAAAAATTATGATATAGTTTAAGTGTAAATAGTATTGTCTATACAGATACCCAAGCAGTGAGCGCTTTTGTAAATGTTCATTTAAAATCAGTTAAGAAAGGAAAGGACTTAAAGCTATGAAAAAAATAATATCATTAATTCTTTGTATCACTCTGTTTTCACCATTACTCTTGATATCTGCAAACGCAGATACAGCGATAACAAAAACCGAG
>JBGVLZ010000021.1:0-28199 GCA_045124505.1 Eubacteriales bacterium
TAAGTGAGGACCACGACACAAAAACATATGTTTTTGAAAAATGTGATGAAACAATGACATCGCTTGCAAATGGAAATATACTCTATTTTATAGCAAGTGAGTCAAATTACATAATCGTAAAAATTTCCGATATAACAGTAGATGGCACAACAGTGACGATCATCGGCGGTGATGTTGCGCTTGATGAAGTATTCAAATATTTGAAAATAGACACATCCACAGTCAGCAGTCAGGAGCCTGAAGCGCAAACAGAATCAGAAATGCCGAAAGTGCAGGGAGCAGTTGACGAAAATGGACTTGCAACGGAAAGTATAGAAATTCCCAAACAAGATGCTTTTATAGATGAAAATGAAAAAATCACTGAAACTTTTGAACGCCCATTTGATGAAACCATAAAAAGTGAAAAAATGGGAGCGTGGCTTAAAATTTCCGGACTTGTAAAAATAACTGCCGGCGCAACATTAAAAGCTTATCTTGATTGGACATATGCTGAGGTGAAGTTTATTGTTTTTCAGGATGCAATAGCTACTTTAACAATTGAAGGAGAAATTGAACGCAAATCCATTACTCTTGCTCCTCTTTCACTCGGCTTCTCCGGAATTGATGTTAAAATTGGTATTGATGTAAACTTAATTTTTGAAGCATATGCAAAAATAACTTTCACAGCTACAGAATCCTCTCGGGTGGGTTTTGTTTTCAATACCAAAAAAGGATTTGATGATCTCACCAAAACACCGACTATAGAAACTGATACAGATCTGGAAGGAAAGGCATACATAGGTATCGAACTTAAACCTAACCTTTCGGCATTTAGTATTCTTAAGGTCACAATGTCGTGCGAGATAGGCCTTGAAGTGCGTGTGAAAGACAAAGAAATTGAAAATACTGACAGTGCGAAGCACACATGTCTTTTTTGTGTAGAAGGTAATGTTTGGTGTATGCCGAAAATAAATGTAAAGCTTGTCTTTGACATAAAAATTATTGATAAAATTGAAAAGAAAAAAGATCTTTACAAACGTGAAATAAAACTGTTTGATTTTTATATTTCTTCTGATGTTGGGTTTGGACTTGGCGTATGTCCAAACGATGCTTATCGTGTCAAGTTCACTGTGCTTGACCCAAAAACAAACGCACCTTTGGAAAATACAGATATTTCTGTAATTGGCGTAAATGGCGAAAAGGTTAATTATACGACGAATGCAAAAGGTGTGGCTGAATTTTTTACTTTTAAAGGTTTATCCTCCTTCACATTTTCCAAAGACGGTTATGTAACAAATGAGGCTGTATTTGAAGTTAACGAATCAATGTCAGAGGTTTTATTTTTAGATAAGTTATCTTCTTCAAAACCCAATTCGGGCAATAATAGCGGTGAAGTTGTAAATAAAAATGAAAAAGTTTCAGCATCAGGTACATGCGGTGCCAATCTCACGTGGATACTTTATGAAAGCGGAACACTTCTAATAAGCGGTACAGGGGCTATGTCTAATTATTCTTTTTCATCTATGCCGTGGTATTCAAAGTGTTCAAATATTAAAAAAGTTATAATTGAAGACAGTGTAACAAGTATAGGTTATTATGCATTTTCCTCTTGCTCAAGCCTTACGTCCGTTACAATAGGTGACAGTGTAACAAGTATAGGCGATGATGCATTTTACGGTTGTTCAAGCCTTACGTCTGTTACAATACCCGACAGTGTAACAAGTATAGGTTATGACGCATTTAGAAATTGTTCCGACCTTACGTCTGTTCATATAACAAGCATTGAAAGTTGGTGTAATATTTCATTTCACTACTACAGCATCTGTACGTTTGGGATCGACTGGAATTTATATTTTAACGGTGAGCTTGTAGAAGATCTTATAATTCCTGACAGCGTCACAAGCATAAGTGGTGGTGCATTTGCGGGTTGTACAAGCCTTACGTCTGTTACAATCCCCGACAGTGTGACAAGTATAGGCAAACGTGCATTTAACGAGTGTACAAGCCTTACGTCTGTTACAATACCCGACAGTGTTACAAGTATAGGCGAGAGGGCATTTTACTATTGTTCAAGTCTTACATCGGTAACAATACCCGACAGTGTAACAAGTATAGGCTACCGTGCATTTGCGGGTTGTACAAGCCTTACGTCTGTTACAATACCCGACAGTGTAATAAGTATAGGTGAGTGGGCATTTAGAGATTGTTCCAGCCTTACGTCTGTTACAATTGGTGACAGTGTAACAAGTATAGGCGATTATGCATTTTCCGGTTGTTCAAGCCTTACAGATGTATACTACAGCGGAAGCCAATCACAGTGGAATAAAATTTCAATAGGTTACTATAATTATCCACTTTTGAATGCAACGAAACATTATAATTCTACGGGACCTACTGTATATGCAAGTGCGAATGTAAAAACGCTTGCAGTGCGTGAATTTGAAGTTCCCAAAATGCTTGCGGAAAGCGAAACTGTTATTGATGATCCGCTTGCAAATACGATAACAAAGGATGACCTTGTGGCAGGTGACGTATATACCCTCATTATTATGAAGGGTACGCAGTATGATTATGAGCTTACAAATGACACACTCCTCTACATAACCGACGCAATAGCTGACGAAAACGGTGTTGCAACATTTACACATTATTGTAATTCAACAGATATTTCCTGGGTTGCAGTTGTGTATGGCGGATGTAACCACCACGCATCGGACTGGATAACTGTTACAGAGCCTACATTTACAGAAAAAGGCTTGAAGGCGCAGTACTGCACAAAATGCTCCGAAACCATGGCAAATGAAGAAATTGACATCATCCCCGAAAAGATGGTCATTGAATCATTACCCGAAAAGCTGACATATTCATACGGTGACACTCTTGATCTTACAGGTCTTGCAGTGGAGTACACATATACAGACGGACGTGAAAATGTATCTTTATCTGAATCTGACTACACAGTTTACGGCTTCGATGCACAGACATTCGGTGTTCAGACGATTCTTATCGAATCGGGCATCTACAAGGCAAGATTCGATATAACAGTCGATCTTACAGCCATCCCCGGCGGCTTTACAGACAAAATTGATGCAGGTGCGACCGTCGAAAGCCTTGCAGAGCTTTATCAGGGTGCAACAGTATACGCACTTACCGCCGACGGTAAAAAGACGGCTGACGGTGACGAGCTTCTCAAAACAGGCATGATACTTCAGATCGTACAGCCCGACGGCACGGTGAACAGCATGACCGTCATTGTAAAGGGCGACGCCACAGGCGACGGCATTGTAAACGGTAAGGACATTATAAGAGTTAAAAAGCAGATCTCACAAGGAAATGCAGTCGAGCATATCGAATATGCCGACATAAATTCCGACGGCGTTGTAAACGAAGACGACATTTCAGCACTTATGACATTTTAACATTTTCCCCTCCCACTCGGGAGGGGAATTTTGTTTTTATTCAGAGGATACTATATCCAATTTATTCACAAAATAGTGTTTGATAATTACATATATAATATAGTATAATACTATGAATAATAATGTTTTGGAGGTTGTATGCGTATTTTGGGAATAGACCCCGGACTTGCCATTGTAGGCTACGGGATAGTTGATTATCACATGAACAGCTTTCGCACAGTCGCATACGGCGCTATCGAAACTCCCGCAGGAATTGATGTGGAGCTCCGCATTGAAAAAATTTACGATACGCTTTCTGAGATAATTGACAAATATTCACCGTCTGATATGGCAATTGAGGAGCTGTTTTTTAACACCAACCAGAAAACGGCAATAGCTGTAGCCGAAGCAAGAGGCGCAATTTTGCTTGCGGGTATCAAAAAAAAGCTGATGCTTTACGAATATACGCCTCTTCAGGTCAAGCAGGCGGTCGTTGGGTACGGCAGGGCGGATAAACAACAGGTCATGACAATGACGATGTCAATTCTGAATCTTCAGAAAATGCCGAGACTTGATGATACAGCCGATGCCTTGGCAATTGCAATTTGCCACGCACATACGTGCGGTTCGGGAATTAAGCAGTATTACAACGAAAAAAAGAAAAAATTACTTTAAGGTGACGTATGTTTTATTATATAAAAGGAACTCTTGTTTATACAGATCCGTCGTCTGCTGTTATCGACACAGGCGGTGTTGCTTATAAAATGACGGTAAGTGCATCAACTCTTTCACAGATATCATCGCTCAGAAACGATGTTAAGCTGTATACATATATGGCTGTCAGGGAGGATGCGGTCGATCTTTTCGGATTTTACACGCAGGAGGAGCTTTCGCTTTTCAAGCTTCTTATAACAGTTTCAGGCGTCGGTCCTAAGGCGGCAATGGGCGTGCTTTCCGCTTTTACCCCCGAAAGATTTGCGATCGTTGTAGGAAATGAAGATGTTAAGTCGCTTTCAAAGGCTAACGGAGTAGGAGCGAAAACTGCCGCAAGAATTATTCTTGAACTTAAGGACAAGGTCGCAAAAGAGATCACGTTCTCAAAGTCATTACCCATTCAATCCGGCGGTGACTTTGCCGATGCACAAAACGCACTTATGGTTCTGGGCTACTCAAAGGCAGAGGCTGTGAAGGCGCTTTCCGGTGTCCCCGCGACGATCCCGCTTGAAGATATGATAAAAGAAGCGCTTAAAAAGCTGATGAAATAAAGGATAGATTATGGCAGATTACGAAGAATTTATAAGTGAGGATTTTGATACACGGCTTATAGATGTAGAATATTCTGCGGAGGATTCGGAAAACGAGGTGAATCTCCGTCCGCAGACGCTTGACGAATATATAGGGCAGGCGAAAGTCAAAGAAAACCTCAGAATATATATAAATGCGGCGAAGTTCAGGGGCGACAGCCTTGACCATACACTGCTTTACGGTCCTCCCGGACTTGGTAAAACAACGCTTTCGCAGATAATAGCGAATGAAATGAATACCTCAATAAGAATAACTTCAGGCCCCGCTATTGAAAAGCCCGGCGACCTTGCGGCACTGCTTACCAACCTCAACGAGGGAGATGTGCTGTTTATAGATGAAATACACCGCATGCCGAGAACGGTTGAAGAAATTTTATACCCTGCGATGGAAGATTTTTCCCTTGATATAATTATCGGTAAAGGACCTGCCGCAAGAAGCATAAGAATGCCTCTTAAGCACTTCACGCTTATCGGCGCAACAACGAGAGCAGGACAGCTTACAACACCGCTCCGTGACCGTTTTGGTGTGCTCATGCGGCTTGAGCTTTATACACATGATGAACTTGCGACTATCGTTACAAGAAGCTCCGATATTCTCGGTATAAAGATATCAAAAGACGGTGCGCAGGAGATCGCAAAGCGTTCAAGGGGAACACCCCGAATTGCAAACCGTCTTCTGAAGCGTGTGCGTGATTTTGCCCAGATAATGGGCGACGGCGAAATTACAAAAGAAATTGCCGATTATGCTTTGAAACAGCTTGAAATTGATGAGCTTGGACTTGACGGAACTGACCGAAAGATGCTTACGACCATAATTAAGTTTTATGACGGCGGTCCCGTTGGACTTGAAACGCTCGCCGCAACCGTAGGTGAGGAATCTGTAACGCTTGAAGATGTGTATGAGCCGTACCTTATGCAGATAGGCTTTTTAAACAGAACCCCGCGCGGAAGATGCGTTACAAAAGCGGCGTATGAGCATTTGAAAATGTCTGTTCCCGAAAGACAGACGAAAAACAGTATTATTGAGAGTGGTGATAACTGATGTTTGTATCGGATAAATGGAAAGATTATGAGCTTATAGATGCTTCTGACGGCGAAAGACTTGAAAGGTGGGGGAAATATATCCTCATTCGTCCCGATCCGCAGATAATATGGAAAGGCAAAAAAGCAAGTCCTTTATGGAAGCGTGCCGATGCGATATACAGACGTGAATCAAGCGGCGGCGGTAAGTGGGTAAAATGTGACGTGCCCGAATCATGGACTATCAACTACGGAAATTTGCGTTTTCTTATTAAACCGATGGGCTTCAAGCATACGGGTGTTTTTCCTGAACAAGCCGTAAACTGGGATTGGTTTTCAAAGATTTTGTCCGATAACGGCGGGGGCAGGATTTTAAACCTGTTTGCATATACAGGAGGCGCAACTATTGCCGCATCCAGTGCCGGTGCATCTGTTTGCCACGTTGATGCATCAAAGGGTATGACAGCACAGGCAAAGCAAAATGCGGCATTGTCCGGATTTGAGAAAAATCCGATAAGATATATTGTTGATGACTGTATGAAATTTATTGAGCGTGAAATAAGACGCGGTAATTCATACGAAGGAATAATTATGGACCCGCCTTCATACGGAAGAGGACCCGGAGGTGAGGTCTGGAAGCTTGAAGAATGCGTTGATGAGCTTATTTCAAGGGCATCGCTTCTTCTTTCGGATAAACCGCTGTTCTTCCTTGTCAATTCATATACAACGGGACTTTCGCCGTCAACTGTAGGTTATATGCTCAATACGGGCATAAAAAAGAAGCTCGGCGGTACTGTTGTTTGTGATGAAGTAGGACTTCCCGTAAGTGTCACGGGAGGATTTTTACCGTGCGGTTCAGCATCAAGATGGTATAAATAAAGGCAGAAAATTTCAGATGGAAATAATCAGAACAAAAGATCTTTCGTTTTCATATATAGACGGCGACGGAAAACCCGTACCTGTTTTGAAAAATATAAACTTATCTGTTAAAAAGGGCGAATTTGTTGCAGTGCTCGGTCATAACGGAAGCGGTAAATCAACATTGGCGAAGCTTATTAATATGATACTTACCGAAGAATCGGGTGAATTTGACGGTGAGCTTTATGTTTGCGGGAAAAATATCACTTCTGATATAACCGAGGATGAAATATACGAAGTGCGCCGTCACATAGGAATGGTGCATCAGAATCCCGATAATCAGATAGTTGCAACGACTGTTGAGGAAGACGTCGCATTCGGCCCTGAAAATCTCGGTATTCCGAGAGAGGAAATAAGAAAGCGTGTTGACGAAGCGCTTGCAGATGTCGGTATGACTGAATATTTGCATCACGCACCGCACAGGCTTTCAGGCGGTCAGAAACAGCGTGTTGCAATTGCAGGTATAATCGCAATGCAGCCGGATGTTATAATTTTTGATGAGTCTACAGCGATGCTCGATCCGCATGGACGTGCTGATGTTATGAAGATAATAAAGGAGCTTCATGAATCGGGCAAAACTATACTTCTTATAACACATTATATGGACGAAGCCGCAAAGGCGGATAAAATAATCGTTTTGAATAACGGACAGGTATATAAAACGGGAACGCCGGAGGAAATATTTTCAGATCCCGAACCGTTGAGGGCGGTAAGACTTGATGTACCGCAGGTAACAGAGCTGTTTACACTTCTGAAAAAAGCAGGTCTTCCGATTGAAAAGATCCCGACAACAGCTGATGACGGTGCGGAGCTTCTTAAAACGATATTTAAAAAGAAAAGAGGGGAAAAATAAATGCCTCTTTCACTTGAAAATGTGTCATATGTATACGGTGAGCGCACACCGTTTGAATATAAAGCGCTGAATAATTTATCCCTGACATTCAAAGACGGAATGATAACCGGACTTATGGGGCATACAGGCTCAGGTAAATCAACAGCGGCACAAATGCTGAACGGACTTTTAAAACCATCGGAAGGACGTGTTATTCTTGACGGGGAAGACATCAATGAATCTAAAAAGTCAAGAAATGATGCTAAATTCAAGGTAGGACTTGTTTTCCAATATCCCGAATATCAGCTTTTCAAGGAAACTGTGTGGGAGGATATTGCATACGGACCGAGAAATATGAAGCTTTCCGAAGACGAAGTTAAAAAACGTGTCAAGGATGCCGCTGAACTTGTAGGACTTACACGGCAAATGCTTGAAAAATCACCGTTTGAGCTTTCGGGAGGACAGAAAAGACGTGCCGCAATAGCAGGAATAATTGCTATGAAGCCGCGTTTTCTTATACTTGATGAGCCTGCCGCGGGGCTTGATCCTGCCGGACGTGATGATATACTGTCGCAGATATGCGAATATAGAAATTCGGAAAATTCTTCCGTTGTGATCATAAGCCACAGTATGGAGGATATGGCGAAATACTGTGATGAAATAGCTGTTATGGATGATGGCTCGCTTTGTATGTACGGAACGCCTTCGGAAGTTTTTTCACAAAGTGAAAAATTAAAAAATGCAGGATTAAATGTTCCGCAAATTACAGATTTTATGGATAAACTTTATAACTGCGGTATTGATGTGGATAAATCTGTATTTACAGTAGAATCTGCCGCAGAACAACTTATAAAACTTTACAGTAAGGTTCGAAATGATAAATGATATAACTCTCGGTCAGTATTTTCCGGGTGAATCCGTAATTCACAGGGCTGACCCACGAATGAAGCTTATCATTGCATTTGTAATGATAGGCGCAATATTTGCAGCTTCCTCGCTTATAAGCTTTGCACTGCTCGGTATTTTTGTTATACTTATGATTGTGATATCAAAAATATCGCCTTCTGTGGTTCTCAAAGGTATGAAGCCTGTTTTATTTATACTTTTGTTTACCGCTGTCATACAGATGCTGTTGACAAGAACGGGTACGCTTTTAGCCGAATGGTGGATATTTAAAATTTATTCAGACGGTATAATGATGGCATTTAAAATGATGCTCAGAATAATACTTCTTGTTTCGTCTACAAGCTTGTTGCTTTCATATACAACATCGCCCATAGCACTTACAGACGGTATTGAAGGACTTCTGAGTCCTTTGAAAAAGCTCGGACTTAACACACACGACTTTGCGATGATGATGTCGATAGCAATGCGATTTATACCGACGATAATTGAAGAAACAGATAAGATCATGTCAGCGCAAAAGGCAAGAGGAACTGACTTTTCCTCCGGCGGTCTTATAAAGCGTGCTAAGGCTATGATACCGATATTTATTCCGCTTCTGACGTCCGAAATAAGACGTGCGGATGAACTGTCGTGTGCCATGATCTGCCGTTGTTACAGAGGCGGAGAGGGAAGAACAAAGCTTAAAGAGCTGAAAATAAGCGGCATTGATATTGTTTTGCTGTTAGTTGCAGTTTTAATTCTTGCTGTCGTTATTACAGCTAATATTTTAACAAAACATTTTGGATTGCCGATATGAAATATCTTTTAAAAATGTCATATCTCGGATGTGACTATCACGGATTTCAGATACAGGACAACGCTAAGACCGTTGCAGGCACTCTGAAAAAGAGCTGTGAGGCCTTGTTTAATGCACCTTGTAATATTCAAGGATGCAGCAGAACGGATACAGGTGTCCACGCACTTGTATACTTTGCAACATGCGATGTAAGCGGAGGCAATACCGTGCCGTGCGACAGGATACCGTATGCCTTGAATCACTTATTGCCGAGCGATATTTCGGTAAGTGACTGTTGTGCCGTCCCCGATGATTTTAACCCGCGTCATACAGAATATAAAGAATACAGATATATCGTACACAACTCACCTTTTAAAGACCCGTTTCTTCATAAACGTGCTGTAAGGGTGCCTGATAAAATAGACGAAAAACTGCTTGACAAAGAAGCAAAGGCTTTTATCGGTACGCATGATTTTTCAGCATTTATGGCAACGGGATCGCCTGTAAGTACTACTGTGCGTACTGTTAAATATTTTAATGTTGAGCGTGACGGTGATAAAATTATATTTTCTGTTGCCGCTGACGGATTTCTTTACAATATGGTGCGTATAATGGTCGGCACACTTCTTGATATTTCAAAGGGAAAGATACAATGCGGCATGATACCCGAAATAATAGCGGGAAAAGACCGCACAAAGGCAGGCGTTACAGCGCCGCCCGATGGATTGTATCTTGCAAAAGTTGTTTATAAAGAGAATTTTTTTACTGCATGGAGTTGATAATTTGAAAAAGAATGACCGCCGCAATATAACAAATGAAGATATTATTGATATAAGCGGTGATACACTGCCGAAAAATTCACGCTCCGGAGGGCCTGAGCTTGATATTTACGGTCAGGAAGAGGAAAAACTGAATGAATATTACGTCAAGCTTTCATACAGATTCAGATTTGCCAAATTTCTTTCGTTCACCGTTCTTATCGTTTTTATGCTGTTCATGCTGACAGCGTTCTCAGATGATATCACTACCGAAAAATTCAGATATCTCGTAAAGGATATGAATATAGATATCCCGACAAGCACGTCGGAGTTCGGAAATATTTCATATTCTGACGACTCTGAAGCGGTTTTTGCAATATTCAAAAACGATCTTGTAAGTGTAGGAAGAAACAGCGTAGAGATAATCGATACTGCGGGAAATATTGTTTTGAACAGCGATATAAGCTATGTGAAGCCGAGAATATCTGTTGGAGAAAAATATTTTCTTATATACGATCTTTCGGGATATGAGTTTGCTGTGTATAATTCTTTTTCTGTTTTACACAGCGGAAAGCTTGATTATCCCATTTCACACGCATATATGTGTGATGACGGAAAAATACTTGTAATAACACGAAGCAAAGAATACAGATGTGTTGCCAATATATACAATAAGGATTATGAGCTGGCATATACATGGAAAACAAACGATAAATATATATTTGACGGTGTGCTTCACGAGGACGGCTCATTTGTGCTTTTATGTTCATCGGTTTCTGACGGCTTTTTTGACTGTGTGACAGTCAGCGGTAGTATGAAGGACGAAGAGGTTACAGTATCCGATATTTATAAGGATACGGTCGGAATGAAGCTCGGCGAATTTGATGATGAAAACCGAGTCATATTTTCATCTGACGGAATGATATTTGAGGATAAAGACGGTGTACCTTTATCAAGGAAAAATTATGGGGCGGATATCTGTTTACTCGTTAATTCTACTGATAAATACGCTTTCAATGTTATTGACTCGGCATCATTGAGTGTCGGAAACATGCTGAACGTTTACGCATCGGATGGCGAAAAAGTATTTTCAAAGTCTGTGGCAGAGCATCCGATGTCTGTATATCTTTACGGAGATTTCGTCTACGTGATGTATACCGACAGTATAGTGCGCATTGATATCACAAACGGAAATGAAACAAAATACGAAAGCGGCAATATGATAAGTTCGCTTTTACAGACAGAAAACGGAATTTTGCTGGCAACGGGAAAAACACGTGCATATCCGTTGGATCATTCCGATTTTAAGTGAAAAATTTATTTTTAAAGGAGAAGTACGGTGAGTTACCTGATCGATCTTATATTTATACTTATTATAGGCATTTCGGCATATATGGGGCACAAAAGAGGGTTTATCAAAACGGTTGTAAGCCTTATTGTAAAGCTTTTGGCATTTATCGTTGCGTTGCTTTTCGCATCGCCCGTGTCGCTTTTGTTTGCCGACAAAGTGCTTCCTGAGTACCCTGATGCTATATCAAATGCCGTTTCATACACGATTGCATTTGTGATACTGTACATATTGGCAACAATAGGAATAACGATAGCTGCCAATGTACTCGACCTCATTTCCAAGCTTCCGTTTTTGAATTTTGCAAACAAAACGCTCGGAACTGCGGCTGGTGCTGTGCTCGGACTTGTATCGGCATGGATATTTGCAATAGTTCTGAATTTTGCATTTCCTTTGCTTCATGAGTATAATCCGGAGCTTTTCACAAAAACTTTACTTAATGATTCATTACTCTTTGACATAATTTTCAATATCAATATCTTCAAAGAACTCTTTGCTAAGATAAGTTCGTAACACACTTTTGTAAATAAGGAATGGTATATAATGCAACTTTGTTCAAAATGTAAAAAACGTCTTGCCGTTGTCTTCATGACGAGGATCGAAAACGGCAATACAATAAATGAAGGACTTTGCCTTAAATGTGCAAAAGAACTCGGTATAAAGCCCGTTGATGATATACTCAATAAAATGGGTGTTAGCAGCGAGGATCTCGACCGTATGGATGAGGAAATGGGAAGTATCATGGAAGGCATTTCCGATTTTCCGACGATGGCAGGCGATGAAAATAACGCTAATGCGCCCGCTGTTGATTTTGCTAAGCTGTTCGGCGGTAACGGAGCTGAAAAAAAGCAGCAGCGAAAGGAAGAAAAAAAGAAAGATAAAGCGAGAAATTATCTCAGTAATTACTGTCTTAATCTTACCGAAAGGGCAAAGCAGGGCAAGCTTGATAAGGTTATAGGAAGAGACAGGGAAATAGAACGTGTAATCCAGATACTCAACCGCCGCCAGAAAAATAACCCGTGTCTTATCGGTGAGCCCGGTGTCGGTAAAACGGCTATTGCCGAGGCGCTTGCGCAAAGAATTGCGGCAAAAGAAGTTCCGTATAAGCTTCAGGATAAAGAAGTGTATTTGCTTGATCTGACGGCACTCGTTGCGGGCACTCAGTTCAGAGGGCAATTTGAAGGCAGAGTAAAGGGACTTATCGATGAGGTTAAAACGCTGGGTAACATTATTCTTGTTATTGATGAAGTTCACAACCTTGTCGGCGCAGGTGATGCCGAAGGAAGCATGAATGCGGCGAACATTATGAAGCCTGCGCTCTCACGCTCGGAAATACAGGTTATCGGTGCTACGACTCTTGGCGAATACCGTAAATATATCGAAAAGGATTCTGCACTTGAACGTCGTTTTCAGCCCGTTGTAGTAGCGGAACCGTCCATATCCGATACAGTAAAGATACTGCAGGGAATAAAAACTTATTATGAAACACACCACGGTATCAAGATATCAGATGAAATAGTTTACCGTTCTGTAATTCTTTCGGAAAGATATATAACCGACAGATTTTTACCGGATAAAGCAATTGACTTGCTTGATGAGGCGGCATCTCACCTTGCGATACACACACCTATTTTAAGTGAGCTTGCACAGAAAAACGATATCTTGAAGTCGGTTATACAGGAAAAAGAAAAAATTGAATCCGAGGAAGCAAAGCCCGAAGAGGATCTTCAGGCGAGATATGAAAAGATAGCAAAGCTTAAAAGCGATGAAATGCGTCTTACTGCTGAAATACGTGAGCTTGAAGCACAAAAAGAAGGCGTGAAGCTTACCCTTGCAGATCTCGCACGTGTGATAGAGATCTGGACGGGTATACCTTCAGGCAATATCACAGAGCATGAGTTTTCAAAGATCGGAAGTCTTGAAGAACGCCTCGCTTCAAGAATAGTAGGTCAGGATGAGGCAATAAGTGCTGTTGTAAGGGCAATTAAAAGAAACCGTGCAGGTGTTTCGTATAAGAAAAAGCCTGTTTCGTTCATATTTGCAGGCCCTACGGGTGTCGGAAAAACGGAGCTTGTAAAAACTCTTGCCGCCGATATGTTTGACACACCTGATGCACTTATCCGTATAGATATGTCGGAATTTATGGAAAAGCATTCTGTATCCCGTCTTATAGGCTCACCTCCCGGCTACGTCGGATATGACGATGCAGGACAGCTTACAGAGAAAATAAGACGCAGACCGTATTCTGTTGTGCTGTTTGACGAAATAGAAAAAGCACATCCCGATGTGATGAATATTATGCTTCAGATACTTGACGACGGAAGAATAACGGATGCAAGAGGAAAAGAAGTAAACTTTGAGAATACCGTCATTGTTATGACTACAAATGCGGGTTCAAACTATATGGCATCCCCTGCAGGCTTCGGAAAAGAAGAAATAAAAGCAGGGAAGGAAAAAACAGAAAAAGCACTTTCTGATTTTCTTCGTCCCGAATTTCTCAATCGAGTAGATGAGATAATTACGTTCAATTCGCTTTCCCGCGAGGACTTCAAGCGCATTGCAGAAATTATGCTTGATGAGTTCGGAAAAGCGCTTGCCGACAGAGGTATTACGATATCGTATACCGAGCAGGCAAGAGATAAAATTGCAGAGGAATCGTATTCTGTAAAATACGGTGCAAGAAATATGCGCCGCTATATTGAGAAAAATATTGAGGATAAAGCGGCAAACATTATAATCGATAATTTCGATAAAGAAATTTCAAAACTCAATATATGCGTTGAAAACGGTGAAATTTCAGTTAAATTTTAAATAAGGAGGTGGCTGTGTGGCAGATATACAGTGGTATAAGTTCCATTTCAATCAGTTGAAAACGATGCTTAAAACTGATTTTGAAAATGGTTTACAGCGTAAAGAAGTTAAGAAAAGACAAAAAAAATACCCTAAAAATATAATATTCCCACACACCTCATCGATCCTTGAGAAGAGCACAGCACCGGGAATTATAACGGTGCTGCTGATACTTGTGTGCATCGTATATTACTTCGTATCACATGAGCTTAGTGCGTTTTTCATATGCGCTACGGCATTATTCAATTATTTCACAGTAATGATATCGTACCGCAAGTCGCATATGATAATTGCGCAAAGCAAAAAATATTCTGAACCTGAAACACGTGTTGTCCGTGACGGAAAAATATTCAGAATAAATCAGAAGGGATTAGTTCCCGGTGACATCGTTCTGCTTCGTGAGGGAGATATCGTTCCGTGTGACGGCCGTGTTATATCAGCTGAAAATTTTAAAGTTCTCGAAATGAATATCAGCGGAGGAAACGGAGAAAAGGATCCTGAATTTTTGTCATATGAGCCATCGCTTCCGACAAAAGAACAGAAAAATATGGTTTTTGCCGCATCAGTCGTTTTCAAAGGTACGGCACGGATACTGTGCTGTGCAACCGGTGAGATGACTGTTGCAAGACGCAGAAATCTTACATCTTCTTCTGAAAAGGAAGAACTGAATCTGTTTTCTCATGTCCGTAAACTTTCCAATATCATAAGTCTTTTGATGATATCGACAGTATTCGTTCTCGGACTTACGTCGGTATTTATATACGGACTTGGTGAGCGAATGACAAATGTCTTTTTGTCTTCACTTGCTTTTTCCGCATCGTCAATGTGTGAGTTTTTTATGGCGTTTGCGCTGATCGCAGTTGCTTACGGCTTGTTTTTCATTAACTCAAAGGACGATGTGTACAATGAAAATGTCATTATAAAAAATATTTCATCAATTGATAAAATGAACGATATGACATGTATCGTGGTTTCAAAAACATCCGGAATATGCGGTGATGACATTAAACTGCAGTATATTTATATCGGCGGGTATGAGTATCCATTTAATGAGGAAAATATGCACGTAGCACGCAGACTCTGTGAGCTTGCACCCCTTACGATCGATACATACAAGAATATAATGACTCCTGTGGAAAGAGCTATTATCGAATATGAATCGGAAATGAAAAATATCGAGCGTGTTGATTTTGTTCCCGTGGGAAGCACTTCGCTTTTTGATACGGCACTTACATATTCAAACGGTGAATTTTTGATAGTTGCAAGAGGCGGCGGTGCGCAGATAATAAACAGGTGTACAAGCACACGCAAGTCATCAGGCGTGTTCTCGCTTGATTCGGAAATTAAAAAAGACCTTTTGCAGGTCGCTGAATCATATGAAAGAAACGGATATCAAATTGCGGCGATAGCGACGAAAATATCTGAATACGGTGATCTTAAAAAGATATCGTATGCACAGAACGATCTTTGCTTTGAAGGCTTTTTGATAATGCGTGAAACGGTCGTTGAAGGTTGCGAAAAAACAGTTAAAAAATTATCCGATGCAGGAATAAAGGTAATACTTTTCTGTGACGATATTTCAAGCAGAAACGAATATCTTGCAAAATCACTCGGTATTGTTGATGATGACAGTAAAATAATATCTTCGTATGAATTTGTCAATTCAAATCTGAATTTGCAGAATATCAAATTGAAAAATTACAGACTCTATCAGGGGTTTGATGCAAATGAAAAGCGGTATGTAATAGACAGGCTCAAGAAAAACGGGGAAAAGATAGGCATACTCGGAAATACGCTTTCTGATGTTTCATTGACTGTCGGCTCGTCTGTTGTGAGTTTTTCAGCGGGAGTCAGTCTTTCTGCACCAAAGCATATCAAGGGTGCTGATATTTCATCAAAACCCATAAAAGAAACGGGAAACGAAGCACTTAAGCATACCTCCGATGTGCTTGTGCTGGGTGCGGGTGATAATAAAAAAGGCGGAATAAATTCTGTATTTGATGCATTAAAAATTTCAAAACGTGTTTATGACAGCGCAGGACGTATAATTATGTATTTATTTACATCGCTCGTGATAAGATTTATTCTGACACTTGTATCTGCGTTTACACCGATTTTAAGTCTTTCACCTTCACAAATACTGTTTTCGGGCCTTATTGTTGACTTGTGCGGTGTATTTACGCTTGCAACAGGGAAGGATCACGAAAATGAAATAAAAAAAGAAACCGAATATGATATTATTCGAAAGCAACCCCTCAGATATTTCTTATACAGTTCTGTGTGGATAGTATTTGTCTGTCTGTTCACATTGATCGTAAGGATCATAGCGGGTCTTTATGAAAGTGCTGATGTTGCAAACGGCTGTGCTTATTTTTCGTATTTGCTGTGTCAGACGGCGCTTGTGCTTGTCTACTATGCAAAAGGAAAAAAGAATGCCATAAAAGGTATAGGTAAGCTTATATGGCTCTTTGTTACGTTTTTAACTGAATTTTTCTTGCTTTCTGTTCCCGTGCTTTTCCCGAAGCTTGCACAGTTTACAGCCCTTGGGACAATAAGTGAGAAATATTTACCTCTTATATTTGCACCTGCAATTTTACTTTTGATAATCAATTTTGCAAGGCGTATTGCAGAGTATTTTAAAAATATTAAAGGCAAAAAAGCTTGATGTATGATATGATCTGTCGTGATAATATGACGGAAACTAATCTGTATCTTTACAAAAAAAACACCACCAAGGAGTTATCTTTGATGGTGTTTTTCGTTTTTGTGAGCGTTAAGACTTGTGATTATTTTCTTTTTAAAAATAGAAGTGAGGATAATATCACAACTGTGCCTATTACGCAGTATATCGGAAATACCTCTGTATTTCTGCCTGAATTTGTAATGATTCCTACTGTTATACAGCCTACAATAAATGTTGCTAAACCTGCATTCCACAAATTAAATGTTATTCTCGAAACGCTTTTTTCTTTTTTTAATAGCAACAACAAAGCAGAAGGGAAGCACCCAAGCAAAAGCGGAAATAAAAACATATATTTCATATGAGTCGATGTCATGCCGTAGCTGAAATATGTGTATACCGCATTGAAAATGATGCATAGTACAGTGATTATTAAATATACAGTTAAAGAGGTGCAAAGCCTTTTTTTATTTTTATCTGTAACCGATGTAAACAATGTCGCTGACCTCTCTTTCTGAAATTTTGCTGCCGCGGTTTACGGGTTTATTTACAACACGTCCGTTGAAATACATTGTTGAAGAACCTCCGCCGTCGAGATTATACGCAAGTGTACACCCACGGTCCTTCATAACTTCGGCAAGCTGAACTAAGGAAAGCCCGCGGCTTTCTTTTGTTCTTCCGTCCGAAACTACAAAAACGTAATGAAGCTTATCTACGATCCCTACTGCAGTCCTTGGATTGCTTGCCATTGCCACACCGACCTCATCGCCCTCTTTTACTGCGATATTTGAGTTATTCACAAGCACGGGACCGAAAGTAAACAGCTGATATACGCCCGAATTTAACAGTTCTTTTGCTGATATTTCACGTTCATTATAGACCTTGAACGATCCGTCATACATACAGCAAAGGTCGCCGTAATCGCAGTCATTTCTGATACTCTCTCGGTACAAAGTGCCGTTTTTAATGACATATCCTTTTTTGTCGGCGCCGTAATAATCGCCGTTTATCGCTAAAATTGCACCGTTGTTGCTTGCGATTTTAGATGTTTTTTCGGCAATATTCGTGCCGAATTTGTTTTTTGCAAGTGCAGTTTTGAAGTATTCCGCTGATGAAATGTAAACATCTGCAATATACACTTCAGTGTCATGAATACGCACGGTTTCAAGCGTTATTTTTATATTTTCATCCTTGTATTCCGTGTCTGATATTATAGTTTCAGGTTCATCAGCTTCAGTTTCCACAGAATCGGTGACCGCGGTTATATCCGAAGTATCTTCGACGGGAACATCGGAGCCCTCAGCTTCAAATGAAGTTGTGTCTTCAGTGGGTGCCCCTGTATTTTCTCCGAATAAAAATGTGACATCTGCACTTACAGCACCACCGTCAACTGACGGCTGTAATTCATTGGGAATGACAAAGGCATCAAGTAATATTGCTAATGAAAGTAAAATTAAGAATACAGAATAAAAAACAGAAAAGACAAACGGTTTTTTAAATATTTTCATAGTACACCTTTTTAAGATTTATAACTGTATAATACACCATTTGCATGTTTGCTGTGTGAAAGAAATGTGAAAGTTTGCCATAAAAAAAGAAAATAAATAAAGCACAGTAGAACTGTGCTTTATAAATTGTGAATACTAAAAAAACATATCACGAAGCTTTATTAAATCTGTTCTGTCTATATCTCCGTCTCCGTCTATATCGGCACTGTCCTTTATAATAGCCGTCTTGGCATTATTTATGTACAGGCTTAAACGCACAATGTCTTTTCCGTTTATTACACCGTCGCCGTTTGCATCACCTAAAATGTAATCAGTATACATAATTTCGAAATTGATTCCGTATTCCGAACAATGCTTCTGTATTTCTGATGCGATATAGCATTTTACAAGTATTTTGTTACATTCAGAAAAAGCGTATTCGTTAACAGTTGTAACTTTTTCGGTTACCGTGACGTTTGCAAGCCTGTCGCAGTCATAAAAAGCAAAACCATTTACCGTTTTGACATTTGAAATGTTAACACCGCTGATAAGATCGCAGTTTATAAAAGCACCTCGTCCTATAGTTTCAGTCTGGGAATTAATTGTTACAGTCCCAGTTTTTCCTTCCGGACAGATATAAACCGTTTTCTTTGTGCTATTGTACAGAATACCGTTTTCAGATGAAAAGTTACTGTTTGATGAAGCGACAGATATTGAAGTCAGCGAGTAAGATTCCAAAAATGCATATCTGTGAATGTTGCGTACATTTGACGGAATTGTAATGCTTTTAAGCTCGGTTATAGAAAAAGCACGAAGTCCTATAGACTCAAGTGATGTCGGCAAATTTATTCCCGTCAGGGATAAACAGCCCAAAAATGCAAAATCTCCGATGTTTTTTACATTACTCATCGAAACACTTGAAAGGTAACTGCATTCGGAAAAAGCGGCTTTACTGATGTATTTTACTGATTCACCGAGCGCAACGGATGTAAGCGATGAAGATGCAAAAGCATGCTCACCTATAATTTCAATACAGTATACGACCGATACAGATCTTATAATTGTATTATTTTCAAATGCACCGTTTCCTACACTTGTTATCTTATATCCGTTATAAAATAAGGGAAGTGTAATATCAGCGCTTGTGCCGTTGTAACCTTCAATTGTTGCCGCATTGTTCTTAACCGTTATTATAAAATCTGAAGGATCGGTTACAGCAACAAAATCAGCACCTGACGATTTTGCGAATGTTTCAGATGCCGAACCTGCCACACCGACCAGTGTAAACGGTGTGCTTGATGTGAAGGCTTTTGACTGTATCGAGGTAACAGAAGGCGGAATATAAAGATATTTCAGTCTTTCAGCGTTTGTAAAAGCACCTGAAAAAATATATGTAACAGGCAAACCGCCGTGTGTTTCGGGTATTGCTATCGCATTTTCCGAAGTTGTACAGCCTGAAACGCCGTAGCCGTTTCCGTACTTAGTGAAAGTAAATGTGGAATCGGTGTATTCGGGAAGTTCTTTTTCCGCTTCACGCTCCTGCTCATACTGTATAGCATCAGCTTCGGATGAGAAAAATCCTATATATTCAACGTCTATGGTACAGCTTAAAAGATCCGTTTGATGCGACTGCAAGGGGTCAAAACGGAAAATTGTTTTATTTGTCCAGTTTGCACCTGCCGCAGTTGCATCAACTATTACCGTATTCCACTCACCGTTGCCGTTCCAATTTATCATAACGGAAGGCTCAGCACTTTTGAAATAGATCTGACCGTTTACAGAAGAGGTAGTCCTGTATTTTATTAAAATGAATTTATCGGTAATGGTTGCCGTGCTTTTCCTCAGATGAACATAAGGGTCATTGTTCAACGCTCTGAAAGTGACATAATCGCCCATATTTGTCATTTCAACACCGCTTATAATGTTATTCGGTGCATAACAGAGGTCTTCGCTTTCGTAAATATCGGCAGGAGTTACAGCACTTGCCGATATTGCCATGAAGATAAAAAACATACTGATGACAAAGCAGGGAAGAAAGAATTTTTTAAAATAATTACTCATTTTATTCTCCGTAGAAAATGAGGCGGCGTGTTAATCTCGCCGCCTCATAATTGGATCAGTTGCCAACTGAATCCACAACGTTCTTAAGATCGTTCTGGTTCAATGTGCCGTCTTTGTCTAAGTCGCCTGCCGCTTTGAAACCGACTACAGACTGACCTGAAAGCTGTTTCTTGATTCTTATAACGTCAACGCCGTTTACAATACCGTTTCCGTCAAAGTCACCGGGAACTATGATGATACCCGCTTTTACGAAAACACCACCGACGTTACGCTTTACAACGTAACCCGAGCCTGCTATCTTGGACGGATCAACCTGGTTGCCCGAATGGTCAAATATCGCACTGGGTGCGTTTATGTTTGCAAGAATATCCGCAACAGTTGTGTTGGGAGATACATCGAAGAGGTAATCTTCGCCTTCATATTCTTCGTATGAATATGTACTGAAGCTATGCAAAGGAATATCGTAAGAATCAGCAAGTGTTACATTGATCTTGAATGTACCTACCACGAATGTCTTACCTGACTTTGTGTGACCCTGTACAGTACCTGTATGTGTACCTATTGTAAGATTTGAAGTATCAACCGTATCAGCGAATGCATGGCAATCAAGACAAGCATCTACAAGATCCTTGGGCTGTGTTGCGATAACGTCGGGACGCTCTGATTTAGCGAGGATTATGGGATCATAACCGTCAAACGTGAGCGTAAATCCGTTCAGACCGCTGGGAGCAAGTGCCCAACCGTGTGTAGAGAATGACTGTCCGTGCTCAATATTCAATACGTCCTTGCTTGAAGGAGCATCAAATGCCTTGATAACAGCACTTAATTCGGATTCGATCGTGAGATTGATAAGTGCAAGAGGGAAGTTTTGTTCCTTTTCATTTGATGAAAGGGCACCCGATCTGGCTTTGATTATAATGATGTGGTTACCGGGGGACATCTGACTTACGTCAATTGTTCCGGTGTAAGCATTTATGCTGTGCGAACCGTAGTTCGACATGTTTGTTTGAACATCCTGCCTGAATGAAGCGTTCAATTGCTTCCAGTTTGTTCCGTAGTCAACGCTGTAATAGTAACCTGTCGTTTTAAGTGTTGAGATACCCCAACCTGCAAAGGTGAGTATGGGATTTGTATCAGAGTTTATCGTGTAGGAGATCTCTGCGATTCTGTTTGCCTGTGAAGAGGATGCGGGAACGTCGATACCAGTTGCAAATGAGAACTTATCCTTCTGGAAATATGTTCCGGGGTCACTTGTTGAGGAAGGCATACCTTCGTATACAGGGATGATAAACTTGAATTTGATGTCAAGGTTAGAGGAAAGCGCTGTCTGCATTGTACGGCTTTCGGAATAGGGAGCCATAAGGTTCTGCATATACTGATATTCGAAGTTTACACATTTGCCGTCGATAACGCTTCGAGCATCAACGTTGAACTTCTGATAGTACAGTGTGTGACGGTAAGAAGCAAGATATGTATCGCGAAGCTTAACAACACCGCCTTCAATTGCCTTCATTCTTGTTGTCCAAGGACCTGTTTCGGCAACGCCCTTCTGCGCTTCCTTCATACCGCCGAGCCAGATAGCAAAGTAACCGTCACCGGCAGCACCGATATTGAAATAGTTGTAATAACCGTTGTAATTTTTAAGTGAAGAACCGTATCCTGAAGAAGGTGCGCCGTTTGTACCGTTTACGTACGAAGTATAAAGTGTTGTACCGCAAGAACCCGAAATAAGCGGGCTTGTACCGTCAGTACCTTGCTCCTGCTTCAGACGTGCTGCAACAAATACGGGGTTTACGTTGTATTTGTTACCAAGCTCAATGAAGTACTGTGCGTATGTCTTGGAGTTGCCTGCATCGGGAATGACTGCATTTGCCATAAATGTTCCCTTGAGGGCTGTTTCAACGTCTGCAACAGTGTAGGGAGTTGAACCCTTGTAAAGGTCAAGGAACATAAATATGTGTCTTTCATCAAGGTAGTTTCTCGGGTCCATAGCATATTTAACAGCTGCTGTGTTAGCAGGATACCAACCGGAGTCATAAGATGTCCAGTTCTTTATGTATGCGCTTCCCGAATATGTTGAAACAAGGTTTCTGTCCTCAGGGGACATTTCCCTGGAAATTACATAGTCCCATGTGTAAGGACCGGGTCTTCCGTAGTCACGGCTGAGCTGTGTAATGTTTGATGCTTCAAATATCCAGTCGGGGTGGATCATGTGAAGGTTTGTCAGCTTTTCCGCATATGCCTCGGGGAAGCCGATGTTGCGAAGATGCTGATAATAAAGCTGATATTCGCCTGCTGCAACATTTGTAAAGGGAATTATTGCAAAAAGTGTTGCAACACACAATACAATTGCTAAAAATTTACGTGATAATTTCATTTTTTTACTCCTGGGAAATTGTTTAGTTGCCTATTAAAGCTACAAGTGACTTAAGATCTGACTGAGAAATTGTGTTCGTTCCGTCAAAGTCAGCTGCTTCAATATATCCGTTTGTTTCAGCTGCTGCTATTTTCTTTGCACGGATAAGGTCCTTACCGTTAATGATACCGTCGCCTGTTGTGTCTGCTTTTACAATGACAATAGCTTCGTCAAATACCATTGAATATTTATAGTACTGAACCTTATATCCTGTCTTGAGAATTCCTGATGATACTGTAAAGCCATTTTCATCAACGATTCTGCATTCATCGTTAAGGTTTGCAAGAAGATTTGCAACTGTTTCGCCTGCGTTGATGTTCGTGAGCGTTTTACCGCTTACAGTATTTCCAAGCTTGTATGCGCCTGAATTTACTTCAATTTCACCGCCCTCGGCAATACATGTAAGTGTAAAGGAAGCGATAGGATACGTTTCATTGTTTTCGAGCTTACCTCTCAATCTTACAACGTGTGTACCCATGCCGTATTTAGTCATATCAACGGAAAGGTTGAATGCGTTCATCGATCCGTGTGTATATCCGCCGATGGCGTTCTGTACGTCTGCACGGAGTCCTGCCTGTGCATTTACCCAGTCGCCGCCGTCAACGCTGAACTGATATGCAGAACGTGCTTTTGTATGTACGCTCCAACCGCCGACAGAGAATACTGTCGAGGCGGCAAAGTTGAATGTAAGAGAATTTCTTGTTACACCGCCTTGGGGTGTTCCGCCTGCGGGCACGTCAATATTTGAAAGGAATCCTGATGTATCTGTGAACTTTGTGCCGGGGTCCCTTTGAGGTGTGTCGGGCATTCCGCTGTATACAGGTATTACGAATTTATATGCATAATCAACAATATCGTATTCGATATATCCCTGAAACTGTGCGTAAGCTTCGGAATATGTAGCGTAGACTGTCTGCATAAACTGTCCTTCAAAGTTACGGTCGCCTGCGCGAGGGTCAACATTAAATTTCTGCAGGTAAAGTATATTCTGATATTGGTCTATATATTTTGCTTTCAGCTTGCGAATACCGCCTGTGAGGGCTTTCATATGTGTATTCCAGCCTTCATTTCTTGACTCCTGCATTGCATGAAGATAAATGTTGAAGTAACCGTCTCCCCATGCTTCAATGTTGAAATAATTGTAAAGACCGTTGTATGAAGTAAGTTCGCTGTAACTGTGACTACCGTTGGCACCTTCTGTCCAATCATCATAATATTCCCACAGTTTATCGCCGCACTTACCGTTAAGAAGAGGCTTTGTATTACCGTCAACACCCTTTTCCTGTCTGAGACGGGCAGCGAGAAACATCGGGTCGATACCAATCGATGTTGCTGTATTGTAAACTACCTGCGCATATGTAAGCCTTTGCGGGTTGTCGGAACCGGGAACTACCGCATTGTGCATAAATGTACCTGAAAATACACGGTTTACAGAATCAGCAGTGCATACGTTTGTGCTTGGATCGTAACTAAGATCCTTAAACAAAAACATGCGCTTTTCATTAAAGAAGTTTCTCGGATCCATGAAGAACTTAAGTGTTGCTTCGCTTACAGGGCATTTACCGGAGTCATATTTCTCAGTATAGTACATCCAATAAGCTGAGTATTCACTGGAACTACCGATGAGGTTATTACCTTCGCCTTCAGATGTTCCAAAAAGCTCCGTTTGGATGACGTAATTCCAAGTGTATTGAGGTTTCATCTCTGTGATCTTCAAAGGCTCAAATACCCAGTTGGGGTGATTTACGTGCAGGTCTGCAAGACGTGTCACGTACGATTCGGGGAATCCTTTGTCGCGAAGCGACTGCTTATAAGCTTCGTCGCCGAAGGCAGGGTTTGCGTTTGCCGTTATTGCAGCGCAGGACACTATAAAAGTGACTGCAAGCAAAACAGACAAAATTCTTTTTAAGTGTTTCATGCTTGTCCTCCTTTATGTTGGAAAATATTTTGTAAACACAATAAGGCTATTGGTTTACTCTTACCATTATATATTAATACAAAATACCAAAAATATCAATAGGTTATGAAAATTTTCTGATTTTCACAAAGCACAGCTGTTTGATTTGTTGAAAATGCACAAAATTAGTACAAATGTAAACTTTTAATGACTAAAATGATATATTTTTTCTCCGCTTTGAAAATGTTATCATCGATAATGATTTTTGCCGCTATTGTTACCAAACTTAACAGTTTCGGGATCTTTTTCGGTTTTTAGCTCTGAAAACAATATTTTTGTTCATGTTGCACAAAAAAGCTCCGAAAAGTTTGTCGTATTTATTTTTCTTGCCTTTATTGACAGTTAAAGGTAAGGTATGATAAAATAAATCTGTAATAAATTAAAGGAGAACACATATGCACATCTCTAAAAAATCAATCGTATCGATGCTTTTGTGCTGTTCTTTTATGCTTGCGATGCTCACATTCCTCGCACCTGTAAAGACAGAGGCATCAAATCTCATTATCACGCTTGACCCCGGTCACGGCGGACACGACCCCGGCGCTGTAGGCGCAAGACAGTGGGGCGGCGATGACGAGAAAAACTACAACTTAAGACAGGCATTTGCTGCCAAGGAAAGACTTGAAGAATACGGTGTAACTGTTCACATGACAAGAACAGACGACACATTCGTTGTTCTTGAAGAACGTCCCTATGCGGCGAGCCGCGACGGTTCTGATGCTTTCATCAGTATCCATAACAACTCTTATACGAGTTCAACTGCCCGTGGATGCGTTGTATTTATTCCGAACAAATACGGAAGACCCATTTACAATAAGTCCTTAGGCATCGCAAATGCGATCATGAACAGACTTATGAATGATGTAGGTATTCCGAAGAATACAAATCCGTATTCCGTAAATGAATCACAAGGTATGACGTATGACGGATCATACGCAAGCTACAACTGCGGAAGCGGTCCTTGTGACCAGTACAAGGTTATCAGATGGTCAAAGATCTACGGTAACATCAACGCTGCTATGATCGTTGAATCCTGCTTCCAGTCAAACAAGAGCGACGTTCAATCCTTCCTTCTCAACCCCGCAAAGGTTATAGAAACAGGTAAGGCAATTGCAGACGGTATTGCGGATTACTACGGCTTGAAGCTTAAAACATATCACAGCTGTATCGACCTTTCCGCAACAGAATCCAAGAGCGGTAACGAAACTCTTGCTGTTGCCAAAACAGTGACAAAGGGCGTTGACGGTGCAATGTCAATTTCCGGTTGGAGCGTTCACTCCGAAGGCATTTCAAAATATGAATACAGCATAGACGGCGGTTCATGGCAGACTTTGAATTCCTCTTTCCGTCAGGATGTTGCAAATGCAATGCCGACGTACACCAACTGTAAGGATATAAATGCTTTCTCTGCAGAGCTTGAGGTTCCGACGCTTCCCGCAGGTCAGTATCCTATCAGAGTAAGAGGATGCACAAAATCCGGCAACTACTACGATATCGCAGTTTACAACATGACTGTATATCCCGCAGCCGGTTCAACATATATGCGTACAGAGAAAGACCGTTACGCTTTGAATGAACCCATTAAAATAACAGCAAAGGGCGATGCACCCGGTGCATGGGTCGGTCTGTTCGGTGTTAATGACACACCCGGTACAGTAAGCTCATATTACTGGTTTGAAATGCACACAGGTGAGGTAACTATAAACGACCTCATTAAAGACGGTACAAAGAATGACCGTCCTGAACTCACTCCCGGTACATACAAGCTCATAACATTCCTTGATGAAGGTTATGCGCAAGACCCGAATGCACCCGCAAAGACAATTACACTTCTTGACAAAATAGAAAAGAATTTTGATACACCCGAGGGTGATCCTACAGTTAAAAAGGGTGAATCCGTTCATATTCAGGGTTGGGCACTCCACCCCGAATCAATAAAGTCCTTTAACCTCTATATTGACGGTGTAAATACAATGACACTTGCTCCCATGCAGCGTCAGGACGTATTGAACGCTTATCCGCAGTATGCAACAGTTTGCGCATCGCTCCACGGATATGTTGATGATGTTCCTACAGGTAATCTTTCAATCGGTAAGCACACAGTTGTTATCAAAGCAACAACAGGTGTAGGCGATACATTTGTTTGCCATACATTTACACTGACAGTTGATCCTGCGCCTTACGACGGTAAGATAACTCCTGTTAATTCTTCTGTAACTGTTGACAGAACAGGTAAAAACCCCATTGTAAAGGGAATCGACAACAAGCTTGATGCGGCAACTATCGAAGCTATGTTTGACGGCGACTGCAGAATCACAAAGGCTGACGGTTCAGCTGTTGACGGCTATGTAGGAAGCGGATGCATTATCAAGCTTTATTATGACGGTTTTGCATATGATACAGCTGTCATCATTATAAAGGCTGATATTGACGGCGACGGTCTTGCATCAGGTAAGGACCTTATCCGCGCAAAGAAGCTTATGTCCAATGTATCTGTGGACGGTTATGCTGAAGCCGCTGACGTAAACGGCGACGGTATCGTAAATGATGCTGACATTTCCATCATTGCAAGTGATTGCCTGCAATAAGGTATAGTATTTATGAATTATTTGACAATTTTGCCGTGAGGTTGCCCTCACGGCGGTTGTCATTTAAAATATTTTATTATTCAATTTAAACATTGCTTAATCGCAAAGGAGGTATTGATCAATGCTTAAAAAATTACTCGCATTCATCATTGTAACAGTCATGGTACTTTCAATGATGCCCGCAATCGGCGTATTTGCAAAGGGCGATAACCCTTCGCTTGATACGAACAAGATCTGTCTTGACCCCGGTCATGGTGCAAACACAGGTGCTGACGGCGCTATGAAGTGGGGCGGAGAACAGGAAGACTATTACAATCTGAGAATTTCCAACCAGACAAAAAAGGTCCTTGAAGAACACGGTGTTTCCGTTGTTATGACGAGAACATCAAACAGCTACAGCCCTTCGTTTGCTGAACGTGCGGCAACAGCTGTAAACAACGGCGCAGGTACGCTTGTAAGTATTCATAATAACTCCAGTGATTCTACAAGCGCAAACGGATGCGGTGCGTTTATTACAAACCCCAACTACCTTCCCAACCACGCAGCACGAAGCTCCAGCCTTGGTGATGCCATCCTTACACGTCTTACAAAGGATGTCGGCGTCAGAAGATGGGAAATGTATTACGTTAACGGATCACAATCATATCCCGACGGATCAAGAGCTGACTATTACGGAATTCTCCGTCAGAGTAAGATGCACTGGCTCAACGCTTCGGTTATCATCGAATGTGTATTCCAGTCCAACTACAATGACGTTCATAACTACTTGCTTAACCCCTCTAAGGTTATCGATATGGGTACTGCTATCGCAAACGGTATTATGGATGCATACGGTATCGGTAAGGAAGAACAGTACTTCAACAATGTTGATACATCTACCACAACTTGCGTAAACGGCCCTGAAATGGTTGTTAAGCTCAAC
>JBGVLZ010000022.1:0-41809 GCA_045124505.1 Eubacteriales bacterium
GAGATAGAGGTTTCCTGTATTGAACCATATAGTCAAGTAATGTTCCATCTCGGATACGAGTTTGATGAAAATGATGTACATGATGTGAAGTTATTGTGTGAGACATTTCATATCGAAGTTCCAAATGAGTATAGATAACGACAAATTCCAATAGGTCGAACAGTTAGGAAAATAAGAATTTGTTTTTAATTGAGAAAAACATGGAGTAGGAAATTATGTATTCATTATTACTTGTTTTAATATATCTGGCTTTTATTAGTCTGGGATTACCTGACTCACTTCTTGGCTCGGGATGGCCTATAATGCGCGAAACCTTTGGTGTTCCTGTTTCATATATGGGTATCGTTACAATGGTTATTTCGGGATGTACTATAGTTTCGAGCCTGATGTCCGACAAACTGACACACAAGTTGGGAACGCGGATAGTTACAGTTATCAGCGTGTTTTTAACAGCAATTGCTCTTATGGGCTTTTCTTTTGCAACTGAATTTTGGATGTTGATTATTTTTGCTGTTCCTTATGGACTTGGTGCAGGTGCTATTGATGCAGCACTTAATAATTATGTTGCACTTCATTATACATCTAAGCATATGAGCTGGCTTCATTGTTTTTGGGGCGTGGGAACGATTATAAGCCCCTTTGTAATGAGCTATGCGCTCTCCACAGCTGTTTGGAATAACGGATATCGCATTGTTGCCGCTATTCAGTTTGGGTTCGGACTTTTGCTTTTACTCACCTTGCCTGTATGGAAAGTAAATAAAAATGCTGCTACAGATGAAAATAATCAAAAAAGCATTGGGATTACAGGCGCATTAAAAATAAAAGGCGTTCCCTATCTTTTGCTTGGCTTTTTGGCATATTGTGCTGCTGAAGCCACCGCAATGGGTTGGGCAAGTACATATCTTGTTGAGGTAAGAAACATTGCCGCAGAGAGAGCCGCCGCTTTTGCTTCACTGTTCTTTATAGGATTAACCTTCGGAAGATTTGTCGGAGGATTCCTTATGGATAGAATAGGTGATAGAAATATGATAAGGCTTGGCACGGTTATTCTTACTTTGGGTATTATCGGACTTCTATTGCCAATTGAAAATGAAACAGTAGCAACTATCAGTTTTATTATTATTGGTCTTGGGTGCGCACCTATTTACCCTTGCATTATTCATTCAACACCTGGTAATTTTGGCGCAGAAAATTCAGGAGCAATTATTGGTATTCAAATGGCAAGTGCGTATGTTGGCTCAACCTTTATGCCACCCTTGTATGGCTTGCTTGGACGACTTATTGGATTTAAAATTATGCCTGTTTATTTGTTTTTGTTTGCTGTGATTATGATACTTATGATTGAAAAGACTTTTCAAACAACAAAAAAACAATAGCAAATAAAGCAGAATTATATAAATGAGATTGCAAAAACAGAAAATAGTATAAATTCCAATAAGTCGAACAGAAGGAGGTGCAGTATGGCCGAAAGATTTCCGTATGAGGACATCGTGGATCTGCCTCATCACGTATCAAGGAAACATCCACAGCCTACAATGGCAGACCGTGCTGCACGGTTTGCTCCCTTTGCAGCCATCACCGGATATGAAGAAATGGTACTGGAAGAAGCTCGTATAACAGATGATCGCATAGAGCTGGATGAGAACTCCAAAGCTGCTCTCAATGAGAAGCTGAACATGATCCTCGAATTTATTGACGAACAGCCGGAAGTCAGTATAACCTATTTTGAGCCGGACATGAGAAAAGCCGGAGGTGCTTATATCACCGTCATCGGTACTGTGAAACGAATTGATGAATATGAGCATCTTGTCATTATGACCGACGGCAAGAAGATCAATATCGACGAAATTTATAACCTACAAAGCGAGTTGTTTTATTCGCTTGGTGTGGAGGAATGATAATATGACAAAGATACTCTTGGTTGAGGACGATAAAGCCATCGTTGCCAATTTAACTGAATTCTTGAATAACGAAGGATATATCGTGAAGAGCGTATCCGGTCAGACGGCAGCTATGAATCTGCTTACAGAAGAAAAGGCAGATCTCGTTCTGCTTGACATATCCTTGGCAGAAGGCAATGGCTTTGCAACCTGTAAGGCAATTAAAGCTGAATATGATATACCCGTTATCTTCCTTACCGCATCCGGCGACGAGTACAGCACCGTTACAGGATTTGATCTCGGTGCCGATGACTATATCCCGAAGCCCTTCCGACCGAGAGAACTTGCTTCCCGAATCAAGAATGTTCTCAGACTGACCGGCAATACCGGCAAGACGGTAAAGCTCGGCGATGTTGTCGTAGACACCGAAAAAGGCATTGCGATGAAGAACAACAAGGATCTATTTCTCTCTGCGTTGGAATATCGTCTGCTTTTGGTATTTATCAATAACCGTGGCATTGTGCTTACCCGCAATCAGCTCCTTGATGCAATATGGGATGTTGCCGGAGAGTATGTGAACGACAATACGCTGACGGTATATATCAAACGGCTGCGTGAAAAGATTGAAGATAATCCTACCAACCCGAAAATCATTCTGACGGTGCGTGGCTTGGGATACAAGGTGGAACTATGATAAAGCTACTGAAAAACAAAGAAGTGAGAAAGACACTAATTTTACAAATAATCGTCTCCATCGCCGGTTGTATTGCGTGTTTTTCCGTGAGCAACCGTGCGGGCATTATAGGGATTATTCTGGCATCCTTTCTCATTCTGATTCAATATGTCAGCACATACGAGAGATACCGTAAAATTGCTGAGTTGGCATCGGATATCAATTTAATTCTACACGGCGATAATGCTATCACTATGGGAGATTACTCCGAGGGTGAATTGGGTATCCTCCACAGCGAGATCTATAAAATGACCATCCGCCTGCGTGAGCAACAGCAAAAACTGCTGAATGATAAGGTGTACCTTGCCGATTCGATTGCAGATATCTCCCATCAGATCCGCACACCGCTGACATCCATTAATTTGTTGGTGCAGTTCCTTTCAGAACCGAATCTTACTGATGATCGCAGACAGGAACTTACTCACGAGTTGTATGGATTGCTGTCCCGTATTGAATGGCTCATTACAACCCTACTGAAGATTTCAAAATTGGATGCAGGTACAGTACAGTTCAAGCAAGAAAAGGTCAGCATGGCAACGCTGATTAATAAGTCATGTGCTCCTTTGCTCGTTCCTATTGAACTGCGAGGACTGGAACTTGCCATCAAAGCCGAGGGTGATTTTATTGGTGACGTGTCCTGGACCTGTGAAGCAATCGGTAATATCGTGAAGAACTGCATGGAGCATACACCGGAAGGCGGCAAGATTGAGATTGAAACGATTGACAACGCCCTCTACACAGAAATATTGATAAAAGATAACGGAACGGGCATTGCCAAGGAAGATATGCCTCATATCTTTGAGCGTTTTTACAAAGGCAAAGATTCCGATGACAAGAGCTTCGGCGTTGGCCTGGCTCTCGCAAGAATGATAATTACAAGTCAAAAAGGCACTGTGAAGGCCGAGAATCGGAAGCCCTCGGGTGCGATGTTCTCCATCCGCTTTTATAAGGGAACCGACTGATCGGCGGCTCCCTTATTTCGTAAAGTGACAGATCAGTCACTTTAGAGTCACTCCCGTGTCATCTTGACAAAGTAGAATATGGGTGTAAAAAGCGAAAGGAGCATTCCACTATGGAAATATTAAGAGTTGAAAATCTCACAAAGGTATATGGTAAAGGCGAGAATGAGGTGCGCGCACTTGACGGCGTATCCTTCTCTGTCAATAAAGGCGAGTTTATCGCAATCATCGGCCCCTCCGGTTCGGGTAAATCCACCTTACTCCATATCCTGGGCGGTGTTGACCGTCCCACAAGCGGTAAAGTATTTATGGATGGCAAGGATGTATACGCGCAGAACGAAGAACAGCTTGCCATTTTTCGCCGCCGTCAGGTAGGACTCATTTATCAGTTTTATAATCTGATCCCTGTCCTCAATGTGACCGAAAATATCACTCTCCCCGTACTTATGGACGGTCAAAAGGTTAATCAGGACAGGCTCACCGAGCTGATGACTACCCTCAAGCTGACAGGTCGTGAAAACCATCTGCCGAATCAGCTCTCCGGCGGTCAACAGCAGAGAGTATCTATCGGTCGTGCGCTAATGAACGCACCTGCTGTCGTTCTTGCAGATGAGCCGACCGGAAACCTTGACTCCAAGAACTCTCAGGAAATCGTGGATCTGCTGAAGGTATCCAATGAGAAATACGGTCAGACACTTATTATCATCACCCACGATGAAAGCATTGCTTTGCAGGCAGACCGCATCATCGCCATTGAAGATGGCAAAATCACCCGTGACGAGGTGATCCGCAGATGAACGTATTCAATAAAGTAACCCTACAGTCGCTTAAAAAGAATAAGACGAGAACCATCGTAACAATCATCGGTATTATTCTTTCTGCGGCGATGATCTGTGCGGTAACTACTTTTGCAAGTAGTATTATGAACTACGCTCAGGAAAATACCATCTATTCGGATGGTAACTGGCACGGTTATCAGAAAGACACGGATTATAAGACCTACGAGGATATTGTGGCTGCTGGTAAAGTTGAAGAAGCTATTTACCTGCAGCAACTCGGAAACGCTTATGCCGAAGGATGCGAGAACGAGTTTAAGCCATACATCTATGTGCTGGGTGCTGGCAAAAATGTAGAAGATGTATTACCGATCCATATCACTTCTGGCAAATATCCGACTTCCTCAACTGAGATCATGTTGCCGGAGCATCTGTATATTAACGGCGGTGTGAAATACAATCTTGGTGATAAGATCACCCTTGAACTTGGTCAGCGTATGCTTGACGGTTATCCGATGACACAGAGCAGTCCTTGCTATATTTATGAGCAGGGTCAGGAAGTGTTTAATGGCGAAACATTAGAGATCAAGGAAACCCGTACCTATACGGTTGTTGGTTTTTATGAGCGTTTAAGTTGGCGCATAGAGGATTTTGAATCACCAGGTTATACTGCACTTACTATTGCCGATAAGGATACGAACGGCGAATACAATTACGATGTGTATTTTCGCATGAAGAACCCCAAAGACACTTTTGATTTTATGCAAAAGATGAAATTAGAAGGCGATGTTAACAACGATCTGCTGATGTATTCCGGCACCTTTGCGGTTAATGGTTTCACAACTATGCTGTATAGTCTTGCCGCAATTGTTATTGGTCTCATTATGTTTGGCTCCGTTTCTCTGATATACAATGCTTTTTCTATCTCCGTATCAGAACGAACAAAACAGTTTGGTCTGCTTTCTTCCATTGGTGCAACCAAGAAACAGTTGAGGAAGATGGTGCTGTTTGAGGCATTGGCAGTAAGTGTTATCGGTATTCCTTTTGGCGTTTTGGCTGGTGTGGGCGGTATCGGTGTGACTCTTATGCTGATTGGTGAGAAGTTCCGAGCTGTTATTGGTTATCCGATTGATATGAAACTCAGTGTATCGGCGGTGGCCATTGGGGTTGCTGCTGTTATCGCTTTGATTACTGTTTTGATTTCCGCTTGGATTCCTTCAAAAAGAGCCACGAAGGTATCCGCTGTTGAGGCGATCCGTCAGAATCTTGATGTAAGAAATACAAAGCCTGTTAAGACATCGAAACTGACGTATAAGTTCTTTGGATTGTCAGGTGTGCTTGCTAATAAGCATTACAAACGGAATAAGAAAAAATACAGAACAACCGTTGTTAGCCTGTTTATGAGCATTGTGCTGTTTGTCTCTGCTTCTGCATTTACAGATTACCTAATGGAGACTGTAGGTGTGGGGTTTGCTTCTGCGGGATATGATATGACGATCCACATTTCAGGCAATGAATTTGACAAAATCTCACCTGAAGAACTCCTCAATAGAATGAAGTCGGCAAAGTCTGTAACGAATGGAGCATATTCGCAAGATAGATATGCATTTGCAGATATCAGCAGTGACTATCTAACTAAAGAAGGAACTGAGTTCTTTGACAGTAATAACTCGATGCATAATACTTCCTCGAACATTACCTTTGTTGATGATGCTACCTTCAAAGCCCTATTAAACAAAAACGGGTTAAGTGAACAGAAGTATATGAATCCCGAAAAACCGCTTGGTATAGCTATCGACGGAGCTACTCTCTTCAATACGTTTACACAAAAATATGAAACAATTACGCTTTATAACACCGATGCGTTTCAGCTTGTCGTTCGAAAAGAAAAGGATATCCCCGGATATTATTTTTCAGGTGAAGTTACCAATGAAAATGGCGATATAGATGTCTTGTATATGAAAGACAGTCAGTCAGATGTAGAGGGCCCGGATGAGTTGTTTTTTCCGCTTGAAGAAGGATATGTTTACACGACACTAAATGTAGGTGAGGTAATTTACGAAAAACCGTTTTTTGTAAGAAATACTAACGGTGCAAGATTTATTTACCCGATCAGTCTTGCCGAGAAGGTATTTGATGATTTTGATGCTGTAGACAATAGCTATTATTATATGGTTACTTCCGATAATCATGTCGAAAGCTATACTGCTCTACAAACGCTTCTGAACGACAATGGATTTAATGCAAAGAATTTGTATGACGTTGCGGAGCAAGAGGAATCTGAGCGAAATATTGTAACGATTATTCGTGTGTTCTCTTATGGCTTTATTGTTCTGATTTCGCTGATTGCAGCAGCTAATGTGTTTAATACTATCTCTACGAACATCAGCTTGCGTAGGCGTGAGTTTGCGATGCTAAAGTCAGTAGGTATGACACAAAAGGGGTTCAATAAAATGATGAACTTTGAATGCTTGTTGTATGGTTCCCGTGCGTTGCTCTATGGTTTGCCAGTATCCTGCGGTGTTACGTATCTGATATATCTTGCTGTAATGGAAGGTATGGAAACGAAATTCCATCTACCTTGGACGGCTATCGGTATTGCGGTGCTGAGTGTGTTCCTTGTGGTGTTTATCACTATGATGTACTCCATGAGCAAGATTAAAAAGGATAATCCGATTGATGCACTGAAAAACGAGAACCTGTAAAGAAAGAAGGACTGTTGAAATGAAGAAATATATAGTTCCTTCGGTAATTGCAATCGCTTCTGTTATGGCTATCTGTCTCTGCACATTTTGTAGAGGCAGAAAAGCCAAAGCAAAGCCGGAGAACGAAGGATGAAAACAAAGAGAAAGATATTGAGAAATGCATTTATTGTGTTACTTTGCCTTGCCGTAGCTGGAATAGCAACTCTGTACATTGTTAATGGTCATGTAAAATCAGTTGGCAAGGATCGTATCCTCTCTGTTGAGAAAGCAGCAGAGCTTGAGGATGTGGATTGTATCATCGTTCTCGGCTGTCAGGTAAAGGATGACGGTAGTCTTAGCCATATGCTCCGTGATAGATTGATACGTGCCCTTGAAGTTTATGAGGCCGGTGCTGCGCCGAAATTATTGATGAGTGGCGATCACGGACGTGAGGATTACGATGAAGTCGGTGCTATGAAAAACTATGCTATCGAGAATGGTGTGCCGTCTGAGAACGTTTTTATGGATCACGCTGGGTTCTCAACCTACGAGACGGTATATCGTGCCAAGGAAATTTTCGAGGCGAATAAGGTTATTATCGTGACGCAGGAGTACCACCTGTACCGTGCTTTGTATATTGCCGAACAGCTCGGAGTTGAGGCTTATGGCGTTTCGTCAGACTTGAATACATATGGCGGACAGTCTATGAGAGATGCCCGTGAGGTTTTAGCTCGTTGCAAGGATTGGTTGATGTGTATTTTCAAGCCCGAACCGACATATCTGGGCGATGCACTCCCTGTAAGCGGTAACGGAGATTTAACCAATGATAACTGAATCAAATATCTCCATAAGTTCTGAAGACAGTTTTTCTTGAAATAGAAAAATTTTTCTTTCTTTTCCATAGACCGACAATTTTCGTAATGCAGAACGTGTTATAATGTGTCTGTAAAAGCAGCTTTCAAGGGAAACTGCACCAAAACACAATAATCCACCCGAACGGGCGGTGACGGTAAATCCGCCATCGCCCGTTCGCGCTTTTAGGAAGGAGAAAACCAAATGAGAACCCAAAACAGAATACCGAACAAACCACCTGGCAGAAATCAAAGGAATAGAGCGCTCAGCTTGTAGAAAAAACAAGTTGGGCGCTCCTTTTTTATTTACTCGACAAATAGTGAGGGTATCCGCTTTATAAATACAGAAAACGGCACTATACGATATACAACTATCACATTGAACGAAGGTGAACCAAATGTTCGCAGACAGTGAATCACAGCAGACAGAAACAACGGATAACACAAAGGCGTGGCAGCATAAGCCGACCTAAATGACAGTACATCCCCACCGATACGGCGGCTGTGCTGCCTACGGTTGGAGGATGTGCAATGAATAAAACTAAGTACATAGTCTATCGGCAAACACGATGGACAAGCCACCACCGGACGCACCGAGCGCATCATACACACCGTTCTCATAAGCCGAAAGCAAAGGATGGTCACCACCGGCACTCGGAAAAGCCTCCCGGCTGGCAATCCCAATATTTCCTCTACCGTAACGCCAAATTTGCCCCTGTAAAAACAAGGGGTGAGTTTGGCGTTTCTCATCACGCCCTTTTCCTTTCTGCTCGTCGGCGCAATAGCGGCGTGGGTTGCCGCGATCCTCCCGATCAATCGTTTTGACAAATTCAAAAACGATTGATTGGAGGTACATTACGGTGAAAAAATACGCACCGAGAAAGGTTTTTATATTAGAGAACGGCGAGTACATAGAGATATCCTATGAGGAACTCTGCCGCCGTGAAGAAAACGATCCGTCCTACAAGGACAAGTTCTTTATTCCTCTGCACGGAATGATCATGGAGGTGGATGAAACCGCTTACCGTGATTTTTACAAAGCAAAGGATCGTGACGAATATCTGACTTGGAGAACAAGACACAAAGATATCTCGTACAGCCAGTTTGACGATGACGAGTGTAGCGGCGAGGATCTGCTCGTCGATCTGAATGCGGAAATTACCGATGCTGTGATATGGAAAATCACGGTGGACAAGCTCCGCTTGATAATATCTAT
The DNA here is from genome assembly GCA_045124505.1 of Eubacteriales bacterium. Taxonomy (GTDB): domain Bacteria; phylum Bacillota; class Clostridia; order Oscillospirales; family CAG-272; genus RGIG7213. The sequence continues at coordinate 9,100 of JBGVLZ010000022.1, forward strand.
GCTGCCGGAGGACGAGCAAGAACTAATTCATGCATTGTTTTTCAGGGGATTGTCCGAAAGAAAATGGTCGGAAGAATGCGGTATTCCCCAGAGGACAATCAACGACCGAAAGCGCAGAATCTTGGCTAAACTCAAAAAAATGTTAGAAAATTAAAAAAATATCCGCTCAACCCCCTCACTGAAGTCCCATGGAAAGTGAGGGGGCTTTTTCTGTAGGCCTCCGATGTTCCTTGACAAGTTCATAGTACAGCACACCGACCACTTTCCCTCTGCTGTCGGCAAAACCGGCAAGCCACATGAGCGAACGCGCAGGCTTCACCCTTTTTCTTTTGGATAAGAACCTGTCGCCTTCAGGACTCAGACGGTACGGCGCACCCGTAACGAAGGCGATGACAGGCAGAGGCATTAAAGATACTTGCGTTCAGTCAATAGGTCGAGCGTTGAAGCGGTAGCAGAACCGTGAGCCGTCGCAACCAATGAGAGCGCCCCGCAGCGATCCTGGGGGTGGTGAGATTCCAATGAGGTCAAATGCATGACCGGTGGGTGTGTTCCCGTTAGCCGAGGGATGGCGTGGATCTAATATCGGCTCAAGCAAAACGATTGATACCAAAACAATACCAGGCGGTCGTTTGCCCTCAAAAGCATTCGACCGCCTTTTTTACTTATAACGGAGGCCATCAATGAAAAAAGTTAAACGAGGCGAAATCTACTACGCCGATTTAAGTCCTATCATCGGCAGCGAACAGGACGGTATGCGACCTGTACTCGTTCTGCAAAATGACGTAGGAAATAAACACAGCCCTACCACTATCGTGGCGGCGATCACAAGCAGAAAAACAAAAGCAGCTCTACCAACCCATGTGACCTTCATGGCAGAGTTTATGAAATCGGAATCAATTGTCCTACTCGAACAGATCAGGACCATCGATAAAACAAGACTCGGCGAATGCATCGGTAAGATCGATAAGGACACTATGGGTGCCGTCGATAAAGCAATCATCGTCAGTTTCGGAATCAAATACATGGAGGTGTTACTGTAATGAGCGACAAGAAAGCATTTGCATATTTCCGAGTCGGCAATGCTGAGCAGCTCGGCGAAACAACAGACAATCGGGTGTTCCTATATTGTCGTCAGTCCTATGATGACTCGCACCTTATGAACCAGCAGCAAGAACATCTGCTTCGCCACTGTGCGGATAAAGGATATCAGGCGGCAGGCAGTACGGCCGTCGTAGCCAGCGCCAAAGATGAGAAGGAAAATATGCTCCGCCTTGCGGAACGCCTAAAAAGCGACGGCATCAAAACTATGCTCATCAGCGATCCCTCCCGTATCTCATTAGACCCTAACGAATTTATTGAGATCGTCTCTGCCTTCCATAAAAACGGAGTAACGATTGAATACCAAGACGGCGATGGGAACACACGAAATCTGTTGGAGGTGTTGGAGCAGCTCCGAACAGCAAACCTTGATCTTGCAGAGCCGGAATGTGATGAGGACGAAGAACCCGACGAGAGTCCTCACATTCAGATGTAGGAGGTGCCGTATGAACACCACTGACAGAAACAACACAGCCTTCGCCTACAGTGTAGGGCTATTGAAAATGCTGCTCGAAATGCAGCTCATCACAAAGGAAGAATATAAGAAGATCGTTCGCATCAGCGCAGCTCACTACGACGCGGAAAATATTTGTGTCTGAAAAGCAAATTCTGCGGATAGTCGCTGGACTGTTCCGAACTCTCGTGGTAGTGTTTGTGTTGCCCAAGGGCAAACAACACAGCAGGTCAAACCTGCGGAAAGGAGAACAAGATGAAGATTACGGAAATCACAACCGTGAAACAACAGATAGCCACTAAAATCAGATTGGCAGCCTATTGCAGAGTATCAAGTGATTCCACCGATCAGCTCCATTCCTTTGCCGCGCAGATTCGGTACTACAGCGACTACACCAAGAAGCATCCCGAATACGAGCTTGTCGACATCTACGCCGACGAGGGTATCACGGGAACCGAGATGAAAAAGCGCGACGAGCTGAACCGACTGATCCGTGACTGTAAGAAAGGTCTCATCGACCGCATCATCGTCAAGTCGGTATCCCGATTTGCGAGAAACACCGAAGAACTGCTCGTAACTCTGCGTATGCTGACAGACCTCGGAGTCAGCGTGTATTTCGAGGAACAAGGCATCGACACCGACAAACTGAATATGGAAATGATCGTAACATTCCCCGGTATGGCTGCGCAACAAGAAAGCGTGAACATATCGGGGAATATGCGTTGGAGCTACCAAAAGCGGATGCAGTCCGGCGAGTTCAACTGCACCTGCCCCGCATACGGCTTCGACCTCATAAACGGTCAGATGGTTATCAACGAAACCGAGGCGATAGTAATACGCCGAATATTCAGCCTCTACCTGCAAGGCTTCGGAATGCAGGCAATCGCAAACATACTCAACGATGAAGGCGTACCAAGACGGTACGGACACACTCACTGGTACAGCGGTACGATCAAGTATGTGCTGACCAACGAGAGGTACATGGGAGATGCCCTCCTTCAAAAGAAATTCACCACCGAAACCCTCCCATTCCGAACGATGAAGAACACAGGTCAGCTCCCAAAATACTACGTGGAGAACAGTAACCCTCCCATCGTCAGCCGAGAAACCTACGAAGCGGTACAAGAGTTGATGCGCTCAAGGCAGACGAACAACGGACGGAAGGTACACGACCATCCGCTGTCATCCAAAATGAGATGCCCCGAATGCGGAAGGAGCTTCCGAAGGATCGTCACGAGAGGTACAGCATACTGGACTTGTGCAGGCAGATCGGCAGGTGCTACAGACTGCGATAACCGCAGAGTCCGAGAAGACATGGTATACGAAGCCTTCACCGATATGGTCATAAAGCTGAAAGCAAACCAAGAAGAACTGCTCGGAATGCTGATACGGCAGATCGAAGCCATGCAGAACCGAACGAGCCGTAACCAAGAGCGAATCCGACAGATCGATAAGGAGATCGCTGACCTCGGTGCAAAGAACCTGGTCATCACAAGGCTCCATACAAGCGGAGTCCTCGGAGCAGCCGACTACTCGAAGCAGACCTCGGAGATCAGCAACCGCATCACCGACCTGCGAATCGAGAGAAGAAAGAAGCTCACCGAGGATGAGGACGATGAACTGCTTGATACCATCAAGGAGCTGAACGGCATCCTCGAAGAATACGAACCCACCACCGAGTTCGACAACGACCTGTTCGAGCAGATCGTGCAGAGCATCACGGTGAACGACAACACACAGATTACCTTCCGTCTGCTCGGCAACATCGAACTGACCGAAGAAATCAATGAGAAAGGACGGTGCAAATCCGCATGAAGAACCGAACACTGCCTTACGGCTACCGATGCGATAACGGCATCATCGTGCTACATCCCCAAGAGAGCGAGATCGTCAAGCGGATCTGTAAGGCGTACCTCGACGGACAATCCCTCCTCACCATAGCGACTTGGCTCAATGAGGAACAAATCGAATATATGCCCGAAATCATCGGTTGGAACAAGGCACGACTCAAAAGGATCATCGAGGATGAACGGTACCTCGGAAAAGAACCCTATCCGATGATCCTCGACGAAGAAACCCATATGGCAATGCAACAGACCAAGCATACCCGTAACACCCAAAAGAACACGGATCGGAAAATGGATATCTTCCAAATCGCCGTCCCCGTAAAATGCCCCATCTGTGGTCGAAGAATGCAACGCCGACACGACAGCCGATACCAATGCCAACAACGATGGCTGTGCGAGAATAAAGAGTGCCGAGAGCTGATCAAGATCACCGACAGCGACCTGCTCGGAGCGATCAACGGAATCCTCGCAGGCATAACCCCCGAACACATCCGAATGACCGCACCTATCGAAACCGAACCGAGCATAGAGGTTAGACGGCTGAACAACGAAATCGCAAGGATGCTCGACTCCGCAGAGATCGACAAGAACACCTTGCGCAAGAAGATGATGGAATGCATCAGTCAGAAATACAAAGACTTGGACACCGCAACCCATACGGCAAGAAAACTGCAATCCGAGTTTGAACGGTCAGCCGACGATAGCACCGAGAGAATAAACCGAACGGTCAGCGAGGTCATCCTGTACACCGATCTGACGGTGGGCATCATCCTGCTGAACGGACAACTGATGAGAAAGGAGAACGACACATGATACAAACCCCTACGGTCAGCCCACCGAGAGTGGTAAGAGTCATAGAACCGACCATCCCGATCCACGAAACCGTAAAGACAACATACCGAGCCTTGCGAGTGGCAGCCTACTGCCGAGTGTCCACCAAGCAAGAGGAACAGCTCCATAGCTACGAAACGCAGGTCAAGCACTACACCGACCGCATCAACGCTGAGTCGGGATGGATACTCGAAGGCATCTACGCCGACAAGGGTATCACCGGAACGAGCTACAAAAAGCGTGATGAGTTCAACCGAATGATCCGCCGATGCAAGCAAGGCAAGATCGACATGATCATCGTCAAGTCCATCGCCCGCTTCGCAAGAAACACCGTGGACTGCCTCAAGTTCGTCCGAATGCTCAACGACCTGGGCGTGGTGGTGTACTTCGAGGAACAAGGCATCTACACCAACCAACCCGGCGCAGAGTTTTATATCACCATCTACGGATGTATCGCACAGAGCGAATCCGAGAATATCAGCGCTAATGTGAAATGGGGCAAGGCACGGAGTGCAAAGGAAGGCAATGTGCCGTTCCACTACAAGAACTTCCTCGGCTATCGAAAAGGAGCTGACGGCAAACCCGAAATCGATCCCGAAGAAGCGGAAACCGTAAGATTTATATATGAACGCTTCCTCGCAGGCGACAGCCTCGGCGGTATCGCCCAAAAGCTCGAAGATATGCAAATCCCAAGCCCCAAAGGAAAAGCAGTATGGTCGATGACCACAATCCAGTCCATCCTCTCCAATGAGAAATACAAGGGCGATGCGGTCATCAACAAGACCTACATCAAAGACTGCCTATCCAAAAAGGTCATGGTCAACAACGGCGAACGCCCGAAATACTACATCGAGAACAACCATCCTGCCATCATCGATGCAGTCACCTTCGGCAGAGTCCAAGAGGAACTTGCAAGACGAGCCGGAAAGCCCAAGACCAAAAAGGTCGGTACGAAAACCGAGCAAGGCAAATACTCAAGCAAATACGCCATGACTGAACTGCTCGTCTGCGGAGAATGCAAGACACCGTACCGCAGATGCACATGGACGGTAAAAGGACAAAAGAAGATCGTATGGAGATGTATCAATCGGCTTGACTTCGGTAAGAAATACTGCCACAACTCACCGACTGTAGAGGAAAGCATCCTGCAACGAGCCGTCATGAGAGCCATTATGGAAACGGCACAGCAAAACCTCGGTGTGCTGCAGACTCTGAAAGTACACATCGGCATGGCCTTGGAAAACGAGCCAACCGAGGACAACAGCATGGAACTGCAAATCCGAATCGCAGAGATCGATGCGGAATTCAAAGCAATGCTATCAAAAATATCCACCGAAACGGTGGATGCCTTCGATGAAGAAAAAGCCAAACGGCTCATGGATGAAAAGATCGCACTGCAACAGCAGCTCGCCGACATCCAAGACGGTCAGCTCAAAAGAGAGCAAACCCAAACTCGACTCGACGATATATACACCATCCTGGACGGACTGAAAAACCGCCCGATGGAATACGATGAGCAGATCGTAAGACAACTGCTCGAATGCATAACTGTAGATTCCAAAGAACAAATCACGGTGATTTTTGTAGGCGGTCTCAAAGTGGTACAGCCACTGGTCGACTGACGGTGGCTCACCACCACACACTAAAGCAGAAAGCTCAAGATAAAATGCCGTTTTAATAAAAGAAAAAGCGAGTACGGCTCTGTGAGGGTTCAGATCTCTCGGTCTCCAAATGCACGGAGTAAAGCGGTGAAATCTGAACCCCCAAGTCCAGGTGCGATCGTTGGAAAAGACGCGTAAAACATGGAATTTTCAAGCACTTGGAAATTATGTGAGGGTTCGAAGTCATACGCAAAAACGGCAAAAATATCTTTTTTATAGTCCTTACACAGAAAAAAGCACACATTTGTCTACCAAGACAATGTGTGCTTTTTTCAACGAAATTCGCCTTCGGCGAGTGTAATATGGCTTTGCCATGTGAAATAGCTCCGCTGTGAAATATTTGCTTCGCAAATGTGAGGAGGCGAATTTCATTTCACATTGCGACCGAAGGGAGCAATATTTCACAATTTACGAAGTGAATTATTTCACATTCGGCGTAAGCCGAATATTTCACTAAAAAAACACCGCAACTTGTTGCGGATGATATACAAGGCTACGCCTTGATTTATTTGCGAAAATGTGATATAATTTAAGAAAAAAGAGGTGTGATATGGGCAAACAACTAAATTATGTTATGGATTTTGAAAGCTTTAAAAAATTATCACAGTACGCCTTGGAATTGGGGTGTTTAATTTTATATAAGGATCATACGGAAAAGCCTTCCTTGCCAAGCTCCGACCTTTCTATTGTCATTCCCCAATATAATAGCTATTACTTTTATATTCCAGAGCTTTATCCTTCTAATAAAATAACCCACGGTATCGATTGTTACGGCAGGTACTACCTGAAGGATGATTTATTCGGTCCGTTTTCCTTGTCTCTCATAGAAGCAAGCTTTTCTCGAAACAATACAGAGCAAGAGAGAATTTATGTTACGACCGGTTATTATGATGAAAACGAAAATTGGATTGCACGTCCGGAGTTGTTAACAAAAACTTATGAAAAAATCGCACGTCGAGCAAGAAAATTGGCACAAAAAATCATCTAAAAGTTGACCTTTTCTTCGCAATTACCTCAATTTTTGACCTTTTCACTCGTTTAAGCCAACAAAAAACGCACTTTTGTCTACCGACAAAGGTGCGTTTTTTGAGCTAAGTGTTCCGCTTGCGCGGAACGTGAAGTATGCTTCGCAAGTGATGCGCACTTCGTGCGTGAAGTGTGCCTTCGGCACGATATGCGGAACACTTAACTTCACGCAGTAAGCGTAGCGACTGCTCTTCACTATGCCGCAAGGCATAACTTCACTGCGGCTTGCCGCAACTTCACTATTGAAATATACGAGAATATGCGATATAATATGCATAAAAGTGAGGTGCTTTTTTCAATTAAGTGCGCCTTTCGGCGCGTGAAGTTTGCTTCGCAAGTGAAGTTGTCCTGCGGACAGTGAAGTTTCTGCGGAAGTGAGTGGCGCACTTAACTTCACTTTGTGCGACAGCACAAAACTTCATTATGCCATGGGCATAACTTCACTTTTGACGATATACAAGACTACGCCTTGATTTATTTGCAAAAGTGTGATATAGTGATAAAAATAGAGATATTACAGCTGAATGAATTTTCGGAGGTTATTTATGAGATCGGTTTTTATGAGATATCCAAACGGAAAGGCAAAGGCGGTGACGTTTAGCTATGATGACGGAGTGCCGCAAGATAAACGCCTCGCACACCTGTTTGATCAGTATGGAATGAAGGCTACCTTTAATTTCAACTGTGAATACATGCGTAAAATCAACTTCACAAAGGAGCAGATCGATGAATATTTCCTCTCAAAAGGACATGAAATAGCAGTTCACGGAGCCAATCACAGGGCTAACGGAAACATACGTGTGATAGAAGGTATTCGTGATGTGTTGGACTGCCGCTTGGAATTGGAAAAGAAATGCAATCGCATTATTCGAGGAATGGCATATCCCGACACAGGGATCACCCAAATGGGAAATTTTGTAAGATATGAGCAAATAAAACAGTATCTGACCGAATTGGATATCGCATATTCCCGAACCTTGGGTGCAGATAATGATTCTTTTATGCTTCCGCAGGATTTTCATGCATGGATGCCGAGCGCACATCATAACAATCCTGAAATCATGGAATATATCGAAAAATTTTTAAATATTGACATTTCAGCAAATGTATATCATGCTAAACGAATCCCCCGTCTGCTCTATATCTGGGGGCACAGCTATGAATTTGACAATAACGATAATTGGAATCACATAGAAGAAATTTGTCAAAAGCTTGCAAATAATCCCGATATTTGGTATGCAACTAATATAGAGATATATGATTATGTTCAAGCTTACAGGAGTTTGATATACAGCGCAGATGGTTCTATGGTATACAATCCCACATTGCTTGATGTCTGGATAGATGCGGATATGGTCATTTATAAGATAGAATCAGGAAAGACAATAAAGATCGGCGAAAATTGAGTCATCCGAGTTTGTTCGGATCTCATCTTGCAAGAATTGCGATGTAATTCCACACGGTTTAATCAAAGCCGCAAGGCTGTGACTTGATTTATTTGCAAAAACTATGTATAATGGAGCGGAAAAAGGCTGTTCCAAGAAGCAAAAAACAAAAGCAGTAATTTAAAAATATGCTAAATATAAAATAATTTAATGATGCAGGATATCAATAAAGGAGATATTTCTATGGAAAAAATCAAGATAGGTATTTTCGGTACAGGCAGAGGAAGAGATATATCGCACAACTTTGTAAAGCTCGGCTGTGACATCGTGGCAATTTGTGATTTTAACGGTGAGCGTTTACAAAATGCCGCACGGGGATTTGGCGATTCTGTTGCGGTTTACTCTGATTTTGATTCGTTTATACAGCACGATATGGATGCGGTAATTCTTGCAAATTACTTTCACGAGCACGCACCGTATGCGATAAAATGCTTTGAAAAAGGAATCCACGTCTTTTCCGAATGTATCAGCAACGGCACTATGGCGGAGGGTGTTGAGCTTATAAAAGCATTTGAAAAAAGCAACAGCATATATATGCTTGCCGAAAATTATCCGCAGATGATATTCAACAGAGAAATAAAGCGTATATGCGACAGCGGAACGCTCGGCAAGATACTTTATGCAGAGGGTGAATATAACCATCCGGGTGATCCGAATGATACATCATTTTTAAAGACATATAACTATTTTGAAAAGCATTGGCGCAATTATTTGCCGAGGACATACTATCTCACCCATTCAATGGGCCCGATAATGCACGCAACAGGTGCAACACCCAAGCGTGTCACTGCATTTGCGTCCTTTGCGGGTGTTCAAGGGAACGTGCCTACAGCATCGCACGTCGGTGATCAGGTCGCTATTGTAATGACACAAAACGATGACGGCTCAATATTCAGGGTGACGGGCTGTGCAAGATTCGGCGCACACCACAATTCATACCGTGTCTGCGGAACAAAGGGACAGATTGAAAACGTGCGCGGTACGGATGATATTATGCTTCGTTATAATGAATGGACGAAGCCCGAAAACGCAAAGGCGGTAAATAACTATACCCCCGAATGGAACGATTACGAGGAAGAAAAGATAAAGCAAAGCGGTCACGGCGGAAGCGACTACATAACGGCACGTATGTTTATCGAATGTATAAAAGAAAATAAACAGCCTGAGCATCCGTTTGATATTTACAGCGCTGTTGCAATGTCGTCCGTTGCAATCCTTTCGCACAGATCTGTGCTTGAGGGCGGTGTGCCGTATGACATACCCGACTTCAGAAACGAAGACGATTGTAAACGCTATGAAAATGACCGTGCAACACCGTTTTACACAACTGACGGAGGTGTGCCCGACATTCCTTGCTGTTCTGTAACTGATTTTGCCCCTACAGATGAGCAGGTCGCCCTGTACCGCAAAACTCTTAATATAGAATAAATAGGATTAGTAGGGGACGGCGCCCTCGACGTCCCGCAAGAAATAGGTTTAAACATATTATGATCTACGGCACACGTTGAATGAAACGATTTAAATAGGTATTTTATCGGTCGCCTGTAGGGGACATTCACGAATGTCCCGTGCGAAATTTTCGGAAATGGGATTTGTAACACCTAATCCGTCTTGACTGAAATCTATCAAAAATAATAAAGGCTCTCGGATAAGAAATTTATCTTACGCGAGAGCCTTATTATTTTATTTCTTTTAATTTATCCAAAATATTTTCGCTATTTGGTTTTATAATTTCGCCGTTAGAATTTTCGAAAGTGAAAGAATAGTAAGGGTCGCTTATATAGCGTGCACCCTCTGCTTCTATGTAGATCTCGTTAAATTTTTTAGATCTTACATTTAGGTGAAAATGGGTTTGAAGCGGGCGATTCGCAGTTCGCTTTGCGAACTGCTTGAATCTTGCCCCTACAAATTACGTTGAATGAGATGGACGATAATTTTTTCATTGATCACCCGTAGGGGCGTGCATTGCACGTCCGCATAAAAGAACAAAAATGGGCATCAAACGGACAGTCGAGGACGCATGTCCATACAATGTGCGTTGAATGAGATGGACGATAATGTGTTTAATACACCTCATCCGTCCGAGTTGCGTAACTTGTTGCGCAATCTCGTTGCCACACTGTCTCCCATCACTTGACTTCGTCAAGTGGCTGGGGAAGGCTAAAATAAAAGTGTGCACAACCGAAGCTATGCACACCGAAAAACGCAAACCCCGATTGTTGTCACACAAACTAATCGGAGCATAGATATTCATACTCAAAAACATTAGTGGAGTTTGCATTTTTACCAAAATCCATGTGTTTTTGAGTATAACCCCAAAAGGGTATAGTATTCCCACAGCCAAAAAATACCCCTGCTACCAATTATTCAGTTTGTGTGACGGATGTATTATAACATATTACGATAATTTTGTCAATAAAAAAGCCTCCCTTTACACAAGGAGGCTATTCTTATATAGCATTAAGTCCTAAAAAATATTTGAAATATGCCATATATTCACGGACAAATGATGATATTGTATTAAGCTCAAATTCGCTTTTTGATGCTATCATATCAAGGTTTACGTTCTGATCCTTTGCCATAAGCTCTATGCGTTTTACGTGGTAATCACTCGAAATACCGAGGGCGGTATTTTTTTCACCTATCATATCAAATGAATATTCGATATTTTCCCACGTGTTTTTTGCCTGATCTTCAAGTATGATACGCTCGCCCGATATGCCGTGCTGCATAAGATATTCCGCCATAACATCTGCCTCGGAGAATGTTTCATGCTCGCCGACACCGCCGGAAACAATTACCATTGTGTTCTTGTGTTCTTCAAGATACGGGATTATTGCGTTCAGGCGGTTTTCACCGTAGTGTGAAAGCTTACCGTCTTTAACACCTCCGCCGAAAACGATAACACAGTTATAGTCTTTGTCCGTGCTGTAATTGACACCCGATGTTACCCATACGGAAAAAACGGAATAGCTTATAACATATACACCCATGCCGATTATGTAAACGGTTTTTAACACCTTTATCAGTTTTTTACGTCTTCTCGGAATTTCTTTTTCAAAAAGAAAAAGCAAGGCAAGCGGTATAAACGTCAGTAAAATTATGATCGTGGCAACAAATGCGTTCCATGATTTACCTCCGTTTGATACAGTACAGAAAAGATAAACGGAATAATTTGCAAGTATAAACACGGCAAAAATGACCATTATTATGTTTATAATACGTTCTTTTGTTATTTTCATTGTAATCCACCTCGTTTATATAATAAATGCAAATAACGTGTAATTAATTCGGTTTTTATAAAGAATGTATAAACTTTTTTGCTCACCCTTTCATAATATGCGTTTTTTCGCCTATGGCATTGTGATAATATAGGGTAGCCAAAGGAGGATGCGTATGAAGCTTTTGCAAAGGTTTGATTTTAAGAAAAATGATGAAAAAGAAAAACTGAAAAATGAATGGGACAAGCTGAACAGACAGAAAAAACAGCTTAAAAGCGCAGAAGATGCCTGCCGTGTCCACTTGATAAACCCCGACAGAATATGTCCTAACCCATCGCAACCGAGGACGGTTTTTTCCGATTCATCGATCATGAGTCTTGCTGACAGCATAAAAAAACACGGTATAATACAGCCGATATCAATACGGCGGGTTTGCGATGATGATACACCTTTCGGAGGACTTTACGAGGTCATCGCAGGCGAAAGACGACTGCGTGCGGCGAAGCTCTTGAATTTGGAATATGTGCCGTGTGTGATACTTGACGTTGATAAAGAAACCTCGGCAAAGCTTGCGCTTGTGGAAAATTTACAGCGTGAGGGGCTGAATATGTTTGAAGAAGCATCGGCACTTTTGTCACTTGCCGAAAAATATTCGCTTAAACAGGAGGAGATCGCCGCCCTGCTTTCCGTCAGTCAATCGTATGTAGCAAATAAGATCAGACTTTTGCGCCTGAGTGAGCCTGAGCGTGAGCTTCTGCTTAAAAATGACTTGACAGAACGCCACGCAAGATGTCTTATAAAAATACACGATCCCGTTGTGAGAATGAAAGCCATGGGATATATTATCGAGCATGCGCTGAATGTGCGTGAAAGCGATGAGTACATAAAAAAAATACTTTCTCCGAATACACCTGTTCATAAGCCTGTACGTAAAATGATAATAAAGGATATAAGAATATTTTTAAATTCACTTGACAGGGCGGTAAGTACAGTCAAGGAAGCCGGTATTCCCGTCGAACAGTCAAGAGTGGAAACAGATGATTCCATACAGCTTACAATTAAAATTCCGAGATAAATATCCTATTTTATAAAGCAGTTGACAAATTTTACTTTTTGAATTATAATGTAGGAAGAAAAAGTATTTTGCGAGGTATTTGATGAATTACAAGTATAAAACTCACGGCACCTGTTCGTCTTTGATAGAAATTGAGCTTGACGGAGAAATAATAAAATCCGTAAAATTTTACGGCGGATGTGACGGTAATCTTAAAGGAATATCAAAGCTCACAGCGGGAATGAAAGCGGAAAATGTCATAGAGTTACTTGAGGGGACAAGATGCGGTTTTAAAAATACATCGTGCCCCGATCAGCTTGCAAAGGCTTTGAAACAAGCGTTGAATAAGGAATGAGAGGGCTTTGAAATGGGATACATTGAAAATTATAACCGTTGGCTTACATCTGACAAGACAGATGATGATACTAAGGCAGAGCTTGCCGCTATCAAAGACAATGACGAGGAAATAAAGCTTCGTTTTTATCAGTCACTTCAGTTCGGTACGGCAGGTTTGCGAGGAACGATGAATGCGGGCACAAATGCGATGAACGTGTACACGGTCAGTCAGGCAACGCAGGCGCTTGCAACTCTTATAAAAGAAGAGGGAACAGATGCGATGAGCCGCGGTGTTGCTATTGCGTGCGATTCAAGAAATAATTCGGAGCTGTTTTCAAAGCGTGCCGCAGAGGTTCTTGCCGCAAACGGTATTAAAGTATATATTTTTGAATCACTCCGCCCCACACCTGTGCTTTCGTTTGCTATCCGCCATTTGAACTGTATTGCGGGTATAAACATAACAGCATCGCATAACCCCAAGGAATACAACGGATATAAGGCATATTGGGAGGACGGCGCACAGCTTCCGCCTGAGCATGCACAGAAGGTATCCGATATAATTGATGTAACAGACATTTTTGACGGTGTTCTTTCCATTCCGTTTGAAGACGGAATTAAAAACGGTCTTATCGAAATTGTCGGAGAAGAGGTCGATGCGGCATATCTTGAAAATGTGTATGCACAGGCGATAGATACCGAAATGATAAAGGAAATGGCAGACGACATAAAGATCGTTTATACACCCTTGCACGGTGCGGGATATAAGCTCGTTCCGAGAGTTATCGATATGCTCGGATTTAAAAATCTTTATATGGTTAAGGAGCAGAGTGAGCCTGACGGAAACTTCCCGACGACTCCTTTCCCGAACCCCGAATTCAAGGACGTTTTCAACCCCGGTATAAAGCTTGCGAAGGAAATAGGCTCTGATCTTATTATCGCAACTGACCCCGATGCTGACCGTGTCGGTATCGCTGTAAGAGTCGGTGACGATTTCGTTACCATGACTGGAAATCAGGTAGGCGCAATACTTCTTGAATATATTATCACAGCACTTAAAAACACAGGCAAGATGCCGAACGGTGCGTATGCTGTCAAGAGCTTCGTTTCAACGGAGCTTGTGTCGAAAATTGCCGCTGTAAACGGTGTCAAGCTTTATAATGTTTTCACGGGATTTAAGTACATCGGCGAGGTCATCAAGCGTGAGGAAAAGCCGGGTGTGGCTGAATTTTTGCTTGGATTTGAGGAAAGCTACGGATATTTAAGAGGCACTTATGCAAGGGATAAGGATGCTGTTGTCGGCACGATGCTCATTTGTGAGGTTGCGGCATACTATAAGAAGCGCGGCATGACGCTTTATGATGCAATGCAGGAAATATACAACAAATACGGATTTTACCGTGACGGCGTTGATAATATAACGATGAAGGGCCTTGACGGTATCGACCGTATGAAGCGCATAATGAAAAAGCTTCGTGAAGAGCCGCCGAAGACATTGGCAGGCGTTGATGTTGATACTGTGATCGACTACAATATTCCGTGTGAATACAATCTGAAAACGGGCGAAAAAACAATGCTCGATACAGGCACAACAAATACGGTTTACTTCAAGTGCGGTGACGATGTCGTTGTTATCCGTCCTTCGGGTACAGAGCCTAAAATAAAGCTCTACTACCTCGTAAGCGAGAAGACGGCAGAGGGTGCAGATGCAAAGGTTGCAAAGTTCAAAGAAGCAGGCCTTGCAATAATTGATGGTATCAAATAAATGATAAAAACAGGATTTTCTCTGACGTAAGGTTTGAGGAAATCCTGCTTTTTATTATGAAATCATAAGGTGTTTTCTTCTTATAAATATATTTTCGAAGAAAATATGCGCCCTTTGCCCGCGAGGGGTTCGCAAGGCGAACCGGGGGGGCACGGGCAGGGCGCTTGACCTGTGCTTATTTAATTTTTATTCGCTTTATACGGACCACCGTGTGATTTAAAACTTAAAAACAGACGGGTTAACCGTCTGTTTTTAAGTTAAGGAAATTTATTGCGTTGTTATAAAGAATATCTTCTCTTTGCTTTTCGGTAAGCTTGATTTTGAAGAAAAGCTCAAGCTCGTCGTGCGGGCACATAACGGGGTAGTCTGTGCCGAACATAACCTTTTCAGCCCCGAATTTGCCGATAAGATATTCTGCCTTTTCGGGCGACATCGCCCAGAGGGCAGAGGATGTGTCATACCACACGTTTTCGTGACCGCTTAAATATTCAACGCCCTCATCCGAGGTCATATAACCGCCTAAATGTGCGGCAACGACTTGCAGACGTGGAAATTCATCGAGTATCTTACGGAGCTTTTTCGGCTTTGAAAACTGGTACTGCGGGCGGTTGTCGCCTATGTGGAAGTATATCGGGAACTTACCCTCTGCCTCCTCATAAAGCGGATAAAGTCTTTTGTCGTCAACGTCGATGCCCTGTATATCGGGGTGTATTTTTATACCCTTAAGACCGAGCGACAGCGCATAGTCTATTTCGCCCTTCATATCCTCACAGTCCTGATGAAGTCCGCCGAAGGCAACGGTTTGAAATCCGTCGCTTATAGCCTGCTTGCAGGTTGCGGAGAGAAACTCATTCACACGGCGCACCTGATGCGCATTTGTTGCCACGGAAAAAACGAGAAATCCCGAAATATTGTAGTTTTTATCGTGCGCTGTCATATCGGAATAACAGCCTTTGCCCTGCGGTACAAAATCGTAGAAATTGCCAAGCGCTGTTACGGCTCTTTCCGAAATTGCATCGGGATAGATATGCGTGTGAATATCGAAAATTTTATACATTGTCCTGTCCTTCGGTTCAGCCTACAAATTCGTGATAGATCGCAGACATAGCCTTTTCAAAGTCTGATTCCTCGATACCGAGAATGATGTTCAGCTCGTCAGAGCCCTGGTCGATCATCTTTACGTTTATGTCAGCCTTCGCAATAGCAGAAAACAGCTTTGCGGCAGTACCCTTTGCCTTGACCATAGCACGTCCTACAACTGCAATAAGCGCAATACCGTCCTGTATGTAGATGCTGTCGGGATGAACGGAGTGTCTGATATCTACTATAAGATCCTCTCTTATGTTTGCGATATCCTCTGTTTTGAGCATTATCGTCATTGTGTCGATTCCTGACGGCAGATGCTCGAAGGATATATTTCTTTCCTCAAGCTCTGTAAGTATCTTTCTTGTAAAGCCTACCTCACCGTTCATCATATCCTTTTCAATATGAATTGCGGAGAAGCCTTTTTTACCTGCAATACCCGTGATTATCGTCTTTGTATCGTACTTGTCGCTTGAAGATACGATCATAGTACCGGGATCCTCGGGAATGTTCGTGTTCTTGATGTTTATCGGAATACCCGCTATCTGTACGGGGAATATTGCATCCTCGTGAAGAACGGTAGCACCCATATATGAAAGCTCACGAAGCTCTCTGTATGTAATTGTTTCAATAACCTTGGGATCGTCAACCACTCTGGGGTCAGCCATAAGGAAGCCCGAAACGTCTGTCCAGTTTTCGTAAAGCTCTGCATTTGCCGCACGTGCAAGAATAGAGCCTGTTATATCCGAACCGCCTCTTGAAAATGTTTTAATTGTTCCGTTGGGCATTGAACCGTAAAAGCCGGGAACAACAGCGTAAGGATGTCTTTTCAGTCTTTCAGCCAAAACCGTGTTTGTACGCTCTGAATCAAATGTTCCGTCCTGCTTGAAGAAGATAACCTCTGCGGCATCAATGAAATCGTAACCCATATATTTTGCAAGCAGCATTGAGTTGAGATATTCACCTCTTGATGCGGCATAATCCCTGCCTGCCATCCCGTAAAGGGCATTTTTGATGCGGGCAAATTCTGCTTCCATGGAAATTTCAATGCCAAGACCGTCGGCAATTTCCTGATATCTTCCTGTAATTTCTTCAAAAAGTGTATCTATGTTGTCACCTGCGGCAACTCTGTCATAGATAAGATAAAACATGTCTGTAATTTTGAAGTCGCCCTTGAATCTCTTGCCGGGGGCGGATGCTACAACGTAGCGTCTGTTTTCATCAGCCTTTATTATATCTGCAACCTTGCGGAACTGCTCTGCACTTGCCAAAGACGAACCGCCAAATTTTACAACTTTTATACCCATAACTGTATCCTTTCGTATATGCTCGGCTTATTTTCTGCCGAATAATTTTTTGAATATTGAACCTTTTTCGGGTTCTGTATTTAAGATATCGGTAAATTTACCGTATATCATATTGTTATCTCCAAAGATATCTTCGCCGTTTAATTTCAATATTTCCATGTTTTTTGCATTGAGCTTTGTGACCTGCGCGCCTGCGGCACGTTTACCTGACTGTGTACACTCTGTTATGACGTAATGCAAAAATGCACAAAGCTTTTTGAAGTCGCCTTCGCTTTTGCCTTCTTTAATATAAGGCTTTACAAATTCTTTTACAAAAAGCTCTTCTGTTTCCGAATCAAATTCGAAATAAGAATGTATCAGACAAAGATCCTCGTATTCGGGGAGAAATTCCGAAAGATTCGGTATTATAAGCCCGATATAATCATCAATATCCTTGTTTCCGATTGCTGAAAGAGGAACTTTTCCGTCTTTTGTGTATTCGTTGAGTGTCGGGGTGATTTTGTCAAAGTCCGTTTTTCCTTCAATTCCGTCAAGCTGTAAAGCAAAGGCCATACAAAGCAGCTTTCCTGTAAGCGGTTTTTTGCATATGTTTATGACGTAATCGGATATTATTTTCAAAAGCTCTTTTTCTTTTTTGTCAGGCTCAACGGGAATAGCTTCGTTTGCAAGATCCGAACAGATCTCATCACTGTATTTTATGCAAACCTTGTGTTTTGCGGCAACACGAAGTATATATTCTTCCGTTTTCACAATATCGTCGGGGAAGTTTTCCTTTGCGGTTTCTGTGAAAAGCTCAAGCGCCTGCACAAGATATGCGCCCGCATATTCCTCAGATGATGAAAAATATTTCTTTTCATGCTCATCAAATGTTGAGATCGCTTCGTCTGCATCTCTTATTTCGGAAAGCTTTGTCCTGAAAACTGAATAAGTGAGGTCGGAATGGTCCGAAGTGAACAGAAAATCGTATATTTCAGACGGACGGTTTGACTTTGATGCAAGTGAAACGAGCGTTTCCTTTGCCAGTGACACCTGCTTTTCATTTTCGCCGAGCGCTTCTTCCGTTACAAGATACGATGCGCAAAGCACAAGCGGATCGTATGATGTTTCCTTAAGCATGAATACAGAACAGCTTTCACAGTTTTTAGACAATGCTTTGATGTATTCGGCGATAAACGACCCTGATTCGGAGCCGAATGTGATATCATCGCATCCGAAGCCCTTGGCAGTAAGATACTCTCTGTACATTTTGCAGATAAGCTGTGCCTTGTAGTCGGGAGCATCGGCGGAAAGCATATTTATTATGTGTTTTCTGTATTTATCGGACAAAAGCTTTTCGGAAAGGCATATGCCCACGCTTTGACCGCAGACACTTGCTTTTTCGTAAAAATTGTTGAGTCTGTCAGCACCGTTATCCTTAGTGCATATCACAGCGAGGGAAACACGGCATATGAATTCACGCAAGGCTGTTTTCAGCTTGAATGAAAGTATTTCGTAATTTCCGCACATGAATAAGAGAATTGCGGCTATATATGCCTCGTCAAATTCACATATCGCACTGCCTGAGGAAAGGCACGATTCCGCTATTTTTATAAATGATGCATCAAAACCGAAGCTGCTTGATGCGTGTGCGGCGGTCGCAAATTCACGGTATGAAGAATTTGCAACGCCCTTTCTGATCACATTGTATGCGGCATAGGCGTTTGTAAGCTGGGATTCCGATATTGTATAAAAGCAACTGTCGATGAAGTCATGGAATGATTCGATCTCTGCATAGGAATGAACCATAGAATCAGCTAAAAACGTAAAAAGTGCATCGGATGTGGGATAGTCGGGAAGATCGCAGTGTACCATATCGAAAAGACAAAGTGCGTTTTCGGTTATATATTCCGCTGTCTTTTCGTTTATATCGTCGGCACATATTCCGCAAAGGCGGAAAAACGGTGCATCTTCGTACGGAAGAACAGAGGTCGTGAAGCTGAGCTTTACTGCAATGTGACGGGGAAGTGAGTAATATACAGCACCTATCCAAAGCGGTATATTTTCCTCCGTGTCGCATATTACAACGGAGCTTTCCTTATCCTCTGCCTTTATAACCGAGTATATAAGCTTTTTATATGCTTCGACACGTCCGCTTGTGTTGAGGAAATTCATCACTCTGTTAAGCGACACTGTCTGCGAGGGGAAAAGCTCTGTCATCTCAAGATAATCATTACCGCCGTCAAAGGATATACTGTCCTGTGTGACGTTGCTTATGAATGACGGAGATGCTATATATTCGCACGGAAGTCCTTCGAAGTCTTTTTTGCAAAGGACTGTGTGTGTGATGCTGTTGTCGGTGTGTGCCCCATTTGATGTATATACGTCGTTTTTGGGTGTTCTTTTCGTAAATACTGCTGTCTTATTTCTGTATTCGTAGGAATAAACGGCACGCTTTATGTGCCCCGGACAGCATGTATATTCTTTGAAATCAGAATGCGGGAAGCTTCGGCTTTTGCTTAAAATACCGTATCCCGTAACTCCGTCAAAGCCGCTTTGCTTGACGGTGGATATCATATGCTCATATTTCATAAAGGCTTCCTTTCAGTTTTCGGTTATCAGTTGTGACATCTTCAGACTAAATATTATACATCAATATATAAAAAAAATCAACACCTTTTTGCAAATAAAACGGAACGATATGGATATTGTTATTTAAATTAAATTTACATCTTGCTGTTTTCTTTGTTCTTTTATAATGTTATAATGTGTATTGATTTTCTGCTGAATATGCGTGCGGAAAAAAGAATTAAAAAGAGGTGCGGCGATTATGTCCGAAAATAATACAAACGTCAGAGGCAAGTTTATTGTACTTGAAGGACTCGACGGCGCAGGAAAAACAACGCATTTGAGATTGCTGGCGAAGGCACTTGAAGAAAAAGGCAGACGTGTTTATGTAACGTGTGAGCCGACAAGCACTGTGACCGGCGGTCTTATAAGAGAAGCATTAAGCGGTGCGTCCCCGAGATGCACAGAGGAGCTTGCGGCGCTTTTCCTTGCTGACAGAATAAACCATAACACAAACCCCATAAACGGTATAAAGCAGTTTCTTGACAAGGGAGTTGATGTTATATCAGACAGATATTATTACTCATCCTTTGCATATCAGGGACTTGATTCCGATATTGACTGGCTGCTTGACTGCAATCTGAATTGCCCTGCAATTCTCAAGCCCGATCTTTGTCTTTTCCTCGATCTTGATCCGAAGATATGCGCTGAAAGAATAAGTGCAACAAGACTTACAAAGGATATATTTGAAACAGAGGAAACCATAAGAAAAATAAGACAGAGATTTTCAGAGGTTTTTGAAAAAATAGGCTCCACACAGAACATTGCCGTTGTAAATGCAGACGGTACATGCGAAGAGGTTGCCGAAAAAGTACTCAAAGCGGTAAATAAAATATTTTAACGATAGAAAGTGAATTTGGAAAAATGGATAAGAAAATTTTGCTTGTAATCATGGACGGTGTAGGATTTTCAAAGACGGGTGTAGGCGACGCCGTAACACTCGCAAACACACCTACACTTGATAAGCTGCTTGCTGAAAAGCCTACAGCACGTTTGAAGGCGCACGGTGCAGCGGTAGGTCTTCCTTCCGATGACGATATGGGTAACAGCGAGGTAGGACATAACGCTCTGGGCTGCGGTCAGATATACTCACAGGGCGCAAAGCTCGTAAATGAATCTATCGAAAGCGGTAAGATATTCGACAGTTCTGCATGGAGCGAGGTGCTTGCAGGCTGTAAGGACAGCGGAAGCCTTCACTTTATCGGTCTTCTTTCCGACGGTAACGTACACTCAAACATTTCTCATCTTATCTCGATGATAACACGTGCAAAGGCTGACGGTGTAAAGAGCGTTAAAGTCCATGCTTTGCTTGACGGACGTGACGTTCCCGCAACATCGGCTTTGACATACGTTGATATGCTCGAAGAAGCTATGGCGAAGCTCAATGACGGTGATTTTAATGCTGAGATCGCATCAGGCGGCGGACGTATGAAGGTTACAATGGACAGATACCGCGCTGACTGGGATATGGTCAAAAACGGTTGGGAAACACACGTTCACGGTAATGCAAGAGGATTTGCAAGCGCAACAGAAGCTATCAACACATTCAGAAACGAAAAAGAAGGCATCATAGACCAGGATCTTCCCGCATTCGTTATTGAAAGAAACGGCGAAGCTGTCGGCAAGATGAAGGATGGCGACGGTGTTATCCTCTTCAACTTCAGAGGTGACCGTGCAATTGAAATGTCAATGGCATTTGACGACGAAGAATTCCCCTATTTTGACAGAGGTGTAAGACCCAATGTTAATTTTGCAGGTATGCTTGAATATGACGGAGACTTGAAGATACCCAAGAGATATCTTGTAAGTCCCCCCGAAATAAAGAACACACTTTCCGAGCTTCTTGTTGCAAACGGCATCAGACAGTATGCAGTTTCCGAAACACAGAAATACGGTCACGTAACGTACTTCTGGAACGGTAACAAGAGCGAGAAGTTCAGCGAAGAGCTTGAAACATTCAACGAAATTCCTTCCGATAAGGTATCATTTGATGAACGTCCGTGGATGAAGTGTGCAGAGGTTACAGACGATGTTATTGCCGCAATAGAAAGCGGTAAGTACGACTTTATCCGTTGTAATTTCCCTAACGGCGATATGGTAGGTCATACGGGAAATATGGATGCGGTTATCGTTTCTATGGGCGCACTCGACCTTTGTCTTGCAAGACTTCTCAAGGTTTGTGAGGAAAACGGTGTTACGATGCTTGTAACTGCTGACCACGGAAACGCTGATGAAATGCTCGAAAAGAATAAGAAGGGCAACCTTCAGGTAAGAACGGCACATTCGCTCAATCCCGTTCCGTTTATTGCCGCTGTCGGTGCTGACGGATACGAAATTGCAGAGGGTGATTTCGGCCTTGCCAATGTCGCACCCACAGTTGCGGAGCTTTTCGGACTTGAAATTCCCACAGCATGGGAAAAACCCATAATGATCAAAAAATAATTTTCAAATTGATGCGCCGCTTGCCCGTAAATGGGTAGCGGCGCTTTGGGATTTTTATAATGAAAATACAGGATAATAAGTACAAAATACTGTTTCCGCTTTTTTTGGAAACATTCAAGTTAAGCGCATTTACAATAGGCGGCGGATACGTAATAGTACCGCTTATGAAAAAGAAATTTGTCGAAAAACTAAATTGGATATCTGAAGAGGAAATGCTTGATTTTGTGTCAATGGCACAGTCATGCCCCGGAGCTATGGCGGTGAATGCATCACTTTTTGTAGGCTACAAAATGGCAGGATTTGCAGGTCAGGCAGCAGCACTTCTCGGAACGATCCTTCCCCCGCTTATACTGCTTTGTATTATTTCCGTTGCATATACGGCTTTTGCGTCAAATCCCGTTGTGAAGGCAGTTCTTGCGGGAATGTCGGCTGGTGTTGCGGCGGTAATGTTCGATGTTGTAATAACGATGGTCGGCAAATTTGTCAAGAATAAGGACATAATCGCTTTGATGCTTGCCGCCTGCGCATTTGTTGCTGTTGCATTTTTTGATGTGAATATTATATTTGTTTTAGCTGTTGCATGCATACTCGGACTCATTATCAGTTCAAGAAAGAAGAGGGCGGGAAAATGATACTTTTAAATCTTTTCTGGACATTCTTTCAGGTAGGTATACTCAGCTTTGGCGGCGGTTACGCCGCACTTCCCATCATATGCGAAAAGGTAACAAACGAAAATTCGTGGCTTACGATGGAGGAATTTACAGACGTTGTTACGATTTCACAAATGACTCCCGGACCTATCGGTATCAATGCCGCAACATTTGTAGGTATGCGCTTGCAGGGCATCTTCGGAGGTATGTGCGCAACGCTCGGCTTTGTTGCACCTGCCTGCATAATTGTTACGATACTTGCCGTTATATACAAAAAGTACCTTAAATCTGACGTCATGGGCGGTATTTTGACAGGACTTCGTCCTGCATCTGTGGGACTTATTGCATCTGCGGCGCTGTCTATAATAGTTACAGCGTTTTTCGGTACGGAGTTGTTTGAAATAAATCTGAAAAATACCGATTTCATCGCTGTCGGTGTGTGCGTTCTGTCGTATATTCTTATGAAAAAAGTCAAAAAACTGTCTTCTCCTATTGCGATAATAATCCTTTCAGGTGTTGTCGGCGGTACGCTTTACTTGCTTTTGGGCGGACTGTAAGATGAAACTTACGTATATTGGTGAAAAAAGCATCGAATGTGATGTAAATTGCGGCACAACCGTTGCGGAAGGCTTGCGGAAAATGGGTGTGTTGCTTGATGCACCGTGCGGAGGTCTTGGCAAGTGCGGAAAGTGCAGGGTGATATGCAAAGGCGGACTGCTTCCTGCCGATGATGAAGAAATAAAAGTTCTCGGTGACAGTATAAAAAACGGGTACAGACTCGCTTGCAAAGCCGTAATTTCGGGTGATGTCACGGTTTGTGGAAATTGTGATACATACGCAGTAAAGGAAGAAATATCAGACATTAAGATCCCCGAAGGCGTTGTTTGCGTTGATCTCGGTACAACAAGTGTTACAGCAGGATGTACTGTCAACGGTTCTGCACATTTTTATACATTCAAAAATCTGCAGAGCGTTTACGGTGCTGACGTTATTTCAAGAATATCAGCATCGGAAAAATACCTTGAAGAAATGCGTTATATCATCAAAAAATCGCTTGCTGACAATGTGCCGAATTATGAAAACTCAAAAAAAATAATCTCCGCAAATACTGTAATGCAGCTTATTTATTCAGGCCAGTCCCCGATATCTCTCGGACACTGTCCTTATGAAAGCCCGGATCTTTTCGGATATACTTCGGGTGAGGAAGCATATATGCCGTGTGTCGGCGGATTCGTCGGCGGTGATATTGTAAGCGGTCTGTTTTATGCTGTGCAAACTGAAAAAATAAAGGAAAATACCGCACTTTATATTGATATCGGAACAAACGGAGAGGTCGTGCTTATGCATGACGGTGAGGTGTTATCATGCGCCGCGGCGGCAGGCCCGTGCTTTGAAGGGGCAGGGGTGCAGTGCGGTATGCAGGCATCGGACGGTGCGGTTTACGATGTGAGATCGGAAAACGGAAAAACGGTTTACTCCGTTATCGGAGGCGGTAAACCCACGGGTATATGCGGCTCGGGCATCGTCAGCCTTGTATCGCACCTGCTTGAAATCGATATGCTGTCTTCATCGGGTTATCTTTCGGATGAAAGGTTTTTACTTTGTGACGGCGTATATATCACACGCAAAGATATCAGAATGATACAGGGGGCAAAGGCGGCAATAGGGGCAGGTATTGCTGTTTTGTGCAAGCGTGCGGGAATATGCGTAAACGATATAGAAAAGGTGTATATTGCGGGAACTTTCGGAAAGCATCTTGATATAAATTCAGCAAAAAATATCGGACTTTTGCCTGACAGTGAGTGTGATGTGCTCGGTAATTGCTCGCTTTACGGTGCGTGCTTAGCTTCGCAAAATGATGAAATGTTTGATAAAATATGTGAATTTGCAAAAAAAATAAAGTACATTGAGCTTTCGGACGATCCCGAATTTACCGACGAATACATAAATGCGTCTGTGTTTTCAAGGTAATAATTTACATAAACTTTGCACAAAAGCTATATACAACACAATTTTATTTTATATAATATTATAATCTGGCTGAACAGAATACCGCATACGGATCGGAGGTGCGCATAATGAATACCGAAAACAAGACAAATGACGAGAAAAAAATAGATGGCGGCAAGAAAATAAAGCTGTTTTATCTGCCGCATGTATATACAGCCGTTTGCACGGTTTTATTTATAATAGGATTTACGGCGCTTGTCCATATAAACGGCGTTTCCGATTGGCGCATAACCGCACTGACTGCGGTGCTTTATATTCTGGTTACATTCGGCGGCAGCTTCATAGTTAAACGCTTTTACGGTTCAAATATCGGAAAAGAAGGCGGGGAGGTACACAATGACGTATTCCGTGCCTTTATATCGAAATATCATGAGGCTGTTGCGGTCATAAATGACGAATCGAGGATAGATTGGGCGAACCGCACATTTGTTTCTGAATTTTGCCCGTCTACCGATGTTGTCGGTAAAAAATTGAGCGATATTGCAGAACCCTTGAAGCTTGCCGATATATATTCAGCGGGCAGGGACGGAATGTACGTCGATATCGACGGTTCCAACTACAATGTACATTGTTTTAAAACATCTGCTGACGGACAGACGAAATTCGTTGTCACGTTTGATTCATCGGATGAGCTTAATGCCGTGCGTGCCGATTATGAGGACAAGCGTACTGTTGTCGCATATATCATTCTCGATAACCTTGATGCGTCCGTTGTATCCTTACACGATGTAACAAGAACGGTTTCGGCACGTGCACAGGAGATAATGTATGAATGGGCATCGGAATACGGTGCATTCATACGTGAATATGAAAGTGATAAATATATCGCTGTGCTTGACGGTAAAAGTTATTCTGCCCTTGTAAAGGACGGATTTAAAATACTTGACAAGATAAGAAGCATCAAAATACCCGAAAGTGATATAACCGTTACAGCATCCGGCGGTGTTTCCGATATCGTCGGAACAATGGAAGAAAAAGCGTCAGCTGCATCATCTGCCCTTGAAACGGCTCTTCAGCGAGGCGGTGACCAGATAGTTGTCAAAACAGATGACAAGGTGCTTTACTTCGGCGGTAATACAAAGTCGGCTGTCAACGCTTCAAGAGTGCGTGCCCGTATGTATGCACTTATGCTTGAGAAAATGATAAAGAATGCTGAAAATGTCATTGTTATGGCACACCGTGCTATAGACTATGACGGTTTCGGTGCGTGTGTCGGAATTGCAAAGATTGCGATGCATTTGGGTGTAAAGGTAAATATTGCTGTCAATCTGCCTCAAAGTGCCGATGACAGTGCGATGAATGACAAAAACCTGCGTGTCTGCCTTGAAGAAATAAGAAAGCTTCCCGAATATGACAATGTGTTCGTAGATAAGATAGAGGCACAGGATCTTACAACTCCGTCAACGCTCGTTATTGTAACGGACGTAAACAATCCTTCGCTTCTTGAAGTTCCTGCGCTTCCAGACTGCACGGAAAATCTTGTTTTTATTGACCACCACAGAAAAGCGCCTGAAAATAAATACGAAGCAAAGCTTATGTACATTTCACCTGCGGCATCGTCTGCATGTGAAATGGTTGCGGAAATTCTTGAGGAGCTTTTGCCGCAGGGAATTATGCAGAAGCCCGAAGCAAATCTCATGCTTGCGGGAATTACGCTTGACACAAAGCAGTTTTCACGCTCCTGCAGTGTAAGAACGTACGGTGCGGCGCAGTATTTAAGACGTCAGGGGGCAGACCAGGGCGATGTTGCAAAGTTTTTTGAAGTCAATCAGGAGGAATTCAGTGCGGAGCTGAAGTTCAGACGTGATACAAAGCTGTACAAAGGCATGTTTGCAATAGCTGTGAAAAAGGGTGAATCCGTTTTTGACGATAAAATAACGGCGGCGAAGGTTGCCGACGGACTTCTTGATATTACAGGCATCAACGCATCGTTTGCGCTTTGCAAAATTAACGGTGCCGTCAACATTTCTGCAAGGAGCACGGGCAAGATAAATGTGTCCAAAATGATGGAAAAATTCGGCGGAGGCGGTCACTTCGACAGCGCAGGCGCACAGCTTAACGGTGAAAATCTTGAAAATGCGGTGACACTTCTTAAAGAGGTACTTGACGAATACCTTGCGGAAAATAAAGAATCAGAATAAAAGCGTATAACAGATAAACAGAAAGGAAAACAAAAATGAAGGTTATCTTACTTAAAAATGTGCCCGGACAGGGAAAAGAGGGCGATGTTATAAACGTATCAGACGGATATGCAAGAAACTTTTTGTTTCCCAGAAAGCTCGCGGCTGAAGCGGGTGCACAGGTCATGAATGACCTTAAAAATAAGGAAGCGGCAAGACTTCATAAAATTGAGGTAGAAAAGGCGGCGGCAAAGGAATGTGCCGAAAAGCTTTCCGGGACTACTGTTAAAATATTTGCCAAAGCCGGTGCTGACGGCAGATTTTACGGTTCTGTCACAACAAAGGATATTTCCGAAGCGCTTGAAAAACAGCACGGTATTTCAGTTGACAAACGCAAGATGCAGCTTTCCGAATCTATAAAATCCTTCGGTACTTACCATGTTGAATGTAAGCTCTATACTGAAATTTCAGGCAAGCTTACTGTGGTTGTAACAGAACAAAAATAAGGAAAAGAGAAATGGCAGAACAAATCACAAGAAGATTGCCCTTTTCCGTCGAGGCTGAGCAGGCGGTTCTGGGTTCTGTTCTTATAGATCCTGAGGTTTTTAAAGAAATAGTTACACTTATTAAGGGTGACGATTTCTATATGTCTGACCATGCGGAAATATTCAATGCCATGCAGGAGATATTTCTTCAGCAGGACAAACCTATTGACGTCATAACTCTGCTTGATATGCTTGTCAAAAGAGGTGTTTATACTGAACGTGACGGAACGCAGTATATAAGAAATCTCGTTCAGATAGTTCCCTCGGCTTCGAATGCAAAGGACTATGCACAGATAGTAAAAAACAAAAGTCTTTTGCGCCGTCTTATAGCGGCGACGGATGAAATTGCCGAGGCGGCATATGCAGAGTCCGAAAAGGTTGAAAATATCCTTGATATGGCGGAGCAGAAGATATTTGAAATATCAGATGTCAACGAAAGCAAGGGTTTCACTCACATCAAAGATGCGCTTGTGCGCACGTATGACAGGCTCAATCAGCTCCAGACGAACAGGGCTGAAGCGCTTGGAACGCCCACACAGTTTGAAGGACTTGACAATGTGCTTGTCGGTCTCGGTAAGGGTGACCTGGTCCTTGTCGGTGCACGTCCCGGTATGGGTAAGACGAGCTTTGCGCTCAATATAGCAACGAATGTTGCGATAAAAACGAATAAAACAGTCTGCATTTTCTCTCTTGAAATGCCCGACGAACAGCTTGTATCGAGAATGCTTTCAAGCGAAGCGCTTGTAAACAGCTACAATCTGCGTTCAGGTACGCTCAGCGAGGAAGACTGGACAAAGATATCAACAGCGGCTTCAAAGCTGTCACAGACGAATATCTACATTGATGATACCAATAACATCACTGTCACGGGAATGAAGGCGAAGCTCCGCAGAATGAAAAATCTCGGCCTTGTCGTTATTGACTATTTGCAGCTTATGCAGAGTGATAAGCACACAGACAACCGTGTGCTTGAAATAGGCGACATTTCACGTGGTCTTAAAATTATGGCAAAGGAGCTTGCAGTTCCGGTTATCTGCTGTGCACAGCTTTCCCGTGCATCAGAGTCGAGAAATGACAAAACTCCTATGCTTTCCGACCTTCGTGACTCAGGTGCTATCGAGCAGGATGCCGACATAGTTATGTTCCTTTACAGACCCGAATATTATAAAGAAGAAGCTGAAAAAACAAATCTTGCACAGGTCGTGATCGCCAAAAACCGTCACGGCTCAACGGGCAAGGTAGATATGATATGGAACGGTGAATTTACTAAGTTCTCAAGTATTGAGGACCGATACGGAGAAGAACCGTGAGTTTAGTAAAGCTTGCTAAAAACCAGCTTGAGCTTTGCGGAGTTACCGATGAAAAAATAACCGTCGGTTTTTCGGGAGGTTCTGATTCGACAGCGCTTCTTTATATTCTTGCCGAATGTGTAGGACCTGACAGACTGTGTGCCGTTCATGTAAACCACGGCATAAGAGGGGAACAAGCCGATGGTGACGAAGCATTCTGTAAGTCGGTGTGTGAAAATTTAGGTGTCGAATTTGTTTCTGTGCATGTCGATATTCCGGGTATTTCAAAGGAAGAACACACAGGACTTGAGGAATGTGCAAGAAAATACCGATACCGTGCATTTTTTGATATTTCAAAGCAAAAAAATATACACGTTATTGCAACGGCGCACAACGCACGTGATAATGCCGAGGCGGTTTTGTTCAACCTTTGCAGAGGAACGGGCGTAAAAGGAATTTCGGGTATTCCCGTAAAAAGATATGAGGAAGGATTTTTAATAATCCGTCCGATAATCAAAGCCGACAAAGCGGATATTTTAGATTATCTTGAGAAAAATAATTTAAGCTATGTGACCGATGCCACGAATTATGACACCGATTATACGAGAAATTATATACGTCACGAGATTTTACCGTGTTTGTCACGCATCAATACTGCTTTTGTTGAAAATATATCAAATTTCAGCGATATTCTGTCAAACACCGATGAATATATATCGGAAAAAGCTGATGAGTTTATAAGGGATTTTTCAAATAATTCCACGTTTGAAAGAGAACCGTTTTTAACCTTGCGCAAAGCACTTTCAGCAAATGTGATACAAAAGCTGTCAGGAATAACGCCGTCTTATAAAATGACGGAGCTGATTTATAAATTTGCCGAAAATGCATCTGTCGGGCAAAGTATGGACGTGTCGGCAGATACCGTACTTTACCATAACGGACAAACGCTTACATTTTCACGCCGTGTAAGCATGAATGAATATCGGTATGAACTTCACGAAGGTGTGAATAAATTTCCCGATTTAGGTTTTACTTTGTATCTTTTTTTTGATGACAGCTATAAAAAGGAGAATATTTACAAAACATTAAAACCTACAGTAATTAATCGTGATAAAATCAATGGAAATATTTTTATAAGAAACAGAAAAGAAGGAGACAGGTACAAATACGGCGGTATAACACGCACTCCGAAAAAGGTGCTTGCCGCTGCAAAATTGCCCACACAGGTTAGAAAAAATTATCCTGTTGTGTGTGATTCGAAGACGGTCATATGCATGCCGGGCTTTCCGCCATGTGACGGATATGACGGACGGAAAGGCGAAAACAAAGCCGTAATAATGTACCAAAGTGATTTGTGATGAAACGTTTTAGCGAAGATATTGAAAGAATTCTTGTATCGGAAGAACAGATCGACGATATCGTGGAAAAGACCGCAAGACAGATAGATGAGGACTACAAAGACAAAAATCTTTTGCTTCTCTGTATCTTAAAGGGCTCGGTTATGTTTTTCAGCGACTTGCTGAAGAAAATTACAGTACCTGCAGAAATTGATTTTATGAGGGTATCTTCATACGGATCCGGCACGGAATCAACGGGTGTTATCCGTATCCTTCTTGATATAGACCACGCAAAAATAAAAGATTGCGATATACTTATCATTGAAGATATAATAGACAGCGGTAAAACTCTTTCTTATCTGTGTGATTATCTTAAATTCAAGGGGGCAAAAAGTGTACATACCTGCACACTTCTTGACAAGCCTGACCGCCGTGCGGTTAAATTTGTTCCCGACTATACAGGTGTTATGATTCCTGATGAATTTGTTGTAGGTTACGGACTTGACTTTGATGAAAAATACAGGACTTTGCCGTATATAGGCGTGCTGAAGCCTGAAGTTTACAAAAAATAATTTTTGGAGAAAATATGAAGTTTAATAGCAAAGTATTTATTTTCTACGCCGTATTGATCGTAGGATTGTTTGTTGTTGTTTCCTCTGTTCTCGGAAATATGGGCGGAGGAGAAAAGATCGAAGATTATAGCGAAGTTGTCGCTATGTTCAAAAACGAAAACGTAAAAGCATTTAAAATAGATGAAACGAACCTGCTTACTATTCAGTCGCAGGACGACAAAATGTATACGTATGCTTTGCGTGATATATCGATATTTTACACAGACCTTTCCGAAACGATTGAGGCACAGCGTGCCGCAGGCACTATTGTAAAATACGAATATGAACCGCCCACATCGTGGCCCTGGTGGGTTTCATTTGTTCCTTACCTTATCCTTATCATAGTAATGGTAAGCCTCTGGATATATTTTACAAACCAGATGACAGGCAAGGGCGGTAAGATGAACTCGTTCAGCAAGGCTAAGATAAAATTCGGTGATGATGAAAAGAAAAGAGTTTACTTTACCGATGTTGCGGGTGCTGATGAAGAAAAAGAGGAGCTTCGTGAGGTTGTTGAATATCTCAAGGATCCCGCTAAATATACGAAGCTCGGCGCAAGAATACCGAGAGGTGTGCTTCTTGTAGGCCCTCCCGGAACAGGTAAAACACTGCTTGCAAAGGCGGTTGCAGGTGAGGCGGGCGTGCCTTTCTACTCTATATCCGGTTCCGACTTCGTTGAAATGTACGTCGGGGTCGGTGCTTCCCGTGTAAGAGACTTGTTTGAAACGGCAAGAAAAAATCCTGCAAGCATTATATTTATAGATGAAATAGACGCTGTCGGACGTCACAGAGGCGCAGGTCTCGGCGGCGGACACGACGAAAGAGAGCAGACACTCAACCAGCTCCTCGTAGAAATGGACGGCTTCGGAACACATGAGGGCGTTATCGTTATGGCGGCAACAAACCGTCCCGATATTCTCGACCCTGCTTTGCTCCGTCCGGGCAGATTTGACAGACAGATAACTGTTCACTATCCCGATATCAAGGGCAGAGAAGATATACTCAAGGTTCACGCAAGAAGCAAGCCTCTTTCCCCTGATGTTGATCTTTCTCAGGTTGCAAAGACGACAGTCGGCTTTACAGGTGCTGATCTTGCAAACCTTCTCAATGAAGCGGCACTTCTTGCCGCAAGAAAAGGCAAAGCCGTAATTTGTATGCCCGATATCGAAGAAGCTGTTATGAAGCTTATCGTCGGCACACCCAAGCGCAACAAGAAGCGCAAGGATACAGATATAAAGGTTGCGGCTTATCACGAGGCAGGACACGCAATTTCCCGTTACTTCATGGATAAGATAGACCCTGTGACGCAGATATCAATTATTCCCACGGCTATGACGGGCGGTTATACGCTTTCAGTTCCGCAGGAAGACAGAATGGTTGCAACACGCGGAGAAATGCAGCAGGAGATAGTAACGCTCCTCGGCGGACGTGTTGCGGAAATGATAATTTTCAACGACCTTTCAACAGGTGCTTCCAACGATATCCAGCGTGCAACGCAGACAGCGACCGATATGGTCACAAAGTACGGTATGAGCGACCTTTTGGGATCTGTGGTTTACGGCTCATCACACGGTAATGATGAAGTGTTCTTGGGCAGAGATTTTTCAAATACAAAAACCTATTCTGAAAAAACGGCATCGGATATTGATTCTGAGATCCGCCGTATAATCGATGAGGCATATAATAAGTGTATGGAAATACTGAATGCCAATATCGAAAAGCTCCACTTCATATCTGAATATCTCATTAAGAATGAAGTTATGGATGCGGATCAGTTTAAAGCAGTTATGGAAGGCACCCCCACATTTGAGGAGCTTGACGAAATGGTTGCCGAAAAACGCCGCCGCGATGAAGAAGAGGACCGTTTGCGCCGTGAGGCTGAAGAAGCCGCACTTAAAAAGGACGAGGAAAACCGCCTTAAGCGTGAAGAGGAAGAAAAGAAAAAAATCAAGTTTTAAGTGATAATGCACAAAAAGT
>JBGVLZ010000023.1:0-39698 GCA_045124505.1 Eubacteriales bacterium
TGTTTCGCCTGCGAACTGTGGGGGGGACGGGCCGGACGCAGAAATCAGTAATCTATTTTATGTGCTTGAAATTTCCGTAAGTTTCATTTACTGTTTCAACGAAAGAAAATGTCCCGTCGTATTCGTTTAAAATATTCTGCAAGTCAATAAGCTGATGCTTGTTAACGACACAGATAACAACGGCTTTCTCGTTTTTGCTGAATGAACCGAGGGCAGACAGCTTTGTTGAGCTGTGGCGGAGCTTTACGGTTATATCGTTCATTATTTCGTCCGCATGCGTTGTGATTATTGTGAACTTACACGCTGTTTTTGTACCCTTTATTATAAAACTGCCGATGAAACTTGAAATGAAGCAGTATAAAATGCAAAGGCAAACGGGTTTATAATCGTAAACAAGTACATTGTTTTCGCCCGGAACAGCGTAAACAAAGAACGAAATGACGGCAACGAATGCATTGAGTATAAATGTCACCCAGAAAAAATTAAGGTCAGGCTTTTTTGCATTGATGTACTTGGAAACTATGTCTGTTCCGCCTGTAGATGAGTCTGTTCTGAAACATATACCGTATACAAAACCGCTTATAACGCCGCTTAAAAGTGCCGGGAATATTGTGTCATGGCCCTGGGCATTGTACTGAAATTGCTCAAGCCCGATATTCTGTAAGCAAATAAATGCAAGGGAATATGTAAGACAAAATACAAGACTGCGTTTTGCGAACCTTTTGTTTACCAAAAAGTATGCAAGCGTACAAAGCGGGATATTGATTATCAGCGACATATAACCGATGCTGAAGCCTGTTTTGTACTGTATCATTGTTGCAATACCGTTCAGCCCTGCAGGGGCAAATCCGTTTTGTACAATGAAAAGCTGATAGTTGAATGCAAGCAATACAGCAATCAAAACGATCGTAATATATGAAAAAGCAGTTTTTAAAAATATTCTTTTATTTGAATTTGACATCTTTCCACCGCCCAAATCTCATTTTTTAAACGTATGCATTGTAGCACACATTTATTTATAAATCAATAGGATATTTTGATTTATCAAAGCTTTTCTAAAATATAATTTGTTATCGTATCTGTAATACGCTGCGGAACATTTGGAAACGATGACGGAGTACCGAAGGTTATTTTATTGGCTGTAAGGGAAACATCAACATTGCTGTTGCTTTTCTGTGTGAAGGTGAAAGCGGGGGTGCGTTTACCTGAATTTATCGTTATGTTAAATTCATCACTTATTGTATATTTTTCGTTCTGATATGATTCGTGCTGTTCTTTTTTGTACGATACAGATGCTTTAGGTGCGCTTTCGTCTGATATATCAAGTTGAAATGTCATATCATCATTTTGTGTGCATTTGATATGATAAGCACCGTCATAATAGCTTGCATCTTTTTTTGAATTAAGTGTTATAGTACCGCGTATCGGTTTGTTGTCCTTATATACAACATCGTTGTATATAATTTCGCTTGTTATAGGTTCTTTGATGCCGAGTGACGGATTTGAATATTCCATAAAAGTATATGAGGATATTTTACCGTCACCGTTTTCGGAAAAGCTTGTTATCTGCTTTATTTTTCCCACGGAAGTATCATCAACCGCTATTTCAAAGGTTACCTTGTTTTCTTCAGATGAGTATGTGCCGTGTCCTTCGTATTTTCTTAAAAATGTTTTTGTCTGTTCCTCTGTGAATTCCATGGCGGCACAGATATCTTTTACCATGCTGTTAATGTATGATTTTGCAAACGTACAGCTTTTTCCGTTTTCATCCAATGTGAGCATGTCCGATGTAAGCTCGTATTCTTTACTTTCTTCTTCGACTCCGTATAAAATACTTGTATCGATGCCGAATACGGTGAAAACGGTAGATCTGTCGGGGATATCGTCATTCACCTCCACTGCCTTGTGAAACATCGCCTGACCTCTTGCATCAACAGCATAGAAAAGAAATCCAGCGGCTTCAACACCGTAAAATTTAACATCGGATGTTGGTACATATACAACATCTTTTTTGCGTTTTACCGATTGGGGCTGGGAAGAAAAAGCGGACGTGCCTGAAAACCCCGATATTTCGAAGTCACCCGTAAAATGCTCAAAAAGAGATTCGGGGGCTTCATATTCGTTTGCCTTTTTCATCAGACTCAATGCAGAGTTTATTACTTCGTTTTCTTTGTTTTCGGTAACCTCTGTGCTGTCAACGTTTGTACTTGACAAACTTTCATCAGTTCCGCATGATGAGGATAAAAAAGTAAGCGCTAAAACAAAAGAGATTATAGCTATAAATTTAATTTTCATAAGTCATATATCCTTTATGTTAATGTTTTCTTTTTTCGCTTGCTTCGGAGGCTTTGCACATTATCTTGATTATCAGATACCTTACGGTTCTGACAGTAACAAAAATAATGAAATATCCCCCGACGGTAATAGCATAATACTGCCACGGAAGCGAGAATATCAAACCGATAATAATAAACAAAACAGGAATTGTTGAATACCTTATAAAATTCCATATCCTCACCATTATCGGGAAAATATCATCAATAAAAGTAAGCGGTCTTTTCATATTTTTTCCTTACGGTGGTTTATAAAGATTTCTATTTTAAACACCTTCGTTATATCATAATTATGTGAATTTTTCAAGTCAGAAGGGCAGTAAAGGAGCCGGACCATTTAAGAAAATATATGGTAAATTTTGTAGTAACGACTATTGGTCGTCTGCATATAAATGGATAAACCTACAGAAAAAATATCAAAAAAATACAGGGCGGCTCATTTTGAAAACAATTTCCAAAAATGAGCTGCCCTTTAAATTATATATTTATATCAAGGGAATAATAATTGTACTCTGAAAGCCAATAATCTTTTTTCGTATGCTTGGCAAGATTGCATTTGTATTTTCCGACATAAAGAAGTCCGCTTTTGTCATAGACGCTTACAAAAAAGTGGTAATATTCATTGTTTCCTGTTGGATAAGGTCTGATAGCCTGCAGAAATACTGCACGTTCACCGTCAAAGTCTACCGCTGTTAAATAATCGTATTTCGAAAAATTTTTTTCTTTGTCGTATATAGTCATATTATACTTGTACGTTCCGTCGGGTAAAACGGTATAAAAATGTATTTCCGTTTCGTCATCATTTTCATTTGCCTTGCTGTTATAATCATATATTTTGATTTTAAGAAAATCGTCTTTAAGAAATGCAGTTCCGTCTGCAGAGTCGGAGCTTTCATCCGATACCTGTATGTTTTGTATACATTCCATTGTTTCTAAATCAATCACACGGAGAAGTATTTTATTGTGCTCCTTATCAGTCCCCAGAATAACGAGTGTTTTGTCTGTAGAATGTACTTCGTTTATTATGAAATCATCACCCGGATCATATGCAAGCTTAAGCGTATCTTCATAAACCTCATTTTTACCGTAATTTATTGTGTAGATGCAATTTTCATCTTTCGTATAAGGTGATGGAATATCTTTTGAATGGAGGAAAAATACTGTATCCGATGTGTAACACGCTGTATATGCAGAGATATAAATATCACATCCTATACCGCTTGAGCCGTCAGATTCTGCGTAAAATGTGATCTTGCATTCTTCGGGAACAGGAGTTTTGAAAAATTCGTTTATTTTGTCGCTTAAACGCTGATGTTTTTCTTCGTTTAAAAGAACATCGGGTAAATCGACATCAACAAACAAAGGCAGATATTCACAGAAATCACGAAGCTTGAAGCTCTCGCTGACAAATTTTTTTTCTTTCTTTGCGGTCTTTACAATTTCTGCATATTTCTCGGAAAGAGATTCTATATGTCCGAACTCTGTAGATATATAAATACCGCTTTTGTCACGTTCATATCCGAAGGGGATTCCCTCTGCGTTGAATCTGAAATCTGTTTTACATTCGGGTTTAACCCCTATGGTGTAATCGGTCTTCCAGTTAAGCTTGTGCTCATAGTTTGGTTCCATTGTGAATTTAACACCGTTTGCATGGATTTTGTCGCCGTAGATGACTTCTTCCTCAAACGATATTTTATCCTTACCTGCGTTTACTTCGGCGGTCATATATACCGTACCTGCACCAAGCAAAACGGCAAAAATCAAAATTATAACGGTCAGTTTTTTCATTCTTCGTCCTCCGTCATGCTGTCAAGGGCAAGACTTACTCTGTCGCTTTGGTAGCTGTATGATTCCTTTATAAACTCAACGAGTGTTTTCCCCTCATCTTCAAGTGTGTCAACTTCAAAATCAGCAACTATCTTACCGCCTTTTATAAGCACGGCACGGCTGATAAAGCCCGAAACCTCATCGATAAGATGCGTGGAGAGCATGACTGTTTCGTGCGGCTCCAAAATTCCAAGCAGAACCTTGTAAAAATCCTCACGGTTGAATATGTCGTTACCCGTAAACGGTTCATCCATAAAGATATAGTCAGCTCCCTGACAGAGAGATAAAATAACTTCAAACTGGTCTTTTTGCCCTTTTGAAAAATGCTTTACAGCCTTATTTCTCGGAAGCTTAAAGAAATTCATAAGCCCGTCGTAACGCTTGTCGGAGAATTTGTCAAAATGTTCCTTGTAAAAATCACGGTGTGCATCGGGAGAAAGAGTGGGAAACAAAGAATTTTCAGCCGTCGCAAACGATATTCTTGCAATGTTTTTGTGCGTTATTTTTTCACCGTCAAGCGTTATTTCACCCTTGTGGCGGATATAGCCTAAAATACACTTCATAAGTGAGGTCTTTCCTGCGCCGTTTTCACCGAAAAGACCGATTATCTGCCCCTGCGGTATTGTAAGGTTAACATCTTCAAGTGCTGTTTTTGCACCGTATTTTTTTGTTAAATTCTTTATTTCTATCATAATAAACTCTCCATAATAAAATCAAAAAGTATGTTGTGCTTTAAGTATATATCCGGTGTAAGGATATAGTAGAGTATAAACAAAATTATAAGCGTCAGCTTTTCTATAAGTATGCAGAAAACTACATAGCAAGAGGGGACTATAAGGCAAAGCTTTTCTGTTGCGCGCCATATGGGTAAACGGCGTGTAAGATATATACTTTTGCTTTTTATGAGATACATATATCTGTAGATCATAAAGCATATCATAATTCCAGATAGCACAGAGAAGCCAATCGGTCCTTTGTCAATTATATCACTGAAGTAAGGTATCGTCCTGCCGCCGGGGGATTCCTTTGCCCAGTTAAGTTCATGATTGAATGTTGATGCAAACGGTGCTATAAGCATTAAAACTGCAAGAGTACCGCCTATGATCAAAGTGCATATTTCAGGGTAGATATCAAGCCCCGGAGGGGAATATTTTTTAATTAATTTCTTCATCTTCTTCCTCCTTATCTCCGTGTACTGTCATAAGTGCTCTTACTGTTACAATAAATGCAGCAAGGTGCAGGGTTATATTGTTTGATATATCACCGATACTGCAGATGAACATCATACACAGAATTATGAAAAACACGATTATCGAATAGCCGAATTTTCCGTGTCTGCCTTTGAATGAAAAGGATGCTGATGCAAAAGCAAGGCCGACGATTATGAAAGCATTTCGGACGGATAAAAATGTATCCTCAAGCGGTAAAATGCTGTGTAAAAAGTCCACTCTGTAAAATGCTAAAAACAGTGACTGTTCACTGATGAATCTATCGGGTACTGTGCTTATGTAGTACTTGCACATTACGAATAAAAGCACCGCTTGAAGTGCAAACAGTATGAAAATTATAAGTGCGTTGTAAACAGTCTGTATGTAAAAAAATTTCTTTTCGGTTATCCGGAGCCGTTTAACCGTATACGCAGTTTTTTCAGAATGGTTTTGAGGGGATATAATAAAACGGCATACAAGAAAAAGACATATGAAAAATGTTATAGCATAGAAGGCTGTGAATGTTTCTTCAAGTATGGGCAGCTTGCCGTTCTGGGAATAAAGCTGTAAATTGTTTTTAAGGCTTATGTAATAATACGAAAGCTGTGAAACGGACAAAAGCACGAAGCATGCAAGAATCTTGTAAAATGAAATTCTCCCTAAAAATCCGAAAACAGAAATATATTTTTTCATCATCAATTCTCCCAATGTTTTTCAATAAGTGATATGGCATCTTCTTTTGAAAGTCCCATTTGTTTAAGTGACGATACGATACCGCCGACATCGTTTTCTAAAAGCTGTATACGTATACGCTCTGCTTTTTCACTGTCAAGCGACATATAACTTTTTGCCCCTGCATGTGATTCGATAAGGCCCTCATCTTCAAGCATTTTGTATGCCTTTTGTATCGTATTCGGATTTATGCCGAGCAAGGCTGACAAAACACGCCTTGACGGAAGCTCATCTCCGTTTTGTATGGCACCTGCAACAACGCCTCTTTTTATATGGCGCAGTATTTGTAAATATATCGGTATACCGTTTTCTTGTATAAAATCTTCAAAGGAAATCAAATAAGCACCTCCAAACTGTATTAGTCGAGTAACACGGTTTAACTGTATTATACACATAGTACAGTTGTTTGTCAATACCTTTTGGGAAAATTATTTCATAATTTGTTTCGCTTTATATTTTGCAAATAGAATTCGCAGGAAATCTGCGCCATTTGCCTGCGGGCAGTCCTGTGGACTGTGGGGGGCGCAGGCATGGCGTCTATGCTTGTAAAGCTTTAGATGTAACAATGCAGTAGGGGACAACGTCCTCGACGTCCCGAAGAAAGTGTGGCGGCACAGCGGGAGATGAACCCCGCCGTACATTACGGTATTTAATTTACATTCAAAGCATAAAAAATACCGACTCTGTCGAGTCGGTATTTTAAAATCAACATTGATTAGTTTGTATAGTTATCGAAATAACCCTGAACGAGAACGATAGGTGTACCCTTGTCACCGCTTCCCGATGTAAGGTCGCAAAGTGAACCGATAAGGTCTGTAAGACGTCTGGGTGTTGTGCCCTGTGATACCATCTGACCTACGAGGTTTGAATCCTTCTTCTTAATGTATTCGGAAATTGCTTCTTTAAGCGCATCACCCGAAAGATCCGCAAAGTCGTTGTCTGCAAGATATTTCAGCTTTACTTCGTTGGGCTGACCGATAAGACCGTCTGTGTGTGCAGGGGAAACAACCGGGTCTGCAAGCTCCCAGATCTTACCTACGGGATCCTTGAATGCACCGTCACCGTAGATCATAACCTCAACGTTCTTGCCTGTTGCCTCATCAATTTCAGCCTTTATCTTGTCAACAACGGGCTGGCAATCTCTGGGGAACAGCTTGATAGTTGTTTCGGTTGCTTTGTTTGAGCCGAGAAGACCGTAGTTTTCGTTGTAACCGCTTCCGTTAACGCTCTCTGTCAGTATTTCATCAAGTGAGCAAACCTTTTCAGCACCTGCCTTGAGCAAACGGCGCTTTGTTCTTGCTCTTGTATGAATGTCGCAGTTGAGAACATTCTTAGCGTAGGGAAGAATAGCACGGCAATCGTTTGCAAGGATTATTTCAGCTTCACAGCCGCATTCTTCAATAAGATTTTTATAGTATTCAACGTAGTCAACACCTGTGAATGTGTGCTTTACATATCCGAACAGTTCACGGTATTTCTTTTCGTCGAGTACATCACGCCAAGGATCAACATCCTTTTCGTCAAGCATATCGTCATCAAACAAGTGATTACCGACTTCATCTGCAGGATAACTGAGCATAAGTGTTATTTTCTTTACACCCATTGCAATACCCTTAAGGCATATTGCAAAACGGTTTCTTGAAAGTATGGGGAAAATAAGACCGATGTGTCCTTCGGGGAATTTTGCTTTAACGTCAGCGGCAATCTGTTCAACTGTTGCGTAATTGCCCTGCGCTCTTGCCACAACTGCCTCTGTAACTGCGATGACGTCCTTGTTTCTTATCTCAAAACCGTCTGCCTTTGCTGCATCAAGCACGCTTTTTGCAACTATGTGTGCAATATCATCACCCTGACGGATAATGGGTGCTCTGACACCTCTTGAAATTGTTCCCGTAAGTCTTTCC
This sequence comes from Eubacteriales bacterium, assembly GCA_045124505.1. Lineage (GTDB taxonomy): Bacteria > Bacillota > Clostridia > Oscillospirales > CAG-272 > RGIG7213. The sequence goes on from JBGVLZ010000023.1 coordinate 8,005, forward strand.
ATTTTTATACCTCTTTAAATTAAATTTATTCAAAATTAGCAAGAGAAGCTTCCATGTAATCGTTAAAATAGGAATTCCTCTTTGATATCCAGTTATTAATATCGTTTATTTCACGTGTCCATGTGCGTATGCTGTATTTTTCCGGAAGCTCGTCCTTCCAGACTGCTATATGCGCCTTCATGAGAGGACTTAACGTGTCTGAAAGCGATGTCACAGTGTCTTGTAAAAATGATTTTGCTTCATTTGATGTTATTGTACCACAGTAATTTTTAAATTCTTCCCTGAATTCATCGTTTCTTAAACAGAAAGCCAGGAGTCCTTTCAAATAAAGCGGATCGGCATAATTTCCGACGTATTCAAACTTACCGCTGTAATAGTTTCCAAGCACAAAGTCAAACGTGTTCATGTCGGCGAGGGTGTAAAGCTCAGGCAAAGCGAGGGATTCATATCTTCCCATTGTGAAGTCACAGTCACGCATTGCAAAGCGCCACCTACCGTCTTTGTAAGTACCTGCCTCGGGGGTGCCCGTGTAACACCACAGCTTGAGGTTGTTGTGCGCCCAGTCTGTGTTGCAGAAGTAAAGATTCAAAGCTGTGTACTGAATGAAGTTTTCAATATCTATTTTTGCTTTTACTTCTTCATAAAGAGCATCATACTGTGAAGCTTCCGCATTTACGACCTTTTTGCAAAATGCCGTGAAGTCATCAAGTACACTTTGTAAGCCTGAATCTACTTCATAGTAAAACCAAGCACCGCAAAATCTTCCGCAGGGAATATTTTCGTCATGATCTCCGTCACACAGACGTTCTATATCAAGTTCAGATTTTACAACGGTTATATTTTCCTTATCCTCAATGCCGTAGAGATTTGAAATGTAATCTTCGTCGATATCTTCTTTCATATCAAGGATGCCGTAATATTCACCGTTTAAATAAACAGCGGCAAAAGTCGATGCCTGCGATGCTACCGCATCGGCGTATTTGACCGCAAAATTATTGACTGCCGCATCACGTATCATAGATGCATTGTCGCCGTCCTGCGCACGGTTCAAGATTGAATCATTTCCGCCGTTACGGAGTACAAGCCTGTCAAATCTTGCAAGTGTATCGCCGTTTTCAAGCTTTCTGTCAGCAAACAAAGCGTAATCAAACGAACCGCTTCCGTTGTAAAGCATTTCGTCATAATAACCTGTTTTTCTTGCTACAAGTCTGAAAGACTTTTGCGAAACGGAACGTGATGAACCTCCGAAAATTCGAAGTCCCGCATCCTGGGATATTACCTCTGTACCGTCAGGGGAGAATATTTCAACGTGGCAAACACGCTCCCAAGCTTTTCCGGAGCCTTTGTAGTTTGTAATAATTCCCGTATCTCCGTAGAGATTTTCATTGTCCGTGACAAGGGATACAGTATAGGGTGCTGACGTTATTCCAGAAGCTGATTTTATATATGTGTTCGTTTTTATTCTGCCGATGTTATTGCCGTCTTTATCGAAGCAAGCGGCACGTACAACGGATGTTTTTCCGTCAGCAACGGTGATTTCTTCCGTATATTTTTCGGAATTTTTATCGGGTTCGTCCCCATTGGTCGTATAGGTTATATAAGCACCGTCGGGGGCATTTTCGGGAAGTGAAAGTGCAAGTGATTGTTTGTCCGAATAAAATCCTCCCGGAATGGAAAAGTCAGCACTTACATATTTTGATTCATTGGGATCTGCGGTATTTTCGGACGTTGTCAGAGTTGATGTTTCAGCACTGCTGTCGGTGGTTAGAGAAGTGTCATTCGGAGTCTTGTCTGTGCAAGACGGAAGAAGTAAAGCCAAAGCTAACAGTAATACAGCGGTCCTTTTACATTTTTTCATAAATTATTGATCCCTTTCGGAAATTTAAAGTTTGTGCAATATATAGCACATCAACCCAATATATTATGATACCACTATTTATGGGAAACTTCTTTACATATTTTTTAATTTTTAATAAAGGTGTACGAAATGTTGTTCAAAAATTGCAAATTTTTGTGAAATACTGCTTCGTAAATTAACGATAATTTTACATAGGGATAAATCCAGATATAAACAAGGCGTATATAATTAAAAATAAAGTTAATGAAAGGTTGCTTTAATTATGGATATAACGAAAATAGATTTTAAAAATGCTGAAACAGCATTCGTATGTGTGGGCACACAGGGAACTGCCTGCCGCTTTTATGCGTATAAGAAAGAAGATGAAAAATATACGCTCGCCTTTGAAACTGACGGTTATATAGGCAGAAGCGGAATACATCCTGCAAGTGAAAAATTTGAAGGCGACGGAAAAACACCTGAGGGTGTATATTCGATAGGGGAATGCTTCGGAAATACTTTGCCTCCGTGTGAAATGAAAGTACCGTATACACTTATAGATGAGGATGATTATTGGGACGGTGACAGCACATCGCCCACATATAACACCCACGTAAAGGGAAGCGACATGGAAAAAGAGTGGCTTGAAAAGGGAGAATATGAGCATCTTATAAGATACACAAATTCTTATAAATACGCAGCCATGATCAATTATAATGTGGATCCTGCGATACCGGGAAAGGGCTCTGCAATATTTTTGCATATACCTTCACCCGGCTCTACCTCTTCTGCGGGATGCGTTGTCATACCCGAAGAATATATGATAAAGGCGCTTGAAATGATGCGTGAAAATACTGTGATTGCGATATTTGCCAAATGAAAAAGTCGTATATTTGCCCTTCAATGATGTGCGCCGACATGTTTTGTCTTGGCGAAGCTGTGAGAAAGCTTGAAAATTGCGGCACGGATTATCTTCATATAGACGTGATGGACGGTGTATTTGTGCCAAATTACACACTTGGTACGGACTATATAAAAAATCTTCATTCATATACAGATATTCCGCTTGATATCCATCTGATGATAATATCTCCGGAGGATAAGCTTGAAAGATTTGACATAAAAGAAAATGACCTTGTAAGCGTTCACTTTGAAGCAACGAACGATGTTGCCAAATGTCTTGACTATATTAATTCAAAGGGGGCACAGGCTATACTTGCGATAAACCCGAAAACTCCGTCTGATGTTGTAATTCCGTATCTCGATAAAATTAAAGGCGTCCTTGTTATGACGGTGAACCCAGGTTATGCAGGACAGAAGCTCGTGGAAGGCTCGCTTGAAAAAATAAAAGAAATGCGCCATCTGTTAGACGGCGCAGGGTATGAAAATATTTTTATTGAAGTTGACGGTAACGTCAGCTTTGAAAACGGTGTGCTTATGAAATCGTCAGGCGCTGATATGTTCGTCGCAGGCTCATCAAGTGTATTTACAAAGCAAATGACACTTGAAGATGCATACCGAAAGTTCAAAGACTGCGTTAAATAATTTATTTTCCGTTTAAAACAAGTATTGCAAAGTCTGCATCAATTATGAAATTGTCAGCCGATGCAAGCTCACACTTCTTTGCGTACTGTTCGCAAAACAGGGTGTAAAAATGCTTCGGGACTTCCGAAACGAGGTTTTCACCGTTTGCAAGCATTATTTGAAATGCATATTCGCCGCGATGTCCGACAAAAAACAAAATGTCGGATATTGCGGCATCTTTGTTTGTTGCCTGCAGTCTTGAAGCAAAGAACAGCTTCAAAAGCTCAATTATTCTGTCATCAAGACCGTTTTCGAATATTGTTATTTTTTCACGCATAGAATTTTCATTTGATACTATTCGCATTTTATAAGGTTTTTCCATGCGCTTTTCGGGAAACTGCTTGTCGATCTTTTTCTGTGCATCCTTTATGTTTTTGATACATTCATCAACGCTTTCCCCATCGGGACAAAGGTGTATCATGAACTTCTTGTCCATGTCGTGATACAGCATCGGATATGAAAGTGATACAACATTACCGCATTCAGGGCAGGTGTGCGTGAAAAGCTCACCTGATAAAAGCTTTTTCTGCGCCTCGTCGTCGAATGCACCGTTTACAGACTCATAAACGGTTATGTCAAATTCGCAAGAACAGTCTTTGCATTTGATTTTTTCTATATGTTCAAGTGCCATTTTAAACAAATACCTCTTTATTTCATTGATTTGCGTCTGTCAAAGCCTCGATAAACAACAGGCTCTTTTTTTGTGCGTTTAAAAATGAAGAAGTAACCCAACGCACCGACAGCTCCTATTAAAAGGACGATACCTATTATTATAAACAATATTTTAAATGACGGGGAAGAACTTAAAAATGTGACCTTTGACATGCACATGCTGTATTCACCGCCGTCAGCATCCGAATGCGGACGTATCCAGATCTTCACACCTTTTATATCTTCGTTTGAGTTAGCTATGAAATCCTTGATATTATATGAAAGATTGGTGCGTCCTGCTGACGGAATTTGCGATATTCCCTCATACACGATGCTTTTTCCGTTTTCATCTCTGCCCCAAAGTCTGCACATAACATCTACAAATTCAACACCTTTAGGACATTCAGGGGTTATATCAAAGCTGATATATCCTACACCGTCAAGCGGTATATCTGAAAGTGTACGGCATATTCCTCTGTATTCGCAAAGATCAGAATTATATGTTACGCAGTACAGGTGTTTTCCGTCTTCTTCATCTTTTACCGAAACCGAATACGCATTGTCTGAAGGATAAAAACCGCAGACACCTTCGCCGAAATCAAAAACATGAAGTGTTTTTCTGCCTGAAACTTTTTCGGAAATTCCCGACATGATTATACGCTTTTCCTGATTTGAGTTGTGATTATCGATAATATCCGAATAAAATCCACCTATAATGTCGGTATATTCAGATGTGTATATCGAAGATGATGACGTATCTATATACTTGAAGATCTCATAAATTTCCTTTTGCTTATCAGCGAATTGGAATGTATCTTCTCGCCTTGTGTAAAGACCGGAATTTGTACATTCATCTGTTTTTAAATCGATGTGCGAAGAATATATGAATGCGTTTATAAGCGGATCTGCTTCTGCCTTGTAATAGGCAAGCGCATAAGCGGCTGCCTGCTTTTTTTGTGCTTCTGTGCCGTTATCACCGCCTGTTATCGCACAGCCCGATACGGTAAGACGGCGTGATGTTTCGTCTTGTGAAAATTCACCGCTGTTTATAAAATCTGTAAGGACACTTACATTTTTCATTGTTACATACTGTGTGTCAAAGGATTGTGTAACATTTTCTTTCCAGAATTCACTGCTTGATCTGTCAATGCTGTCAAGCTCCGCACACAGTGACCACGGTATTTTTCCTTCAGCTTTTATACGTGAATTGAACAGTGAAAGAAAATCATGCGCTGTATAATCAAGTGAAAAGTCGGGTGAAGTATCACGTGAAGGGGAATTGAAGCAACCGTCAACCGATGTATACAAGACAGCATTTGAATATGTTGAACTTATAGCGGCGTAAGCGGTTCTGAATACCTTGCAGTAATCATCCGTGTAATCGGTAAGTGACATTTGTCCTGCAAAGTTACCGCGTCTGTTTGAATTAACGGTGTTTCCAATTATATAATTTCCGACAAAACCGTATTTCCCGTCTTTTACCGTGTAACGGGAAGCGATAAATTTAAGTGCGGCATAATAATATTCCGTTGCTTTTTCAACATTCGGGTTTACAGCATAATATTTTGCATCTGTCATTTCCGTTGTGTAATAAAGCTTTTTGGCGCTTTCCGAAGTTGTACCCGCAGGCGGTGTCAATACTATCTGTGCATATACATTTATGTCACTGTCGGTCAGGACTTTTATTTTGTGATCGAGCGTATTGATATAAGCGTTGTTGAAAAAATAAGATTTTCCGTCGATATTCATCATGTGTGAAGAATTGGGATCATCGGAAATCATTTCGTTTAAGGCAATATCAATTACAGTATGTGCAACGCCGAGACGTTGTGCATCACTTATAAGTCTTATTTGCAGTCCCTTTTTGGAAAACTGTGTCGGTAACGGCTGTGTGTTTTGGGCTATTACTTCGCAGTTTGTGACGTAGCCTGCTTCGTCTACAGGGGTATAAATACCGTCACTGAATGAGCAAACGGAGTACTGTGAATAAAGATATTTGTTGTTTTCGGATTTGACAGTTATCTCATTTGTCCCATGATTTAATTTTTCAAGCGGTTTTGAAGCTCCGTCCGGTGATGTGAGAACAAGATAACAGTCATCATTTGGTGCGGTGCAGGAGATATTTATTTCTTTTCCGTTCTCTGATAAAAGAACCGTTATTCCGCCCTCTGCCCTTGCAGTATCTGCAAAGGCAATTACGGAAGAGGGAAGAATAACGGTTAATAAAAGTATCAAAGACGGGATGAATTTCAACCTGTCGATGAATTTCATTTTACTGTGCAGCTTTTACAATAGTTGTGAAATCAGGAACCTTAAGGGAAGCACCGCCGATAAGACCGCCGTCAACGTCTGACATTGCAAGAAGATCAGCAGCGTTTGCGGCATTCATAGAACCGCCGTACTGAATTGTAAGCTCATCAGCTGCAGCCTTGTCGTAAAGAACTGCCACAACGTCACGGATGATAGCACAAACTTCATTTGCCTGTTCAGTTGTTGCAACCTTGCCTGTACCGATAGCCCATACGGGTTCATATGCGATTATAACCTTTGAAAGGTCTTCCTTCTGAATACCTGCAAGTGCCTTCTTTGTCTGAATGGAAACGATCTCAGCTGTGATACCGCTTTCACGCATTTCAAGTGTTTCACCAACACAGATGATAGCTGTAAGACCTGATGCGATAGCAGCCTTTGCACGGAGATTTACAGTTTCGTCTGTTTCACCGAAATACTGACGGCGTTCGCTGTGTCCTACGATTGCGTATTTAACACCGCATTCAACAAGCATTTCTGCGCTTATTTCGCCTGTGTAAGCGCCCTTGGGTTCAAAGTGTACGTTCTCAGCGCCTATAGCGATGTTTGTACCCTTTGCGGCTTCAACTGCCGCGGGAATGTTAACAAAAGGTACGCAAAGAACGATGTCAGCCTTATTATAAGCGGCAACTTCGGGTGCGAGAGCCTTTATAAATTCAGTTGTTTTGGAAGGTGTCATATTCATCTTCCAGTTTCCTGCGATAACTGTTTTTCTCATATCTACACCAACACTTTCTTATTATTTGTCCTGCAGGCAGGCAATACCGGGAAGAACAAGTCCTTCAAGGAATTCAAGGGATGCGCCGCCGCCTGTGGAAATGTGTGTTACCTTGTCAGCAAAGCCGAGCTTTTCAATAGCTGCCGCAGAGTCGCCGCCGCCGATGATGGAGATAGCACCGCTGTCAGCAACTGCCTGAGCAACACTGCGTGTACCGGATGCAAACTTTTCCCATTCGGAAACGCCCATAGGACCGTTCCAGATAACTGTTGCAGCACCCTTGATAGCGTCAGCGAATATCTTTTCTGTTGCAGGACCAATGTCAAGGCCCATGTAGCCTTCGGGAATGTTGTCGGAGTTTACGAGCAAGAAGTTGCAGTCGGGATCGTACTTGTCGCCTGCACGGTTGTCAACGGGGAGAAGGAGGTTTACGCCCTTTTCCTTTGCTTTAGCCATAAGCTCCTTAGCAAGCTCAACCTTGTCTTCTTCGCAAAGTGAATCACCTATAGAATAGTTGTTTGCCTTGTGGAATGTGTATGCCATAGCACCGCCGATGATAAGTGTGTCAACCTTTTCGATGAGGTTGTTGATAACACCGATCTTGTCGGAAACCTTTGCACCGCCGAGGATAGCAACGAAAGGATGCTTGGGCTGTGTAAGTGCGCCGCCCATGATGGAGATCTCTTTCTGAATGAGGTAACCGCAAACGGAGGGCAGGTAGTGGCTTACACCTTCTGTTGAAGCGTGCGCTCTGTGTGCTGTACCGAAAGCATCGTTTACATAGATCTCAGCCAAGGAAGCGAGTTCCTTTGCAAATTCGGGATCGTTCTTTTCTTCTTCCTTGTGGTAACGTACGTTTTCGATAAGCATAACGTCACCGTCTTTAAGAGCTGCTGCCTTTGCCTTTGCATCTTCGCCTATAACATCGTTTGCGAAAACAACGGGCTTACCGAGAAGCTCAGCAAGCTTTTCAGCAACGGGAGCAAGTGAATATTTAGGGTTGAATTCACCCTTCGGACGTCCGAGGTGGGAGCAGAGGATAACCTTTGCGCCGTTGTCGGAAAGATATTTGATAGTGGGAAGTGCTTCTCTGATACGCTTTGCATCAGTGATTGTTTTTCCGTCAAGCGGAACGTTAAAATCGCATCTTGCAAGAACTTTTTTGCCCTTGACTTCGATATCTTCAACTGTTTTCTTGTTGTACATAATACACCTCAAAAAAATATTTTAATATAACGCTTGGATTATACCACAAAACACATCACCTTTCAATAATAAAATGTGAATATTTGTCAAAAATGAAATATTTATTTTTAATATTCGATATTTTACCTTATTTTATACCGATCAAATGATGGTGAGGGATATGATTAAGAATGGCCTTCTCCTGTGGGAGAAGGTGGCAGACCGTAGGTCTGACGGATGAGGAGTCGGAATTAATTTTACTTTGACTTTGAGAAAAAACACAAAACCGACTCAAACAAAGTTGAGTCGGTTTATGTATCAATTTATCTTTGTAAGCTTCGCATATGTTGCCATAAGCTTCTTTGTTCCGAAATTATCGAATACTACCTCGTAAAGTATATCAGCACCCATTTCGGTTACGGACTGTATAACGCCTTCGCCGAATGTCATATGGCGAACACGGTCGCCTGCAGAAAATCTGTCATATCCCGTTGACTTGCCGAGTGAGGTTATCTTTCCTGCATCCTTTGTAAGCTCAGTGGATATTATGTGACGCTTTCTTGCAGGGACCGCAGTTTCATTGGCAGTCTGTACGAATGAACGCTTTACAGCATCTGTTTCGATATATGTATCGGGAATTTCTCCCAAAAATGTACTTTTGGGATTTCTTTGCGTTTTTCCGAAAAGCATACGCTCATCTGTGTGTATCATGTAAAGATACTTTTCAGCACGTGTCATTGCGACATATGCAAGACGGCGTTCCTCCTCAAGCTCTGCCGCATCGGTGAGTGATGACATTCCGGGGAATATTCCGTCTTCAAGACCGGGCAAAAATACTGCAGGGAATTCAAGTCCCTTTGCACTGTGTATCGTCATCATAACAACGGCATCTGCATCCTTGTCATAAGCATCAACGTCTGTTATAAGCGCAATATCCTGCAAAAATCCTTCAAGAGTTGCGTTTTCGGCTTCTTCGCAGTATGAACGGATGTTGGAGAAAAGCTCTTCAATGTTGCGGAGTCTGTCACGGTCCTCGTCAAGTCCTGAATTGATAAGCATTTCACGGTAGCCCGTAAGCTCTAAAAGCGGTTCAAACAGCTCCTCAAGCGGACGTGTCTGAGCAATTTCCACAAGCTGTGAGATGATAGAAGTGAATTTTGAAAGCTTTGCCGAAACCTTCATAAGTGTAGGGAATTCATCACAACGTGTCATAACGTCAAACAGAGAAATTCCGTAATCGGTAGCAATTCCTTCAAGGACTGCAATTGTGGAGTCACCTATTTTACGCTTGGGTTCATTTATTATACGCTTCAGGCGCAGATCGTCACGGGGATTGTTTATGACCGTGAGATATGCAAGCATATCTTTGATCTCTTTTCTTTCATAGAAACGAAGACCGCCGAGTATTCTGTACGGAATACCGCTTTTCGCAAACATATTTTCAAGCGAGTTTGACTGTGCATTTATTCTGTAAAGCACAGCGCAATCGGAGAATTTCAATCCTTGGGTGTTCACCAGATCACGTATTGTGCTGATGATGAATTTTGCTTCATCATTCTGTGTTGGTACACGCTTCACACGTACCTTTGTGCCGTCGGGTGCCTGTGTCCAGAGCTCCTTACCCCGTCTTGCCACGTTGTTGCGGATAACCGAGTTTGCCGCCGCAAGAATGTTTGCGGTAGATCTGTAATTCTGTTCAAGCTTGATTACTTGTGCGGAATCAAAATATTTGTCAAATCCGAGAATATTTTTTACGGTTGCACCGCGGAATTTGTATATACTCTGGTCGTCATCACCGACAGCCATGATATTGTGGTGTCCTGTTGAAAGTATGTATGTGAGTGTGAACTGCGCAATATTTGTATCCTGATATTCGTCAACGGATATATATTTGAACCTGTTTGTATAGTAACTTCTGATATCAGGGAATGTTTTCAGAAGTGTTACCGTATTGAAGATAAGATCGTCAAAGTCCATTGCATTGTTTTCGCGGAGCGTATGCTGATAAAGCTCATAAACAGTTGCAATGCTTGAAGTGCGGGGATCACGTGATTTCGGTGCATTGTCCGTGAATGTTTCGGGTGTTATAAGCTCATCCTTTGCACGGCTGATGCAGTTTTGTGCATACTTGGGTGCAATTAATTTTTCGTCTATGTTCAACTGCTTCATGCACTGCGAAACAAGACGCTTGCTGTCGTCAGCATCGTATATGGTAAATGAACGTGTATAACCAAGCTTATCTGCGTGAGCACGTAAAATTCGCACACAAACCGAATGGAATGTACCTACCCAAAGGTCGCCTGCATCTTCACCGAGAATATTTGCAAGTCGCACCTTCATTTCGTTTGCCGCCTTGTTTGTAAATGTTATGGCGAGAATATTATGGGATGGGCAGGGAGCAACTGCAAATTTTTTAAGCAGCTGTCTTAACTCTTCCTTTTCTAAAAGTGCATGGTTTTTCAGTTGTTCTATGTCCTCAGAGGTAACGCTTTTCGGAACATCGTCAACTTCGCATGCACAGCCGAAAGACATAATATGGGCGATCCTGTTTACAAGAACCGTCGTTTTTCCCGTGCCTGCACCCGCAAGCACCAACAAAGGGCCTGATGTCAGACAAACAGCCTTTCTTTGCATATCGTTGAGCGAAGAATAGAGCTTCGCAAAAGCCTTCTGTTTCAAAGCAGAAATTTCCTGCCTGCTTATCGTAGAATTCATATAACCTCCGGTGTTATTTGTAAAATACATATATATGGCGATAGTATATCAAAATAATTATATCATATCGGAAACTCGATTTCAATAGAAAAAAGATCAATTATTATGTGAATTTTGTAAAGAAATGCACAAGTAAGTGATAAAAATAAAAAAACAAATGTGCATCCTCGGGAATTAACATCCGAGATGCACATTATGCATTTTATTGATTTGTTTTTGTGACAAGACATACAGCGTGCGCCGCAATTCCTTCACCGCTTCCCGTGAATCCCAAATGCTCCTCTGTGGTCGCTTTGACGTTTACCTGAGATGGAGAAATGCCGAGAACAGAGGCGATATTTTTCTTCATCATGGGAATATGAGGTGCAAGCTTCGGCGCTTGTGCAATAACAGTTGCATCGATATTGGAAACCGAATAAGAGTGCTTCTTCAAAAGCTCCTTTACCTCTTCCAATAACAGCATACTGTATATACCTTTGTATTTTTCGTCTGTGTCGGGAAAATGCTTGCCTATGTCACCTTGACCGATAGCACCTATCAGTGCATCGCATACTGCATGTGTAAGCACGTCTGCATCCGAATGACCGACAAGACCGAATCCGCAGTCAATAAAAACACCGCCCAAAACGAGCTTTCTGTCGGGTGAAGTTGCGTGTACATCATAACCGTGACCGATTCTTATCATTTGCTGTTTTCCTGCCTGAACTTTAATATTCCTTCGGCGATCTTTATATCCTCGGGAGTTGTGATCTTGATATTTTCATGACCTGTGTCACAAAGAAATACCTTGAATCCGAGTCTTGTAACGAGCGAATTATCGTCTGTTGCTTCAAATCCGTCCTCTTTTGCCGAATATGCCGCCGCACGGTAGATATCCGTTTTGAATATCTGCGGTGTCTGTGCATGGCGCATAGTGCTTCTGTCAGCATCGGATTTTATAAAACCGCCATTGTCGGCAATTTTCATTGTATCCTTCGCCTGCGCTGATGCTGTTGCTGAACCAAAGCGGTAAGCGGATTTGCATACCTCGCTTATCATTTCGGGCGTTATAAGACAGCGTGCGCCGTCGTGAATTGACACAAATTCACTTTTTTTGTTCACACGTGAAAGTCCGTTCAAAACGGACTGCTGCCGTGTTGAGCCGCCTGAAACAACGTGTGTTATCTTTTGGAACTTATATTGCTTTATTATATTGGCAATATCATCAAACTCCTCCTTGCGGCAAACAAGTATTATTTCGCTTATGTGCTTGCAGTTTTCAAACTGCATAACGGTTCTTGCCAGAACAGGAATACTGCATACATCCATAAGCTGCTTTGTTTTGTCGGAGTTCATTCTTGAACCGCTTCCGGCGGCGACAATTATTGCACTGTTGAAATAATTGTCGCGCTCAATACCGAAAAGCCTTTTTAATAAACTTACTTTCTTTTTTTCTTTTTTGCTCATTCTGCGTAGTTATATCCGAGAAGAAGCGCTTTCTTGTTGAGCTCTCTGAGCTCTGCCTTCGATTCGGGAACAGAAGCTGTAAGCTTTTCCGCAAAGTAATCAAAATCAAAGATATTTGTCTTTGCTATAACGTATCCGAGCATTATTACGTTTGCAAGCTTGGGTGCGTTCATCTCATTTGCAAGCTCTGTTGCGGGGATAGTGTATGCGGAAATATCGCTTCTTTCCGACTTTTTGGAGATAAGCGTGCTGTCAGAGAAAACAGCACCGCCTGCTACTACCTTCGGCTCAAATTTATCGAAGGAAGGAGCGTTGAAGGCAATAAGAATATCAGGTGTGTTTACAAGGGGAGAACCGATATCCTCATCAGAGATTATAACGCTGCAGTTACATGTACCGCCGCGCTGTTCGGGACCGTAGGAGGGAAGCCATGTTACGCATTTTCCAAGCTGCATACCTGTTTTTGCACACTGCTTGCCGGAGAAGAGAATACCCTGTCCGCCGAAGCCTGCGAATAAAATTCTGCTTGTCATATTATCCTCCTATCAATATCCTGTGGTGTCTTTGTAAACACCGAGCGGATATATGGGTTTCATTTTTTCTTCAACAAACTTGAGTGCTTCCACGGGTGAAAGTCCCCAGTTTGTGGGGCAGGTAGAGAGAATTTCAACGATGGAAAGTCCCTTCTTGTCTATCTGTGCCTGGAAAGCCTTTTTGATTGCTTTCTTTGTTGCTCTGATACCCTTGACATCGTTTACCGCAACACGTTCAGCATAAGCAACACCGTCGAGAGTTGCCATAAGCTCACATACGTGAATGGGGTGGCCCTGGATGTTCTTGTCACGTCCGTAGGGAGATGTTGTGGTTACCTGACCGAGCATTGTTGTAGGCGCCATCTGACCGCCTGTCATACCGTAGTTTGCGTTGTTTATAAAGATGATCGTGATGTTTTCGCCTCTTGCACCGACGTGTACTGTTTCAGCAGTACCGATAGCAGCTAAGTCACCGTCGCCCTGATATGTGAATACCACATTGTCGGGATGTGTGCGCTTAACACCTGTTGCAACTGCGGGAGCACGGCCGTGCGCCGCTTCTATCATATCACATTCAAAGTAATTATATGCAAATACCGCACATCCTACGGGTGCAACGCCGACAGTTTGTCCTTCAATTCCGAGCTCGTCCAAAACTTCCGCAACGAGTCTGTGAACAACACCGTGTGTACAACCGGGACAGTAATGCATAGGAACATCGGAAAGTGCATTGGGTTTCTTGAATACAACCGACATTATTTGTTACCTCCCATTTCTTCGATCTTTGCAAGTACATCTTCAACAGTCATCATTGAACCGCCTGTTCTGCCAAGGAATTCAACAGGACGTGTGCATTCTGTTGCAAGCTTAACGTCAGTTATCATCTGACCCATGTTAAGCTCAACTGTGAGGAATTTGCTTGCTGTTTCGGAAAGTGCCTTGAGTTCCTTTGCGGGGAACGGAGAAAGTGTGATGGGACGGAGCATACCGACCTTTATACCCTTTGCTCTTGCCGCTGTTACAGCACTCTTACAGATACGTGATGTGATACCGTATGCAACAACAACGATATCTGCATCTTCTGTCATGAACTGCTCGCATCTGACTTCGTTTTCATCTATCTTCTTATATTTCTCATATCTTGCGAGAACTGAGTTTTCGAGTTCTTCGGGATTGAGGAAGAGCGATGTAAGAATGTTCTTCTTACGCTTGCCGCCGTGACCGCAAGCAGCCCAATCCTTTTCGGGAATATCTCTCTTCTTGATGTTGTCAAAATCAACAGGCTCCATCATCTGACCGAGAGCACCGTCTGCAAGAATGAGAACGGGAACACGGTACATATCGGCAATATCAAACGCTTCGCATGTAAGCTCTGCCATTTCCTGAACGGAAGCGGGAGCAAGCACGAAAAGGTGCATATCACCGTGTCCGAGTGCCTTTGTTGCCTGATAATAGTCTGCCTGTGAGGGCTGAATACCGCCAAGACCGGGACCGCCTCTCTGTACGTTAAGTATAACACAGGGAAGGTCGCATCCTACTATGTAGCTTATACCCTCACTCTTAAGGCTGATACCGGGTGAGGATGACGATGTCATACAGCGTGTGCCCGAAGCGGCTGCGCCATAGATCATGTTAATTGCCGAAACCTCGGATTCTGCCTGAAGACAAAGTCCGCCTACCTTGGGCATTCTCTTTGCCATATATTCGGCAATTTCCGTCTGGGGGGTTATGGGATAACCGAAATAATGAAGACATCCGGCTTTGATAGCAGCTTCAGCTATTGCTTCATTACCTTTCATAAGTACCTTTGCCATACTTAAGCCTCCTCTTCCTTTTCTATATCTTTTTCAACTGTGATGACCGCATCGGGACACATTGTCGCACACATTGCACATGCAATGCAGGAAGCCATATCCGTAACTTGCGCAGGATGGTATCCCTTTGCATTGAGCACGGAGGTGTCGAGTGATACGATTTTCTTAGGGCATGCAACAACGCAAAGTCCGCAGCCCTTACACCTTTCGGTGTTGAAGGTTACTCTGTTCATAATTCCTCCTAAAATAACTTTTTAGTTATGTTTTTCATTTTAAACACCTCGCCGCAAGAAGGCGGTACGTCGCCCATATAAGAGGTGAATTTTATATTCAGTCCGGAAAGGGAAGAAAACTTTTCCGCATATGCGAAAGAATCCTCAATATCCTCTTTCCGAGTGAATGTTCCGAGATTTGAATTGTTGACAAAGCAGGTGCATTTAAGTCTGCTTTTTTGTTCTGTTTCCTGCATTATGGTATAAGCGCCTTCAGGTGTTTCCGTTATCGGACGGTACATGTTTACCACGTATATCATCTCATATCCGAAGTCGGTTATTTCCTTGTTGAAAAAGCCGAGTGCGGTAGCGCCCAAAGCATCTCCGCCGACATCAAAAATACACGTTTCTCCGTGCTTTACCTTTTCAAAAACAGCGTATGCTTCTGCAGGGATAGAGGGAATGTCAACATTTGAATTTGCAAATTCCGGTGCGATAACTTGCACACCGTGGCTCTCCATAAGTGCCTGCGAATCCTTTGAACGGAAATACGGATTGACTGTATCAAAGTCAACAACAGTCACCTTTTCGCCTTTTTTCGCAAGATCCAAAGCGATATTAACTGCAATATTAGTTTTTCCAGAACCAAAATGGCCCGTCACAATAAGAAGCTTTGAAGAAAAATCCATAAAAATCACCGCAAATCCATCAAATTAGTACACATTATACCACAATACTCATTATTTTTAAAACAAATTAAAATGGTACATTTTTAATTTTTTGTAAATTTAACCGCAGAGACGGTATTTTTTTGGGAATTGTACCATTAAACTGTGCGCCTTTGTTTGCTTGTATGCCGTATATCCCGACTCGGTAAAAAATAAAGTGGACATAGATTGAAAATATGAATATATAGAAGTTATTAATTTATTTATCTTTTGTTAATTGAATTAATCGGTCAGCTATGTTAATATAATAATATTAATTAGTATTGGGAGATATTATGTCCGAATTTTTTAAATATATTGGAACTCTGATGTCAGGGCTTTGGCATCAGATAAAATCAATGGGGATAATTGATTACATAGACATTATCATTGTGGCGTTTCTGCTTTATCAGCTTTATAAATTTATCAGGGACAGACGTGCAGGAAAGCTTGCGGCGGGTGTTTTATTGCTCGGCCTTGTTTTTATCATAAGTGAATTTGCACAGATGCATGCGCTCCGTTTCCTTTTGTCGAACATCTTTCAGGTAGGTATCGTTTCGATAATTGTTTTGTTCCAGCCTGAGCTTCGCTCAGCCCTTGAAAAAGTTGGCGGCGAACCGCTGAAAAGCTTGCGTAATATAGGTGAACAGAAAAGTAACGCCGAAATATCAGCCGCTATTACGGGCATATGTGATGCGGTGTGCGATATGTCAAAAACAAAGACAGGCGCACTTATCGTAATTGAAAGAACCACAAAGCTCGGTGATATTGTAAAAACAGGCACCGTGGTAAATGCAAACATAAGCTCATTGCTTATCAAAAACATATTTTTTAAAAACTCGCCGCTTCATGACGGTGCCGCTATAATTACAGGTACAAGACTCCATGCGGCGGGCTGTTATTTGCCGCTTACGACAAGTGCGGAGGTGGATGCTTCGCTTGGTACACGGCACAGGGCGGCTATCGGTATGAGCGAAAACAGCGATGCTGTTATAATTTCGGTAAGCGAGGAAACGGGTACGATATCTATAGCGCTTAACGGTAAACTTATGCGTAATTTTGATTACCGTTCACTTTACAACCAGCTTACATCGCTTCTTATAACGCCGAAAAAAGCTTATCAGGGTCCCAAAACGATAATGGGAATGAAAAAGAAATCTGATTGATATGGTGGTTTAAATGACAGAAAATGAAAACATAACAGAGGAATATACAGAAGAAGAGGCTGTGAAGCCGAGATCCTCTAAAAAAGATAAAATATTCAGCCTTGCCGCAAAGATAATGGCTGTTGTGGTCGCATTTTTTATATGGATATATGCTGTCGGCACTGACAGTACGCTCCAGGAAAAAAATGTGACGGGAAATGTAATAGATGTTGTAGGCGTTGCAAGCGGCTTTTCCGTCATTTACGGAAACGGCGAAACGGCAGACGTTACCATCAAGGGACGTTATGCCGACGTCGTAAATGTCGATACGGACGATATAGATGTGTATGTTGATGCTGTCGGGATAACCGAGGCTGGAATGTATACTCTTCCCGTGGTTGCAAAGATCGACAACGGTCTTACACTTATGAACGTGTATCCTGAACAGATAACGGTATACATTTCGGTAAATCAGAAAAAGCAGATACCTGTGAAGGTTAAGGCAACGGACTATCAGATACCGTCAGGATGTACGCTTCATTCGGAAGTGTCGGGATCGGGGTATATAACGGTGGAAGGACCTGTTGATGTTCTTGAAAAAATATCGTATGCGCAGGCAACAGTGTCGCCGGGTGTTATTCAAAGCTCAGTGACGATAGTATCTCCCGTGCATTTCTACACATCCGATGATCAGGAATATACAAGCCCGTACGTCAAATCTTCTGTGAGCGAGGTTACCGTAAAGGTTACAGTGCTCAAAGAAAAGGAAATTCCCCTTACAGTTTCGACAAAATACGGATATTACAACGATAAAAATACAAAGATAACACTTACACCGTCAAGCATCGTTATAAGAGGCGAAGCGGATCTTATCGACAGTATAGATAAGATCACCGTGCTTACGGTTGACGAAACAGCCATTTCCGATGATACCGTGATAAAAGCAAATGTTACATTGCCGACGGGAGTTGAAGATGTAAGCGGAGTTGAAGCTGTTGACGTTCAGATAAAGCATACAGGCTCCACCGTGAAAACTTTTGTAATACCGAAGGAAAGTGTTATATTTGCAAATTTGCCCGATAATATCGAATGTAATGTAGTTGCCGCAACACTTAAAGTCTATATAAGAATGGAAAGTGACAGTGCGTACATAAATACCGTAACAGCTGATAATATTTCAGTTTCGCTCGATCTTTCCGATATAACCGAGTTTGACGGAAGATATAATGTCGAGGCGAATGTCAGACTGAATATACCTACTTCAAGCGGTGCTTACCTTTTGGGAGATTATTATTTACCTGTGAGTTTCAATGAAAAAACTGTTGATTAAAGATATAAAACTTCCGATCACGTCATCGGAAGACGATGTTTTCGCAAGTGTCGGAAAACGTATAGGAAAAACGGGCGGATATAAACTGTCGGTTTACAAAAAATCGCTTGATATGCGAAGACGTGACAATCCCATGTACGTTTATTCTGTGCTTGCGGAATTTGAAAACGGAAAACTTCCGAAAATAAACGGCGCTGATGTTTATGAGGAATCGTCGTTTGATGTGTCACCGAAGAATAAAAAGCGTGTATGCGTTGTCGGTTTCGGTCCTGCGGGAATGTTTGCATCCTTGCTTTTGTCCGAGTACGGCTTTGCGCCTGTTGTATATGAAAGGGGCGCAGATGTCGAAAAACGCACGCTTGACGTTGAAAGATTCATGTCGGGCGGATCACTTGATACAGAATCAAATGTTCAGTTCGGTGCAGGCGGTGCAGGCACATTTTCCGATGGAAAGCTGTATACACGGATAAATGATCCTGCGTGTGAGTATGTTTTGAAAACGCTTGTCCGTTTCGGTGCTCCGAAATCTGTTTTAACGAGTGCCAAACCGCATGTAGGAACGGACATACTGCGTAATGTTGTAAAAGGTATTTCCGATGAAGTTGTTAAAAACGGCGGTACGGTATCGTATAACACGAGGGTTACTGAAATAACGAATGAAAAAGACAGTGTACGTATAAAGACATCAGACGGCAGGGAAGAAATTTTCGATGCCGTCATACTTGCTATAGGACACAGCGCAAGAGATACATACAGTATGCTTATGAAAAACGGTGTCATGATCACACCGAAGGCATATTCTGTCGGTGTCAGAATTGAGCATTTGCAAACTGATATAAACAAAGGACTTTACGGAGATCTTTGTGAAAAATACGGAAATATACTGCCGCAGGGCGAATATGCATTATCTGACCGAAATGCGGGAAAAAGGGGAGTATATACATTTTGTATGTGCCCCGGAGGTATCGTCGTCCCCTCATCGTCGGACGGCTTTGAAATATGCACAAACGGAATGAGCTACAGCAGCCGAAGCGGTCCTTATGCAAACTCTGCTGTATGTGTTTCGGTGCTTCCCGACGATTACGGAAACACCCCTGAAGGAGCAATTGAATTTCAGAAAAATATAGAGAAGACAGCATTTGTAAAGGCGGGGAGTGACTATTCGGCACCCGTTATGACCGTTGGCGATCTGCTTTCTGACAAAAGAGGAAGTGAGCCTGCGTATACACCGTCATACATGAACGGTAAATATACACTTTGTGATTTCAACGATATTTTTCCGTCATTCGTTACGCAAACCCTGAAAGAAGGACTTTTGTCATTTGACAGAAAAATACACGGCTTTGCAAAGTCGTCCACGCCTCTTACATCACCTGAAACGAGGACATCGTCGCCTGTGCGCATAACACGTGATGAAAGCATGCAGACACCGTCAATGAAGGGTGTCTATCCATGCGGAGAAGGCGCAGGATATGCAGGCGGAATAACAAGCGCCGCAATTGACGGAATGAGGGCGGCACGTGCCGTTATGGAAAACTGATCAGAATTATTATCGGAGATTTTAACTATGACTGCAAAATGTACAGTTATTGAGGTGAAAAAAGACGGCACAGCAATCGTGTGTGCCGAAAGAAAAAGCGCATGTGCCGAGTGTCATGCCGCAGGCGGCGGGAAAACGTGCGGTGCTTGCGATATTTTTCTCGGCGATGATAAATTCACCGCCGAAGCAGATAATTCCATAGGTGCAAAGGCGGGCGACACCGTTACGGTGGAATCTCCGTCAGGATATGTTATTGCATCTGCCGCACTTCTGTTTATTTTGCCCATAGTTATTGCGGCTTTATTTTACGGTGCAGTGTATATGGTATATCCCGAATATGCCCCTATAGGTGCTTTGTGCGGTATAATACTATGTTATGCGGTCATATTTTTGATTGAAAAAATTACGAAGAAAAAGAAAAGCAGAATGAAAATTGTGAAGATACTTAATGAAAAATCGGGCGGTATAAACAATGCTCACTAAAAATAAATGGATACTCAAGAGCTTTGATGAGTATGCGGCAAGAGAAATATCTGAAAAAATAGGAATAAAATATCCGACGGCGGCATTGCTTGCCGCACGTGGATACAGCGACTCTGAAAGTGCATCTCATTTTTTGAAGAAGGATTGTGCGGTGCTTTACGATCCGTATCTGCTTAAGGATATGGACAAGGGTGTTTTGCGTATACTTTCCGCAGTTGATAACGGTGAAAAGATAACTGTTTACGGCGATTATGACGTTGACGGAATCACAAGCGTGTGCAACCTTTATAAGTATATCAGATCGATAGGCGGAGATGTAGACTACTATATTCCCAACAGAGGAAGCGAGGGCTACGGACTTAATACAGATGCCGTAATGAGGCTTATTGAAAACGGTACAAAGCTCATTATAACGGTCGATACAGGCATTACCGCTGTTGATGAAGTAAATTTTGCATCTCAATACGGTGTTGATACAGTTGTTACCGACCACCATGAATGTGCAGATGTGCTTCCGTCCGCTGTAGCTGTGATAGATCCCAAACGGCGTGATTCGGAATATCCGACAAAGGAGCTTGCAGGTGTCGGCGTTGTATTCAAAATAATATGCGCCTGCGAACAGTACCTGACAACGGGAAAAACATATACCGATCCTGAGGATCAGGAGCTGAATATTTCAGCAATAATAGATGTTTGCAAAAATTACGCTGATCTTACAGCCATTGGTACGATTGCCGATGTCATGCCGCTTTGTGATGAAAACAGGCTTATTGTAAGCTACGGACTTGACAGACTTTCATGTGCAAAAAATATAGGTCTTAATGCTTTAATGAAGGCAAGCGGTACGGAATCGGGAATGAAGAATATTTCCTCGTCTGTTGTCAGCTTTACAATTGCTCCGAGGATAAATGCCGCAGGCAGAATGGGCACGGCTGATATTGCTGTAAAGCTTTTGCTGACCGAGGATAAAGACGAAGCCGAAGAAATTGCAGGTCTTCTTTGCGACTCTAACGTACAAAGACAAAATGAAGAGCTTCACATAATGCAGGAAGCTGAGCAGATAATAAGAACAGAAGAGCTTGATAAGACCGAAAAGATACTTATCCTTCATCATGAAGCGTGGCACCATGGCGTTATCGGAATAGTGGCATCAAAGCTTACCGAAAAATATAATCTGCCGTGTATACTCATATCGTTTGAGGACGGTGCATCAGGCATAGGAAAGGGATCGGGAAGAAGTATAGAGGGATTTAACCTGCATACAGCACTTTCCGAATGCTCTGACTGTCTTGAAAAGTTCGGAGGCCACGCACTTGCCGCAGGGCTTTCCTGTTCGAAAGAAAAGCTTCCCGATTTTAAACGTAAGCTTGAAGAATATGCAAGGTTACATATAACTGACGAAGATGCGGTCAAAAAAATAGATATAGATTTTGAGTTTACAGACGATGATGCTACCCTTGAACTTGCAGAGGAGCTTTCGTGTCTTGAGCCTTACGGTGCCGCCAACCCTTCACCGCTTTTTATGATGCGTGACTGTACGGTTACAGGTGTGCACTCTACGGCG
The DNA here is from genome assembly GCA_045124505.1 of Eubacteriales bacterium. Classification (GTDB taxonomy): domain Bacteria; phylum Bacillota; class Clostridia; order Oscillospirales; family CAG-272; genus RGIG7213. The sequence goes on from JBGVLZ010000023.1 coordinate 29,779, forward strand.
ACAAACAAACATTCAAGGATAGTTTTGGAAAGATACGGTGAGCAGTACAGATGTGTTTTCTTCGGAAAAGCACCGGAGGAGCTTGGCTTTTCCGCAGGTGACAGCATAGATATAGTTTTCAATCTCGGTGTGAATGAATTCAAGAATACGAGAAGCAGACAGATGATAATAAGGGACGTTGACTTTTCAAGGTCTATGTGTGAGGATATTACCTCGCAGTTTATGCTTGCTGACGATATTGCAAACCGCAGAATATTCCCCGAAAACAGATATATACCGAATAAAGCTGACTGTACGGCTGTATTCAGATATCTTAAGGATCAGTCAAATATCTGCAGCCGTGTTTTCATAAATTCCGTGACAGGCAAGCTTGGTATGGAGTATGTCAAGTTTTTGCTTATCATCAGAATATTTTCCGATATGGGATTTATAAATTCCGCTTACAGAAGCGCTGTTGAGCTTGAATTTGAAATTATTCCAAGACAGCAAAAGACGCCTCTTGAAAGTAATGAGCTTTTTAAGTGGCTTTGCGAAATGTATACATATTCAGTGTAAAAGAGTGTGATTTTATGAGTGAAATGAATAACGATATAAAACCCGCAACCATCGAACAGCTTTTGCTTGATATCGATGCGACGGGTAAAAATTACGATAAAGAAAAGATCATAAAAGCGTATGAATATGCGGCTATGCTTCATGAAGGGCAGTTCCGCCAAAGCGGTGAGCCGTATATTTCCCATCCGCTTGCCGTGGCACAGATCGTTCTGGGAATGGAGCTTGATACAGATTCCGTATGTTCAGCCCTTCTTCATGACACGGTTGAGGATTGCGCCGACAAAACAGACCTCGGCGTTATCAAAAAAGAGTTTGGTGAGCCTGTTGCACGCATAGTTGACGGACTTACAAAGCTTGTTGAATTTCCTTTTGAAGATAAAGAGGAAGCACATATAGAAAACCTGCGTAAAATGTTCCTTGCGATGTCGAAGGATATACGTGTCCTTTTCGTCAAGCTTTGCGACAGGGTACACAATATGCGCACACTTGATGCGAAGCCCGAGGAAAAGCGCAGAGTTATAGCGCTTGAAACAATGTATGTGTACGCACCTCTTGCGCACCGCTTGGGTATGCAGAAGATAAAGCAAGAGCTTGAAAAGCTGTCGCTTTCATACCTTGACCCGATAGGATATGAGGAAGTGCGCCACGACATTCAGAAAAAGTTTGGTGAAAACAAGGACTTTTTACAGCGTGCAAAGGATTATGTTTCCGAAAAGCTGAAGGAAAACGGAATAGAATTTACACTCGAAGGCAGAGTTAAATCCGTATACAGCATCTATAAAAAGATGTATAACCAGAATAAGAGCTTCGATGAAATATATGACTTTTATGCAATACGTATAATCGTTGAAACAGAGCTTGAGTGTTATACCGTTCTCGGTATAATTCACGATCTTTTTAATTCCATTCCCGGAAGATTCAAGGACTATATTTCAACGCCGAAGCCGAATATGTACCGAAGCCTTCACACAACGGTCATCGGACGTGACGGTATACCTTTTGAAGTACAGATAAGAACATATGATATGCACCATGTTGCGGAATACGGTATTGCCGCAAACTGGAAATATAAAACAGGTGCTACAGCATCTGCAGATATCGATAAAAAGCTGAAATGGATATCGGAATTTGTAGAAACAGAAAACGATACAAAGGACCCCGATGAATTTCTGAATGCATTGAAAATTGATATCTTTCAGGATGAAGTATTTGCTTTTACTCCCAAAGGTGACGTTATTGCGCTTCCCAACGGTTCAACGGTAATTGACTTTGCATATTCCATACATTCAGCCGTCGGTAATAAAATGACGGGGGCGAAGGTCAACGGAATGATAGTTCCGATAGATCATCAGCTTTCAAACGGTGAGATAATAGAAATTCTCACATCCTCGCAAACAAAAGGCCCCAGCCGTGACTGGCTCAAGATCGTAAAAACAGGTGAAGCAAGAAACAAGATCCGTCAGTGGTTCAAAAAGGAACAGCGTGCGGAAAATATCGCAATGGGTAAAGCGGAGGTCGATAAGGAATTCAGCAAGTTCGGCTCTGCTTGTACCGAAGCACAGAAAAATGAGGTGCTTCTCAATGTTGCACGCCGTGTCGGTATTCAGGACGTTGACGATGCGTATAATATCATCGGTTACGGCGGACTTACTGTTTCAAAAATATCACAGAAGCTCAAGGATGAGTTTGAACGTATCGTAAAGCCTGTCAAGACAGACAAACCCACGCTTGACGATATGGCAGAGGCAGGCAAGAAAAAGGTCAAAAAATCAACAGGCGGTGTTATCATCGACGGTGTTGACGGCTGTGTTGTCAAGTTCTCCAAGTGCTGCAGTCCGATTCCCGGCGACAGCATAATCGGCTTTATAACAAAGGGCTTCGGTGTATCCGTGCATAAATCAGACTGTCCCAATGTAAAAATTCAGATAGAAAATCCCGAAAACAAAGACAGAATTGTAAGTGCGGAATGGGCAGGCAACGAATTCTCACGTGAGATGTTCGAGGCAACAATAAATGTTACAGCGCACAACAGTATAACCATTGTTGCCGATCTTACGGCGGCAGTTGCGGAAATGCGTGTGTCACTGCTTTCTATCAATATGCAGAATGTTGATAATGAAATAACGATCTCACTTACTGTAGGATGCAGAAATACGGAGCATTTACAGCAGATAATGTCACGTATGCGTGCAATAAGAGATGTTGAAACGGTGACAAGATAAGGATAGATATGAGAGCGATAATTCAAAGAGTAAACTATGCAAACGTAAAAGTTGACGGTACTGTAACTGGCGAATGTAAAAAAGGTTACCTTGTCCTGCTCGGTGTCGGCAAGGGTGATGACGAAGAAAAAGCACGCAAGCTGTGCGACAAGATCGTGAAAATGCGTATTTTCAGCGATGAAAACGGAAAAATAAATCTTTCGCTTTCGCAGGTCGGCGGGGAGATGCTTGTTGTGTCGCAGTTCACGCTTTATGCAAATTGCTCACACGGCAACCGTCCTGAATTTCTTTCGTCAGCTCCACCTGACGAAGCCAACCGTCTTTACGAATATTTTGTAAGCTATGCCAAAACGCTTGTGCCGTCAGTACAAACGGGAATATTCGGGGCGGATATGAAGGTCACGCTTGAAAACGACGGACCGTTTACAATATATCTTGATACGGAAATGTTGAAATAACCATGAAACTGATACTTGATAAAAATATAAGCAAATATTATTTGCAAACCCTGTGTTTGCTGTTTTTCCCCGGTGCAAAGTTTTCGGAAAACGAAGTTGTTACACCCGACACACCCATTGTACAGGTGACGCTTGATAATGAGGATGACGGTGCGGTATGTACTGCCACGATAACTATAGGCGACAAGTCCGTAAGCCGTACACATAAGGAGCTTTTTGACCATCTTCCTAAAAATAAAACCGAGAATATGGCGGCGAACAAAGCATTTTTCAGTGCAGCTGAAGCATTTTTCGGGTACACGCCACCGTGGGGAATACTTACGGGTGTGCGTCCTACAAAGATCGTTCTCGACTATCTGAATGAGGGAATGACAAAGGATCAGACTGTCAAGGAGCTTCGCAAAAGATATCTGCTTTATCCCAAAAAGGCGATAATCGCAACGGATATTGCAAGGTATGAATCGAAGATAATAAAAAAATATCCGCTTGATACATGCTCGGTATACATATCGATTCCGTTTTGCCCGACAAGATGCTCATATTGCTCATTTGTCAGCTTTACAACAAAAAAGCTTTTGGCGCTTATACCTGCATATCTTGAAGCGTTGAAGTTTGAACTGTCACTTATCGCACGCCAGATAAAGGAAACGGGCTTCAAGCTTAAAACGGTTTATATAGGCGGCGGCACGCCAACAACGCTTAACGAAGAACAGCTTGAAGATCTTTTGTCTTACATAGACAAGCTGTTTGATGCGTCAAGCCTCGATGAATTTACCCTTGAAGCAGGCAGACCCGACACTATAACGGAGAAAAAACTGCAAAGTGCAGTAAATCATAATGTAACGAGAATAAGCATAAATCCCCAATCTCTCAACAACTTCGTTTTGCAGGAGATTGACAGATGTCATACTGCTGAAATGTTCTTTAAAGCCTATGAAATGGCAAGAAAAAGCGGTATACCGTGCATCAATACGGACCTTATAATAGGACTTCCAGCTGATGATATAGAATCTTATTCCGATACGCTTGAAAAAATAATCGATATAGCACCTGAAAATATAACCGCACATACATTTTGCGTTAAAAGAAGCGCAGATATCTTAAAAGGCGGGCATGATATATTTGCAAGAGAAAATTTTGAGGTGTCAAAGTGTGTTGACTATACCCAGATAATGACTAAGAAATCCGGATATGTCCCATATTATATGTACCGACAGAAAAATGCAAAGGCAAATCTTGAAAATGTCGGATACTGCAAAAAGGGAACAGAGGGACTTTATAATATCTTAATGATGGAAGAGGTACATTCGATATTTGCCGCAGGTGCAGGAGCTGTTACAAAGCTTGTTGGTGAGAGAAATGTTAAAATAGAGCGAATATTCAACCCCAAATATCCATATGAATATTTAGAGCAGGACAGAGAAAAGGTATTTGAAGAAACAAGAAAAATAATGGACGGATTCTTTGTGAAAGGATGATGTGAATGTATTATTATGACCGTATTTTTTCATCTGAAAAGGAAAAATATGATTTTGTAAATGAGTGTGACCGACAGTTTTTCGGGAAAATAGAAGAAGCGGCTGACGATATAGCCGATGACAAAAATATAAGATTTATTCTTTTGGCAGGACCTACGTGTTCAGGTAAAACTTCAGCAACGAATGTGCTTACAAAAACGCTTATCAAGGACGGAAAAGAGGTTGTAAGCGTTTCAATAGACGATTTTTTCAAGGATTCCGCACATCTTAAAAATGTTGACGGCAAGGTGGACTTTGAGTCTATAAACGCAATTGACTATGAGCTGTTCTGCAAGTGTACGGAAAGCCTTAAAATGGGGAATGCAACAAGTATCCCGATATTTAATTTTGTAAAAGGTATGCGTGACGGACATCGAATACTTGATCCTAACGACAACACGATCATAATTTTTGAAGGAATACAGGCTGTATATCCCGAAATAACCTCACTTTTCCATGAGGAAAGTAAAAAGGTATTTATATCGGTCAATACGGATATTACAGCGTATGGGCAGTCGTTTTCAAAAAGACGTCTGCGTTTCAGCAGAAGGCTTGTAAGAGATTTTCTTTTCAGGGGTGCCAGCCCTGAGCTTACGTTCAAGCTTTGGGACGGCGTTGTTGAAAATGAAGATGTAAATATAATGCCGTATGCAGACGATGCTGACATAAAGCTCAATTCATTTGTTCCTTATGAGGTGAATGTATTGGCTCCGTTTGTGAAGCAGATACTCGGTGATATGCCGAAAAATTCGAAATATTCGCATCTTGCGGAAAATATATTGCAAAGGTATAAAAACATTCCCGAAATCAGCCACGAATATGTACCGTCAGGCTCATTTTTCAGGGAATTTATAGGAGAGGAAAAGTAAAATGGCAAAGTATGAAGATTACAAAAAGAGTGCGGAATTTATTACAGAAAAAATAGGCGCACGCCGTCCTGAGGTGGTTATCATCGCAGGCTCAGGTCTTGACACGATAGGTGAAAAGATAGAAAACCCCATAAAAATAAAGTACGGTGAGATACCTGGATTTCCCACATCTACCGTATCATACCAGAAGGGTGAGCTCTGGTGCGGTGAAATAGACGGAAAAACAGTTCTTCTTATGAATGGAAGATTCCATTTTTACGAAGGTTGGGATATGAATAAGATCGTGTACCCTATATATGTCTTTAAGCTTATGGGTATTGATAAGATAATTGTTTCAAATGCATCCGGTGCAATAAATCAGAATTTTTCAGTAGGTCAGATAACAGCGGTTTATGACCACATCAAGCTGTGTGCGGAATCTCCCGTAAGAGGGGAAAACATTCCAGAGCTTGGTAAGCGTTTCTTTGAAATGCAGAGCGTCTATGATAAAGAATATATTAAAACTGCAAAGGAATGTGCAAATGAGCTCGGCTTTGAACTCAAGGATGCGGTGTATGCTTACATGGCAGGACCTCAGTATGAAACAAGAGCTGAGATAAAGATGCTTAAAACACTCGGTGCAGATGTCGTAGGTATGTCAACAGTCCCTGAAATGATCGCCGCTTCTCACTGCGGTATGAGAGGGCTTTGCATTTCCGTATGTACAAATATGGCTGCAGGACTTTCAGAGGAAACCCCCGATGAAGATGAAGTAGTTGTCAATGCACACAAAGCACGTGAGCACTTTGTTAATCTCATTGTAAACGTACTTAAGAGAATTTAAGGTATTTAAAAATGATAGTTATAGGTGAAAAATTAAACAGCTCGATCCCAAAGACGATGAAAGCGTATGAAGTCTGGGATGAAGAATATCTTTTGTCGCTTATAAATAACATGTCGGAGCACGGTGCTGATTATATCGACATCAACACAGCTTTATGTGAAGACGAAGTTGCGGCAATGAAAAAAATGATAGACCTTGTGTGCGCAAATTCGGATGCAGGTGTTGTCATCGACTCTCCTGATGTTGAGGTTTTAAAGGAATGTGCATCCTATGTGGAGAATGGCAGAAAAATAATGCTCAATTCCATAAACAGCGTGGATGATATGACAGCCTTGCTTCCCATTCTTAAGGAAAGAGATGCAAGCTGTATCTGCATGCTTTCACATTCTGCAATTGAAGAAAGGCTTGACCTTGCTTCAAAGCTCGTTGAAATTGCAGATAAAGAGGGAATTTCCCGTGAAAAGCTCTTTTTCGATATTGCGGTACAGTCTGCGGCAACAGACAGCGAAAGCGCACTTTTGTCTTTGAAGACCATAAGTGCGGTTAAAGAAAAATTTGACGGTGTTAAAACCACATGCGGACTTTCAAATGCTTCTTTCGGTCTTCCCAAGCGTATCAATATCAATTCTGCATACCTTACGTGTGCGGTATACAGCGGTCTTGACAGTGCAATAATGGATAATACAAATACAACATACGAAATGACAGTAAAGGCAGCAGAGGTAATTGCAGGACGTGATGAATACTGTATGGAGTATATAACATACATAAGGGAGAATCAATGAAAACACTTATCGAAAATATAACCGTCATATTTGAAGACGGAAGCTATAAAGAAAATATTTATGTTGCGTATGAAGACAAGACGTTCACGTATATCGGTGAAACTTTGCCTGAAGGTCAGTATGACAGAAAAATAAGCGGACACGGAAAAATAATGATTCCGGGCCTTTACAATTGCCATACACATACACCCATGACACACTTCAGAGGAATGGCGGAAGACCTACCGCTTGACCGTTGGCTGAATGAAGCAATATTCCCTGCAGAGGATAAGCTTTGCGATGAATCTGCGGCAATAGGTGCGCTTTTGTCGTGTGCCGAGATGATATCCGGCGGTGTCGTTTCAATGTCCGATATGTATTTCTTCTGTCCTGCATTGGCTGAAGCGATAGGCACAACGGGAATTAAAGCAAATCTTTCAAGATCCGTCGTTTCGTTTGATGAAAATTCAGATGTCACCAAGGATGAAAGAGTATACGAGGGTGTATATCTGTTTGAAAACTATAATAACAGCTTTGACGGCAGAATAAAAGTCGATATGTCGGTACATGCCGAATATTCAAATACAGCACATACATGCGAATATGTGGCATCTCTTGCTAAAAAGTATAACTGCGGTGTACAGCTTCATTTATCTGAAACGGAAAAGGAGCATAATGAGGGCAAGGCTCGCCGTGGAATGACACCTACGGAATTTTTTGAAAAAACAGGAATGTTCGACAGCCGTACAACGGCGGCACACTGTGTATGGCTTGAGGATAAAGATATCGAAATTTTTGCAAAACACGGTGTTTCGGCTGCCCACAATCCAATAAGCAATCTGAAGCTTGGTTCAGGTGTTATGCCGCTGGAAAAGCTTATGAAGGCAGGCGTAAATGTTGTTTTGGGTACTGACGGTGCGGCATCGAATAACCGCTTGAATGTAATAAATGAAATGAATATGACGGCACTTTTGCACAGAGGTGTTACCGGTAAAGCCGATTTTCCGCCTGTGTCATCAATCGTTCCTATGGCAACGATAAACGGTGCTGTGTCGCAGGGCAGATGTGACTGCGGACGTATAAAGGAAGGATTCCGTGCGGATTTTGCACTTATCGATACAACATTCGTTCATAACATTCCGTCATTTTCACCTGTCAATACGCTTATATATACGGTATATCCTACAGATGTTACGATGACGGTGTGTGATGGTGTAACACTTTACGAAAACGGAGAATTTAAAACAATAGACGTTGAAAAGCTTTCAAAAGATATGAAAAGATTTAAATTCTGATTTTCGGAGGCTTAATTGAAAAACCAAACCAAAAACACCATAACATACGGAGTTGTGGTTTTAACAGCGGCAAACCTGCTTGTCAAGGTGATAGGACTTGTTTTCAAAATACCGATACAAAGCCTTATACATGACGAGGGTATGGGATATTTCAATGTTGCGTATACCATATATTCATGGTTGTATCTTTTATCGACCGCAGGACTTCCTGTTGCACTCTCGGTTATGATCAGTACAGAGCGTGCAAGGGGTGAGTTCGGAAATATACGCACGATATTTAAAACAGCATTATCCGTATTTGCATTGGTAGGTGCTTTGGGCACATTGTTTATGACGGTATTTGCACGTGATATTGCAAATTTTGTCGAAGTGAAGGATGCGTATCTTTGTGCGCTTGCCATTTCTCCAACGTTGTTTTTTATCTGTATTTCCTCTGCTGTAAGAGGTTACTTTCAAGGTTTTGGAGTAATGACGGTTACAGCTGTTTCGCAGGTGATTGAGTCTGTGGGCAAAATGGCATTCGGGCTTTTGTTCGCGACATATTCCGTTTCAAAGGGGCATCCGCTTTATGTGACTGCAGCTTTTGCTATAAGCGGTGTTACAATAGGCACTTTTGCCTCAATGATATACTGTCTTGTTTCAAAGGGTGTTTTATCACCTAAAACAAGGTCAGAAAGCAATATAAATAAAAACGGTGTTTTAAAAAAGCTTATATCAATAGCTTTGCCGATAACTGTATCGTCATCCGTTATGGGGCTCATGACGGTAATAGATACTGTGACTGTGCCCTCACGGCTTCAGGATATAGGCTATACAGCAACGCAGGCGACGGAAATTTACGGTAATTACACAACACTTGCCGTGTCTCTTTTCAATATGCCGACGGTGTTTGTTTATCCTATTGCATATGCTATAGTTCCTAAACTTACGGAAATCCTGACACTTGGCAAAGACGGGAAAAATCTTATAACATCAGCAATAAAAACGACATCGGTCATTTCACTTCCGTGTGCTGTAGGGCTTGGGGTTCTTTCTTTTCCGATACTTGACCTTATATTTCCCGAAAACTCAGCACTTATGGCAGCACCTATGCTTACCGTGCTTGCTCCTTCGGTGTTTTTCTGTGCTGTATTAGGAATTACGAACAGTATTCTTCAGGCGTCGGGAAATGAAAAGCTCCCGATAATATCTATGGTGACGGGAATTGCAGTTAAATTTGTATCATCATACATACTTGTAGGAGTTGACGGTATCGGAAGATTCGGAATACCCATGAGCACATGTCTTTGCTACCTTTCGGCAATAACTCTCAATTTTACATTTATGTGCCGAAAGACAAATGTTGTACCGAATATACTGCAGATTTTTATAAAACCGGCAGTGTGTGCTATTCTGTGCGGTGTTACGGCATACGGTG
>JBGVLZ010000024.1:0-93474 GCA_045124505.1 Eubacteriales bacterium
TCTTTGCATCATATTTCTAAGCTTTTTTCGCTTTATACTTCGCTTATCTTATCTCGTCTGTTATTCAATTTTCAAGGACCAAGTCCGTCGCTCTCTCTTGGCGACTCGTATATATTACCACATCTCTTTCGTTTTGTCAACTACTTTTTTCGTTTTTTTTCATCATAATTACACCCATCCGCGCGTGCCGTGTTTTCTATATTTTAATTATACATTTATATGGATTTTTTTCAACGTAAAATTTCTTTTTATCATTTGCATTTTCGTTGATTTTTTAATGTAAAAAAGATATTTGATGCGTATAATGTTTTTCGCAGGACGAATAACAATTCATGCCGAAGGCAATTCATCCATGACGGTGAAAACCATTTAATCGAATTTTATTGACACCTCATCCGTCAGGCTTCGCCTGCCACCTTCCCCCACTGGGGAAGGCGTTTAATACGGACGTGCGATGCACGCCCCTACGGTATTGTGTACTCGGGATGGTGCCTGTAGGGGCGATTCACGAATCGCCCGTTTGAAACCCATTTAATATGACACCTCATCCACCGCTATCGCGGTCCCCCTTCTCCCGCTGGAGAAGGCGTTTAATAATACCTCAACCACCGTGAAACCGTTTGAGGTGCGGCGGTTATTGGAGCAAAACCGACAAAATTGTTTTTTGTGCTTGACAAACAGAACGGTGTGATTTATAATTAGTTTATCAAATAAAGGTAGGAAATAAAAATGAAGTGTCCCGCTTGCGGTTATAAAGAAACAAAAGTCGTTGATTCACGTCCCATCGAAAACAACACCGGCATACGCCGCCGCCGTGTATGTCTTGAATGCGGAACGAAGTTTTCAACGTATGAACATATTGAAATGATGCCCATTATGGTCATCAAAAAAGACAAAACAAGAGAAGTTTTCGACAGATCAAAGCTCCTTGGCGGCATCCTGAAGGCTTGCCACAAACGTCCTGTCACGTCTGCTCAGGTGGAAAGCGTCGTAAGAGAGGTTGAAAACGCAATAAAAAGCTCCTCTAAAAGCGAAATCCCCTCTGTCGCCATAGGTACTATGGTAATGGACAAGCTGAAAGATATCGACGAAATTGCCTATGTACGCTTTGCTTCAGTCTACCGTGAATTCAAGGATGTCGATACATTCCTCAAAGAGCTTACGGATATCAAAAATAACAAAGCATAAAAAGTTTTCACCAAAACGGCGAGTGACCGTAAAAAAATGGGGCCGGCTCATTTAAGGAAATAACTCCTGAAATAAGTCGCCCCATGTATTTTTTTGAATATTTATTCTGTAGGGGTGGTGCAATCAGTTCGTATGCGAACTGCGCACTCCCGCTTTTAATATTTTAATATATTTATATATTTCGAGGCGGACGACAAATGGTGGTCCCCCTCAAAGTTTACTATATATTTCCTTAAATGAGCCAGCCTCGTTCCATTACTGTGCAAGTGCTGTGTCCACCGCCGCTTTTACGTCGTCAGGGTTTTCAACGCTTATCATTACAACATAGTCGCCCTTTGCGTAAACCGTCATAAGGGGGAAGATAAGGTCGCATACCTCGGGAGAATAAACCTTTATATCGGAATCCTTTATCTTCTGTATACGGTCCTCGCAGAGTGTCTTAACAGCGTCAACATCGGCTGTATCCTTGACCTTGAAAACGTCTATTTCAATGGGGGATTTGCCAACGGGCATCAAAAATGCATATGCGTCGATCTTGTTTATTATTTCGGGGTATATCGGTTCAAAATTTTCATCGAAATCGATCTCACCGCCGAAGGAAGAAACGAAATTTATCGCAGACAGCGGAGAATTTACGCTGTCATAGACATTTGCAAGCGTCATGTTCTTGCCTGCTTCTTTTATGGCATTAAGCAGATCCACAGCGGGATTGTCAGCGGCGGGCGCATCGCTTGAGCCCGTTGTGCCTTCTGCCGTTTCGCCTGCTGCTTCTGTATCGGCTGTTGTTTCTTTGTCTGTTTCAGCTGATGTTCCGACAGCTGTGTCGGGTGTCGTTTCGCCTGCAGTTGTATCTGCGCTGTCATTTGCACATGATACAGCTGAAATAACTGTCGCTGACAGTAAAATTGCCGCAATAAGTTTTTTAATCATACAATACCTCTTTTAACCTTTAAGAATCTTTCTGATGAAGAATACTATAGCCGCTGCTGCCGCCGCAATTATAATACCGCCGACGATATAAACTATAATATTCTTGTTGAAGGGCTTATCTTCATCGTCTGATCTATCCGTATCATCGGAAGTATTAGCCTTCTTGTCTGTTTCGATGCCCGTTTCGGGTGCATCGGATGTTTCAATATCCTCTGTCACTGTAGTATCTGTTGCTGTTGTATCGGATACCGTAGGATCGAAAATATCTGTATCAAAGCTGTCTGTTACAGGAGGAATAACCGTTCCCTGATTGCCTGTGTTATTATTGTTTCCGGGATTTGTATTGTTTCCGGGTCTGTTTGTGCTTCCGGAGTTACCGCTGTTACCTGTATTTCCGCTGTTGCCTGTGTTGCCGCTGTTACCGGAGCTGCCGCTGTTTCCGCCGAGGGATGAGCCGGGATAATCTTCTTCAAAATAAGCTGTAATATAGTGGGAAGCATCTACATTTCTGAATGTATACGTACTTGCCGCGGCAACTGTCTTACCGTCTATAACAAGCTCCTTTATGTGGCATCCCTTGTCTGCCGTGATCTTGAATGTTACACTTTCCCCTGCCTTGACCTTTACATCGCCTGCAGGTGAGATAGAGCCGTATATGCCCGCACTTGCCGTTATTACGAGGTCCTTTGCGGAGAAATCTGCCTGTACCGTCTGATTTGACATCATTTCAGAGATAGTGAACATTGCTGATGCTTCTGCATTTGCACCGTTGATCTTAACGGAGGACAAAGCGTAATTTTCATTTGCTGTAATTCTTATAATTACTGTACCGCCCTTGAGATACGTCGATGTGCCCTCAGGGGAGATAGTTCCGTTTTTACCGCATGATGTTGTAACTGTTACAGTATTTGCCTTCTGTACGGGATAACCGCTGTTTGCATTGCTTGATGTTACCCAATTTGCGGATGTGTTGTTGTTAAGAAGAGTCAAAAGGGGTGCGGCTGTGAACGATGCGCCCTTGTCGGGTGTTACCTTACCGCTTGCGCTTGTGAATGTTCCGCAGTTCTTACCGTTTATGTTAGATGAAGCAAGCAGTCTGCGGTAATATACGTTTGTTACGGATGCAGATGAACCGATCACACCGTAAACGGGATTTGACATTGTTGAGGGCATCGCTGTTGTGTAAGAGCCGCTTATCGAGCCCTGAAGGTCGCCTGCGATAGTACCTGCATTTGCCTTCACTTCCTGAGCTGTAACTGTAACTCCGCTGCTTGAAAATGTGTCCTTTATCTTCGCATTCTGTCCGACACTTCCCGCAACACCGCCGAGATTGAGGTTGTACTGTGCCTCAGCGTTATTTCTTATAGCAGAAAGTGAAACATTACCGTCAGCACCGCATGCGTTAACTGTAGCGGAGCCTGTCATCTGACCGACAATGCTTCCTGCATGAAGATTTACGGTGTTCGACATGCCGATGCTTATATTGAGGCTGGGAGATGAAACGCAGTTGTTTATCTGACCGCCGTTCATTTTACCTACGATACCGCCTATGTATGCCGTTCCTGTAACTGTAATAGCCGAAGTACCGCTTACAAAGCAGTTTGTGATCGTTGAGTTATCGGCAATACCCGCAATAGCACCTGAATATGTTTCAGAACGGAATGTTGCCGAAACGCTTCCGATAGAAACGTAAAGATTGCTTACCGTCGCATTTTTAAGTGAGCCGAAAAGGCCTGCGTTAGTGCCTATGATGCTTATGCCTGTGACCTTATGGTTGTTTCCGTCAAACTTACCCGAGAAGGGCTTTGAGGAAGTACCGATGGCTTCCCATCTTCCCGTATTTACCGATATATCGGTCATAAGCTTGAATGTTGCACCCGAATAGTGAATACCTGAGCTTACGTTTGCGGCAAGCTGTTCAAGGTCTGCCGCACTGTCGATTATGAAAGGATCTGACTGTGTGCCCTTGCCTCCGAAATTATAAAGCACATTCGGTGTAGCAGCCGCTGCCTGCGCAATAAAAAGCGCACATAGAACTGAAATCAATGCTGTGAATTTTAAAAAACGTCTCATTCTGCATCTCCAAAAATTAAATTTTTGCTATCATTTTATCATATATATAAGAAAAATCAAGTATTATAAAATAAAAAAATAATATATTCCCTCTTAATAAATTGGGAATATATTATTTATTCATCACTTCAAATTGTCTGAAATTACCTTCAAGACACTGCAAAAAGCATCTATCTGCTCATCAGAAAGCGAGGCAAATGTTTCTTTTTGTATCTTTTGTATACTTTCCTTTGCCGCAGCATTCGCCTGTCTGCCTGCATCCGTCAGTCTGACGTGTGTTTTGCGCAAGTCGTAATCATCGACCTTGCGTGAAACAAGACCGAGCTTTTCCATCTTGCGGAGCATGATGCTTACCGTGGGTGCTTTGATACCGGTACGTTCCACAAGACTTAGCTGAGTTCCTCCGTCTTCCTCAGCCAGTGCGGACAGTAGCCTGCAGTAAAGGATCTTAAGCCCCTCTTTTTCCAGACCTTTTTTAAGTTTGTCCGCATAATTTTTACTAAGCGAATTCAATTCGGCAATAATTTCACCGTACTGCATGTGCACCTCCGTTTGTTAGTTTTCTTACAGTATTTTACACAAAAAATATAAATTTGTCAATACCTCACAATTTTTTTTATTTAAAATTCATTTTTTTAACATAATTACCATGAAAAAAAGGGCATAATTTACTTTTAAGACATTTTTTTAAACATTTTTTTCACTTTAGTTATATGACAAATACAAATTCAAGTGTTATAATCTAACGCATAATGTGAAAAGGAATCAAAAAAATGGTAAATAACACAATTACGGAAAGGGACATTTTCCCAAAAGGATATATGAAGCGGTTGCTTGTACCGCTTATTTTGGAGCAGTTTCTGGCGATCACAATAGGTCTTGCCGATACGGTCATGGTCAGCAGCTCAGGCGAGGCGGCAATATCGGGTGTTTCACTCGTTGACCAGATAAATATCCTTTTGATACAGGCATTTGCCGCACTTGCGACGGGCGGTGCGGTCGTCGTGTCGCAGTATCTCGGACGGGGTGAGCAAACGCATGCAAGACGTGCGGCAAAGCAGCTCACGCTTATAAGCTTTTACGTTTCTGCCGTTATAATGGCAGTCTGCCTTTTGTTCTGTCCGCAGATACTAAAGCTGATATTCGGCGCTATTGACGCCGATGTTATGGCGAACTGCAGAATATATTTTTACACAACCGTGCTTTCCTTCCCGTTTCTTGCGCTGTACAATGCAGGCTCGGCATCCTTCAGGGCGATGGGTAAGGGACGTGTGATACTGATAATATCGGTATTCATGAATACACTCAATGTTGTCGGAAATGCGGTGTTTATCTTCGGCTTCGGGCTCAGCGTGTTCGGTGCGGCGCTTGCAACGCTTATTTCAAGAGCTGTCGGCGGTATAACGATAACGGCGATGTTACACAACAAAAACAACGAAGTGTATATTGAAGGACTTACAAAGCCGAAGCTCGAATTCAAGCTTATAAAGCGCATACTTTACATCGGAGTTCCCAACGGCATCGAAAACGGCATGTTTCAGGTCGGAAAGCTGCTTGTTTCACGTGTCGTTTCAAGCCTCGGAACGTCTGCTATTGCCGCAAATGCGGCGGCAAACACGATAGCGACGGTATCAAATATACCCGGTATGGCAATAGGTCTTGCGCTTGTCACCGTCGTCGGAAAGGCGATGGGGGCAAGACTGCCCGACGTTGCGGAAAAATATTCAAAAAGATTTCTTTCACTTACATATTTGCTGATGCTTATATTCAATGCGGCAATATTTATATTTGCCTCCCCCGTGGCGGGACTGTTTTCACTGACCGACGGCGGCAGAGCTGACACTGTCATCATCGTAAAGCAGTTCTGTGTTATTTCATCACTTTTGTGGCCGTTGGCATTCACACTTCCCAACTGTCTGAGAGGTGCGGGCGATGTTAAATTCACACTCGTTGTATCAATGCTTTCAATGTGGCTGTGCCGTGTTGCACTTTGTTACATTCTTTGTTATACGTCAGATCTCGGCATTTACGGCGTCTGGTATGCCATGTATGCCGACTGGGTGGCAAGAATAGTATTTTTCGTTTACCGTTTCGTAAAAGGCAAGTGGAAAACACTCACCGTCGTGTGATAAATTCAACCCTTTTATTTTTGCAATATTCAATGCGGATGAGGTGTGTAGGGGCGTGCATCGCACGTCCGCATTAAACGCCTTCTGTAGGGGACGGCGTCCTCGACGTCCCGCATGAAACGAGCGTAAATGGGTTCAAAAACACCTCATCCGTCACCTTCGGTGCCACCTTCTCCCGCTGGAGAAGGCTGAAAAATGGGTTTCAAACGGCGGGAGATAAACCCCCGCCCTACGGCACCACCACGAATATACAAACCGTCGTGGCGTGCATCGCACGTCCGCATTAAACGCCTTCCGTAGGGGTCGGCGCCCTCGACGTCCCGCATTAAACAAACATAAACGGGTTTAAAACGGGCGGTTCGTGAACCGCCCCTACAGGCCCACCCCGAATATACAAGACCGTAGGGGCGTGCATCGCACGTCCGCATTAAACGCCTTCTCCAGCGGGAGAAGGGGGACCGCGATAGCGGTGGATGAGGTGTCAGATTAAATGGATTTAAAACGGGCGGTTCGTGAACCGCCCCTACAGGCACCACCCCGAGTATACAAGACCGTCGTGGCGTGCATCGCACGTCCGCCTTAAACACCTGCATCAAAAACGGATCCAACAGTTGACAAACACATCAAAAGGATATATAATTATAATGCGTAATTATATATCTTTTTTTAAAGGAAACAAAAATTCAGATCAGGAGATTTTTATGCAAACCAAATTCCGAAATTCAGCAAGACGGCTTATCGGTCTTATACTGACTGCCGTTATGATATTTTCCGCCTGCATACCCGCAGCAGCTGTGACAAACGGCACGCCCGACAGCGGTATAACACAGCTTACCGTCGGTGAAAGCGTGAAATTCAAGGTATCGGGAATAAATCACAGGGTGACGTGGTCATCATCCGATGAAAGCGTCGCAAGCGTAAAAAACGGCACCGTTATCGGTGTCGGCGAGGGTGATGCTGTAATTACAGCGGAATGTCTTAAAAGGCTCGGAATCTGGATATTCTCGTGGTATTTTACGAGCATCAGGACATTTGACATCGAGGTGGTAACAGCAGAAAGCAAATTGAGTGCCGACGGCAGGCTTTCCCCCGAAATTGCCGCACTTTTCGGTGTATCACCCGATGAATATGACACCGACGGCGACGGAATAAACAACTATACCGAGGTATATATCACCTCTACAGACCCCTCTGTACCCGACACGGACAAAAACGGTGTTTCCGACGAAAATGAGGATGCTGACTGCGACGGACTTTCAAACATCTTTGAGCTTGATAATGCCATAAAGCCCAACAATAAAGACACAGACGGCGACGGACTTTCCGACGGTGAGGAAGTAAACGAAACGGGCACAGATCCCAAAAGCCCCGATACGGACGGCGACGGTCTTTCCGACAAGGATGAAAAGCTCCTGGGCACAGATCCGCTTAAAGAAAAGACGGACGGCGTGACAGCCGACTTTGAAAGAGTGTTCGAGCAGACCTTAAGCGCAGAAAATTTCGACGAAATACTGCTTGACAGCGAAAGCGGTGCAATACCGTCGCTGATGCTTAAAGCAAAGGGCAATATAAACAACAGAATATTTGTAAAAAAGGCTTCGTCAAACGGCTTTGCAGACAGCCGTGCGGTGATCGGCACAGCAGTCGATATCAGCGGTGAGGAGCTTGGAGAGGGAAAAATATCCTTCTTGCTCAAAAACGATCCCCGCTTTTCGCTTTTCAAGGACGGAGTAAAGGAAACATTCAGCACGAGCGTCATATGCAGATACAATAACGGTGCTGTCGAATACCTGCAGACGGAATATAATGCGGACGAAAACACGGTCAGCGCCGTGATAAACGATGCGGGAACGTACTTCGTGCTCGATGTAAACAACATGTTCGGTGAGCTTGGATATGATCTCCCTTCCTCCGTTTATTCAAACAGAGTCACCGCGCACATAAAGCCCAAAAAATCGTCCGATGCCATGGCTCAGGCGGATATCGTGTTCGTTATAGACACAACAGGCTCAATGAGCGAGGAAATAAACAACGTAAAAGAAAATATTTCAGCTTTTGCCGATGCCTTAAAGGAAAAAGGCGTGTCGGGCGCATTTGCGCTTGTAAGCTTTCAGGACTTGGAGGCAGACGGCGAAAATTCGACCGTTGTATATAAAAACGGCACAGATAACTGGTTTTACGATACGGAATCATTTAAAAATGCAATTTCCGCACTTGCCCTCGGCGACGGAGGCGACTATCCCGAATGTGCGCTTGACGCACTTGAAACGGCAAGACTTCTCGATATGCGTGCATCTGCGGGAAAAATATTCATTCTCGTAACAGATGCAAATTACAAGACCGACAACAGATACGGTATCGTATCTATGGACGATGAAATAAACCTGCTTAAAAACGCAGGCGTTATGTGCAGTGTTATTTCAAAGCCGTTCTGGGAAGAAGAATACAGTAAGCTCTGTACCGAAACAAACGGCACATGGGGCAGTATATACGGAGATTTCAACACAGAGCTTACCGCTGTTGCCGATAAAATAGGCTCCGATATCGTCGGTGACGGCTATTGGATATATCTTGATGGCACAGTACCAACACCTGTAAGACTTGATGATAAGCCGTATTCAGGCAGTACCGTTGACACGGACAAGGACGGCATCCCCGACATACGTGAGCTTGTGAATATAGAACCCGACGGTGAGGTTGACCTTGATGCATTACTTTATGAGGTAAGCGGCGGAATCATCACGGGAACAAGCTACGGTAGTGTCAAAACGTATTCATACATCAGCGATCCGACGGTGGTTGATACCGACTATGACGGAGTTGAGGACCCTGCCGATCCGATGCCTCTTGTGAACGTAAACAAGGGTATACTGCACTACGCTTACGACAATAAAGCGTGCAATATCGAATTTAAAACTGACTACCGTGATCTGATAGACGGAGATAATACAAAATATTCAAAGGACCTCTCAATACTCTCCCTGCTGTATGCCGCAGACACGTATGACGAATCTTACATAGAGCTTACGTCGGGAATCACCGTCGGCGGAAGCGATACGGGCAAAAATTTAGGTACGCTTCTGGGGCTTGATCCCGACTCACAGTTTATTTCAATCGAAGCATCGGATTATGCCGTTGATAAGGACGATATAACTGATTTCTTTGTCGGTCACAAGAAAATTCTTCACAACGGCGTGGAAAACGAGGTCATAATCGTTGCCGTAAGAGGTACGAATGCCACAGTTGAAGAATGGTCAAGCAATTTCGACGTCGGCGCAGACACAAAGGAATATTATGCAGCCCTCGGCAAAAGCCACCCGCATTGGAACAATAAAAACAACCACAAGGGCTTTGATGTCACAGCAACACGTGTTTACGAAAAGCTGATGTCTTATATTGAAGAAAATGTCGACCTGAAGGCACGCAAAAACATACTCATATGCGGCCACTCAAGAGGGGCGGCAATTGCGAACATACTCGGTGCACGCTTTGAAAGGGAGCATACGGATTACAATTCATTCACATATACGTTTGCAACACCGTACAACACAACGGATGCAGATGTGCTGAGCTACAAAACGATATTCAATACCGTCAACAAAGATGACATTATCACGTATTTACCGCTTGAAAAATGGGGATTTAAGAAGTACGGCTCCACAAAAGCGGTAAGCGTAAGGGAATATTACGCAAGCGGTACGTCAGAGGGCACATTCAAATGGCTGACAGGCGTTGACTACAATGATGACGGCGGTACACAGAGAACACTTGACTGCTTTGCTGTAATAGTCGATAACCGAGAGCAGCTATATAAGCTCGACACAAGCGAGGACGGCACAGTTTATGAAAACGATATCGGCCATCTTACAAAGGGCGGAGCAGAACAGGAGCTTGTTGAGCTTCAGGCAACGCTTGAAGCCGAAAGACTTGCGAGATTCTGCACGCTCAAGGTAGTCGGCAGTCTTGCATGGTGGCACGTTGAAGTAAATTACAGCCCCGCATATTTCATGCAGATAATTGCCAACATGGCAACAAGCACAGGACCGCTTCTCGGACGTGACGTAAAGGGTAAATATGCAACTGCAAAAACATCGTTTGTCGCCTCCAGCGGAGTTGTCATCGTCGGCGGTCTGACACACCCGCATATGCAGCCGACATATTATCTTATAGTATATAATGACCGTGCACCGCTTGCATAATAACAAAAAGGGGTAAAATATGACACTTAACAGCTGTAAAAAAATTATACCTTTATCAATCGCGGTATATATCATTCAGTTTTTGGTCTTTCCCACGTTTTTCCCGAAATATTATCCCCGAAGCAACGAGGCGGTGTTTATTTTCCTGATCCCCGCCGTTTTATCGGCAATCATCGGAATATGCTTCTTGAAGGCAAATATTAAAGGCTGTCTTATATCCGATATCGTTTATTGCCTCGCCGTCTGTATATATCACGGCAAAGGCTTTTACGGTATAGGACTCAGGGGAATATATCTCGACGGTGCGAAGCCCGTATATTCATTTGAATATGCACTTATCGGTATTCTGATAATTTTCGTCCTGTTTTCCCTTTTCCGGCTTTCAGTCTTCGGAGTATACCGATTGGTTTTGAAAATAAAAAACTGACCGCCTTCCGTAGAGGCGTGCATCGCACCACCCCGAACACACAGACCGTCGTGGCGTGCATCGCACGTCCGCATACCCTAGGGGACGACGTCCTCGACGTCCCGTGAAAATTAAACACCTTTACAGACGGATGAGGTGTCAGATTAAATGGGTTTGAGGCGGTCGATTCGTGAATCGACCCTACGGCACCACGCCGAATTAAACGCCGTCCCCTACAACATCTATTATCTATTCTCTTTTCTCTATTATCTATTATCTATTTTCCCCCTACAGGCACCACCCCGAATATACAGACCGTATAATAAAAAATGAAAATATTTCCGCAGGAAATATGCGCATCCCACGGTGGGGGGCCGGGGATGCGCCATCACCCCCGAATTAAATGAACACAAACGGTTTTCACCGTCCGAATGAAATAAATTAAATGGAGAACAATATGGAAAACACTCTTGTTTTGCAAAGATGCACAGAGGCAAAAAATGCAAGCTCTGCGCTTGCGGCATCTTCAAGCGAGGTAAGAAATACAGCACTTGCCGAAATTGCAAAGGCGCTTGAAGAAAACTGCGGAAAAATTTTGGCTGAAAATAAAAAAGACATAGAAAAGGCTGCCGAAAACGGTGTGCGTGAAACGATGATAGACCGTCTGACATTGACGGAAAGCCGTGTTTTCGCAATTGCAAATTCGGTAAGAAAGCTCATAGCTCTGCCCGATCCGCTTGGTGAGGGTGAGGTATTTATCCGTCCCAACGGACTCAAGATCACGAGAATGAACGTACCTCTCGGCACGATAGGCATCATTTACGAGGCACGTCCGAATGTTACAGCCGATGCCGCCGCTATCTGCATCAAAACCGGTAACACGGCGGTGCTCCGAGGCGGTAAGGAGGCATTCAATTCAAACCGCTGTATTTGCGGCGTTATGCGTGAAGCAGTCAAAAAAGCGGGACTTCCCGAGGGCTGTATCTGCTTTATCGACGATCCCGACCGTTCATCAAGTATTGCACTTATGGGTGCTGTCGGTCTTATCGACGTGCTGATTCCCAGAGGCGGAAAAGGCCTTATAAAATCGGTATGCGAAAACGCATCCGTTCCCGTAATTGAAACAGGTGCGGGCAACTGCCACGTTTACGTTGAGAAAAGTGCGGATATCGATATGGCACTCAAGGTATGCATAAACGCAAAGGTCAGCCGTCCTTCAGTATGTAATGCGGCTGAAACACTGCTTTGCGATGAAGCGCTCGCAGATGAATTTTTACCGCTTTTCAAGGCTGAGGCTGACAAATACAATGTCGAATTACGAGGCTGTGAAAAGACATGCAGGATACTTGAAGGAATTACACCTGCAACAGATGAGGATTTTTACACCGAATATAACGACTATATAATGTCTGTCAAGGTCGTGTCGGATGTTTGCGAGGCGGTTGAGCATATAAACCGCCACTCAACACATCACAGTGAGGCGATAATGACGAAGGATATAGACTCTGCCGATTATTTCACGAAGAATATCGACTCAGCGGCGGTCTATGTCAACGCATCGACAAGATTTACCGACGGAGAGGAATTCGGATTCGGTGCGGAAATAGGAATTTCAACACAGAAAATGCATGCAAGAGGTCCGATGGGCCCCAGCCAGCTTACAAGCATTAAATATATAATCGAAGGGAAAGGACAAATAAGATAATGGAAATTTTTGAACTTGCAAGACAGCTCGGAGAAGCTATAAAAGAGGATGAAAGAGTAATAAGACTCAACCGTGCAACACTCGCTTACGAATCTGATGTGGAGCTTTTGAAGAAGATAAGCGAATATAACGACCTTTCAAAGAAGCTTGCCGATTCGTTTGAAACAGACGGAAAGGACTCCGACACGGTAAAGGAGCTTGGCTTCAAGCTCAAGGAGCTTTATACAGAGATCATGCAGATCCCCACGATGGTGGAGTTTTCCGAAGCAAAGGAAGCTGTTGACAAATTTATGGAACAGGTCAACGGTGAAGTAATGTACACGGTAACAGGCACACGTCCCTGCAGTGAAAGCGGCTGTGACGGCGATTGCTCACATTGCCACGGATAATATCCGTACTATCACAAACGGTTTCGGTATCAACGGGAAAGTTGAAACTTCCTTGATGCGTTGATACCGAAGCCCTTGGAAAAATAGGAATTAATCGTATGTTTAAAGTTTTATTAAAAGAAAACCGTGCAAGAAGGGGAGAA
Source organism: Eubacteriales bacterium (assembly GCA_045124505.1). Lineage (GTDB taxonomy): Bacteria > Bacillota > Clostridia > Oscillospirales > CAG-272 > RGIG7213. Next base: position 13,163 of record JBGVLZ010000024.1, read on the forward strand.
TTTGTAAGCTGTCACGGAACGGTACAGACTCCCGTTTTCATGAACGTCGGCACGTCAGCCGCAATAAAAGGCGGTATATCAACGCAGGATCTGTATGAGCTTGGCTGTCAGATAGAGCTGTCAAATACATACCATCTGCACGTGCGTCCCGGCGATGAGGTCATACGTGACCTCGGCGGTATACACAAATTTTTCAATTGGGACAGACCTGTTCTGACTGACAGCGGCGGATTTCAGGTGTTTTCTCTTGCCCCCTTACGCAAGATAACGGAAGAGGGCGTGCATTTCGCCTCGCATATAGACGGAAAGCGCATATTTATGGGTCCCGAGGAGTCGATGCGCATACAGTCAAATCTTGCATCAACCGTTGCCATGGCATTTGACGAATGTGTTGAAAACCCTGCGGAGTATGATTATGCAAAAAACTCGTGCGAAAGAACGTACAGATGGCTGATCCGCTGTATGGATGAGATGAAGCGCCTTAACTCGCTTGAGGGCACCATCAACAAGCAGCAGATGCTGTTCGGAATAAATCAGGGCAGTACGTATGAGGACTTGCGTATAAACCATATGAAGCAGATATCAAAGCTCGATCTTGACGGTTACGCAATAGGCGGCCTTGCAGTCGGTGAAAAAACAGAAGATATGTACAGAATAATCGACGCAGTTGAACCGTTTATGCCCGAGGATAAGCCGAGATATCTTATGGGTGTCGGAACACCGTGGAATATTATTGAGGCAGTCTACAGAGGCGTTGACTTCTTTGACTGCGTAATGCCGTCACGTAATGCCCGCCACGGATACCTGTTTACGTGGGAAGGCACGGTCAACGTGCTCAATAATAAGTATGAGCGTGATCCCTCCCCCATATCACCGTCGTGTAATTGCCCCGCCTGCAAGCACTATTCAAAGGGATATATAAGACATTTGTTCAAGTCAAAGGAAATGCTCGGCATGCGCCTTGCAGTCATGCATAACCTTTACTTCTATAACGATCTTATGGCAAAGATCCGTCTTGCAATCGAGGAAGGCAGATACGGCGAGTTTTACGAAAAATACCGCATATCACTGCAAAAAAGAGTATAATAAAACGCCTTCGTCGGATAATTACCGGTGAAGGCGTTTCATTTTTAAACCCGTTTATGTTCGTTTCATTCGTGGTGATGCCTGTAGGGGCGGATTCCATATCCGCCCGTTTGAAACCCATTCTTCTTTATTAAAATCAACAAACATACCGCCCGCGGCGGTGCGCCCTATGCCCGTGGCGGCTCGTACCGAGCCGAGGGGGGACGGGCAGGGCGCCATTTTTTTACCCATTCATGCTCATTTTATGCAGACGTGCGATGCACGCCCCTACGGAAGGTTGTTAAAATGTAAAATTTGTGTATCTAAAATTTTAAATCGTATTTTGTCATCGCTCTTTGCCTTGACAAATATTTTTTTTTATGGTAAACTCGCATTACCTCTGCGGTGTTGACCGCCGAGGGAGGCTTTCATAAAGCAGACTTGCCGTCATCTTCAGGCAGTCATGCTTTAAATCAAACAGGAGGTGCCGAAATGAGAGAAAAAATCACACTTGCCTGCACAGAATGCAAGCAGCGCAACTATGACAGCAAAAAGAACAAGAAGAACACTCCCGACAGACTTGAGCTGAATAAGTACTGCCGCTTCTGCCGCAAGCACACTCTTCACAAAGAAACGAAGTAAGAATCGTACAGGAGGAAAAATGGCTGAGAAAGAATTGAACAACGAAGTACAAAACGTTGAAAACAAGGCTGACGAGTCCAAAAAGGACAAGGACAGCAAGAAGCCCGAGAAGAAAAAGGGCCCCGGTATTGGCACGAAGATCCTGAACGTTCTTAAGGACTACAAGGGTGAGATCAAAAAGATCACCTGGCCCACACCCAAGCAGACGCTTCACAACACACTTGTTGTTATCGGTGCTATGGTATTGGTAGGTATTTTCGTATTTTTGCTTGATACCGCTTTTTCCGAAGTGGTTGAACTCCTTGCCGGAATAGGTAAATAAGCTACTGAAAATTAGGAGGTAATTCCCTATGATGGACGATTACTCTCTCGATCCTAAGTGGTATGTTGCTCACACCTATTCGGGATATGAGAATAAAGTAAAGGATAATATTGAAAAGATCGTTGAAAACAGAAATCTTTCCGATGTTATCACAGATGTCAGGATCCCTGTGGAGACCGTTGTGGAGATGGACGGCGACCAGAAAAAGGAATCCGAAGCTAAAATGTTCCCAAGCTATGTGCTTGTAAAGATGGTAATGAACGATGCAACATGGCACGTTATCAGAAACATCACAGGCGTTACGGGATTTGTAGGTCCCGGCTCCAAGCCCGTTGCACTTACGGACGATGAGGTTGCCGCTTTGGGAATCGACCTTGCAAACGGAGAAGAAACCTCCGCACGCAAGACGACCACGCTCGGCTTTGCAGTCGGCGATACGGTCGCTATAAGAGAAGATGTGCTTTTCGGCGTAAATACAGCCACAGTCACAGCTATCTCGCCCGACTTGAAGAAAGTCAATGTCACAGCGCTTATGTTCGGAAGAGAAACACCTATCGAACTTGATGCCGCTGACGTTAAGCCTTTGAAATAAGGCATTCCGCAGAACACTGCGGTAAATGTGGGAGGAAGAAAATTCACTTATCATCTTCCGAACAACCACATGGGCAGAATAACGGTATATTCTGCTACGGAAAGGAATCGGTAACATAAAATGGCTAAGAAAATAATGGCTTATGTTAAGTTGCAGCTGCCCGCAGGCAAAGCAACACCCCAGCCCCCTGTTGGTCCGGCTCTCGGTCAGCACGGTGTTAACATCGCAGCATTTACAAAAGAATTCAACGAAAGAACAAAGAACGATATCGGTCTTATTATCCCCGTAGTTATCACTATCTACGCTGACAGATCGTTCTCATTCATAACAAAGACTCCCCCCGCAGCAGTTCTTATAAAGAAGGCTGCAGGTATTGAATCCGGTTCTGCTGCTCCCAACAAGACAAAGGTAGCAAAGATCACAAAGGAACAGGTTCAGAAGATCGCCGAAACAAAGAAGCCCGACCTTACTTCCGGCTCGCTTGAAGCAGCTATGAGTATGATCGCAGGTACTGCACGCAGTATGGGCATCACGGTAGAGGACTAAGGGAGGTAGACGATAATGTTTAAAGGTAAGAAATATACAGACAGCACAAAGCTTATCGACAAGGCTAAGTTTTACGATGCTGAAGAAGCACTTGCTCTCGTTTGCCAGACAGCAAAGGCAAAGTTCGACGAAACGATCGAGCTTCACGTACGTCTCGGCGTTGACAGCCGTCACGCAGACCAGCAGGTAAGAGGCGCTGTTGTCCTCCCCAACGGTACAGGTAAGACTGTCCGCACACTCGTTTTCGCAAGAGGCGACAAGGCAGAAGCTGCTAAGGCAGCAGGCGCAGACTTCGTAGGCGCTGAAGATATGGTAGCAAAGATAACACAGGAAAACTGGTTTGATTTCGACGTTGTTATCGCATCTCCCGACATGATGGGCGTTATCGGTCGTCTCGGTAAGGTTCTCGGTCCTAAGGGACTTATGCCTAACCCCAAGGCAGGTACTGTTACTCCCGACGTTGCTAAGGCTGTTACAGAAGCTAAGGCAGGTAAGATCGAGTACAGACTTGACAAGACAAACATCATCCACTGCCCCATCGGTAAGGCTTCCTTCGGTGCTGAAAAGCTTACAGAAAACTTCGATACACTTATGGGTGCTATCGTTAAGGCTAAGCCTGCAGCTGCTAAGGGTCAGTACCTCAAGAGCGTTTCCATCGCTTCCACAATGGGCCCCGGCATCAAGATCAACACATCTAAGCTCGGCTAATTAAAAATAAACGGCTTTCACTTCATTTGAGGTGAAAGCCTTATTTTTTTGTAATGAAATGCCTGCGGCATGAAATGCGGCGGCGCCGCCTGAAATGTTTGTTTTACAAACATGAAATGTTATTCGCCATGCGAATAACATTAAGACGTAGGGGCGTGCATCGCACGTCCGCATTAAACGCCTTCCGTAGGGGACGACGTCCTCGACGTCCCGCATGAAACGAGCGTAAATGGGTAAAAAACGGCGGGAGCAAAATCTCGCTGCGGCTCGGTCACGTTCGGGTTCTGACATGCCACCGGCATGTCATTCATTGCCCTCACGCCGCTTCGCTACCCGCCCTACAACATCACGTCAGAATGAATAAAAACCATATTTCCGCCAGGAAATATGCACCCCTTGCCTGCGGTTGGGCGCAGGCGGGGTGCTTGATAATTTTAACGCCTTATATAACAAACAAAAATGGTTTTAAAACGGGACGTCGTCACCTTGTAAAGCAAAGTGATTGCGTCTTAACCCCTACAGGCACCGCCCCGAATATACAGACCGTATAACAAAAAAATGAAAATATTTCCGCAGGAAATATGCGCATCCCCCGGTGGGGGGTCCGGGGATGCGCCATCACGTTGAAATTTGTAAAAATAAACCCAATAATTCGAACGGGGCGACGTCCCTCATAAAACGAACAAAAATGGATTTGCACCATCACCATTTTCAATTTTCAATTATTTATCCCCCGAATCAAATGCGCAAAAACGAAAAATTAAATATTCCGTAAATTGAGTCTTTTACTTGTTGATATTTGTCAAAAAATGTGATATATTTAATAAACACAGACACTAAACAACATTTTAAGAAGGAAGCTGTTATGAAAAAAATTTTATCGTCATTTTTGATCCTTTGCATTACCGTTTCGTTTTTGACCGCCTGCGGAGGCAAAAATGATACAACACCGTCCGATGAAAATTCCATTATCGGGCTTTGGAAAACGTCCGTTGATATGTCATTCAAGTTCAACGATGCCTTTAAAACCGAAAGTCCTGTTGATATCGACCTTCCTGAGGTGACGGGATTTGTATTCGATATGACTTTTGAATTCCGTGATGACACCACATACACAACAAAGATAAGCAAGGAAAGCGGAGAAAAAGCAAAGCAGTCTGTAAAGCCGTCGCTTATAAATGCCTTTACGGTGCTTTATGAGGAGCTGGCAAAAAATGCAGGTGTAACACTTGAAGCATTTCTTAAAGAATCCGAAATTGAGAATTTTGATTCGCTTGTCGATATGCTTTTTGAAACCGAAGAATTTGCAGAGCTTATGATAGGCTTTGAAAACAGCGGAAAATACATGATCGACGGTGACAAAATTTACGAAACAGCCGATATAAACGGTGAATTTGACAAGAGCTCATACACGGTTTTCACCATTTCCGACGGAAAACTGACCTTTACTGATATGGTTAATTCCGATCATGATGCTGACACATCGCTTAAATCGTTCCTTCCGCTTGTATTTGAAAAGCAGTAAGGTAAAATTAATATTATGTAAACACATATGGAGCCGGCTCAGTTAAAGAATTGAGCCGGCTCCTTTATTATTTCATTCAACGTGGTGTTGTAATTTGAAACCCGTTTTTGTTTGTTTTATGCGGGACGTCGTCACTTCATTTTTCTTTATTGAAATCAACAAACATACCGCCCGCGGCGGTGCGCCCTATGCCCGTGGCGGCTCGTACCGAGCCGGGGGGGACGGGCAGGGCGCCGTTTGAAACCCATTTAATCTGACACCTCATCCGTCTGTAAAGGTGTTTAATTTTCACGGGTCGTCGTGGGCGCCGACCCCTACGGAAGGCGTTTAATGCTACGGTCTTGTATATTCGGGATGATACTTGTAGTATATTGTTTCACATAAAAGTTTTCAAATCGCCATTTGCCTGCAGTGGTGGTGCAGGCATGGCGCCGATACTGTAAAGATTTAGATGAAACAAGGGATTAAAACAGAAAAAAATATAAAAAAACAGGGCGGCTCATTTTGGAAACAATTCCTAAAAATGAGCCTGCCCCTTTTGTTATTATTGATTATCGAGCTTTGCGAATGCGCACCAGCCGTCATTTACGGTATATGCCAGGAAGACGCCGTCAGAACATTCTGTTATACGGTCATATTCAAAGGGAACTACCACACGTCCCTCAAGGTCGATAACGCCTTTTTTGCCATCCTTGTCGCCGACGACCGCAAGACCTTCGCAAAACGGTGTTGCGTATGTGTATTTGATTTCAGCAGTCCAGTCATTTTTCAGTGCGTAAAAGCCGTATTTTCCGTCCTTTTCGAGAAGCATTCTCTGATTGGAATAGGAAATAAGCTTTGTGCCGAATGGCGGTGCAAGCTCCTTACCCTTGTAATTCACGAGCACGTCATAATCCTCGGTCAAAACATTTTTTCTGTAAGCTATAACACGCACCATGACGTAACCGCTGTCAAAGTAAAGCGAGCCTGTGCCGTATATATCGGTATTTCCGACAGGAAGTGCCGTGAACATTTCTTTTCCGTTTTCGTTATAGCAGAAAAGCTCACCGTTTTTATGGACTATTCCGTATCCATCGGAAAAATTATACGCTTTATCGCATGAAAGCGAAAAAACATCCTCGCCGTTTGCGTTTTTGTATACAAAATTTCCGTCCTGCTTCACGGCATAAAGCGTCTGCGCCTTGCCGAGTGCGGGTGATGAATTGAAATAAATCCCATTATCGAGCGACTCCGACCTTTCAAAGCTGCCGTTTTTAATGACATGATCCGCACCGTTAATGCGGAAAACGGGTAAGCCGTTTTTATCTCTTTTATAAACAAGCTCGGTTATAGTATCCGTCTGCACTGATACGAGCTTTTCGCCGTTTGGTGCGTAGACAGTTGAAACACCGCCCTCGCTTGCGATGATATAGCCCATATAAAGCTCAGCGGAGTAAAGGTCGCTTTCCTTTTGGGAATATTCAAACAAACGCTCAATACCGTCTTCATTGTAGCTGACCGACGTGGCAGGCTTCAAAACTTTTGATGAAGCGTAGCTTTTCGGCAGGTTCAGCGGAAGCCTTGCAATTACGTGCTTTTCGCTGTTGTAAATACCGTTTGTGACCTTATATCCGTCACTTAAATAGCCGTCGGCACTCGGTATTTCCACAGGCTCAGGCTGTGTTTCCTCATATATATGACCGCCGTCCTCCGTTTCGGGAGCATCTGTTCCGACTATATCCTTCGGAGGCGGTTCTGTTTCGTCTGTATCCTGCTTTCTGTCGATAAATGTAAAGTCATAATATCCCTCGGCATACAATACCGCCGAAAGCACGGCACCGCACATAAGAATAACACACAGCACCGTTATTATTATTTTTTTTCCTGTTTGTGCCATATTTGTCCTATAAAATATGATTTTCCTTTTATTCGGGGGAAACCCATTCTATTTAGATAATAGAGAATAGATAATAGAGAATAGATATAAACGGCTTCGCCGAATTACATACAGGGAAAATATCTATTATCTATTCAATTTTATCTCTTATCTATTATCTTAATTCTGTTACAATCCCATTTTCGTTTATTTCATTCGGGCGTGGTGACGGTGCGCTCGCCTGCCCCCCCACGGTTGACAAAGTCAACCGCCACAGGCGAAAGCGCACATATTTCCTTACGGAAATATATTTACGTTAATTATTCCTCTGATGTTTCTTCAACTGCCTCGGATACTTCTTCTTCCTCAGAATCCGTATGCGTGAAGTTTACGACCATGTCGCCCTCTTCCTTGAAGCGGACAACGATAACGCCGACAGCGGCACGTCCGCATACGCGCACGTCGCTTGCACGGAATCTGATGAGTATACCGTTCATCGTTACGATAATGATATCTTCATTGTCGGAAACTGATGCAATACCTGCAAGCTTGCCCGATTCCTCGGTTATCTTGTGGCACACAACGCCCTTACCGCCGCGTCCGTGTACGGAATAATTTTCAAATTCAGTACGCTTGCCATAGCCCTTTTCGGTGATGGACAACAGCTTCTTGCCTTCCTCGCAGACAGCCGCACCCGTTACAAAGTCGCCCTCGGCAAGTCTTACACCGCGGACACCCTTCGATGCTCTGCCCATTTCTCTTACGTGGCGTTCATTGAAGCATACAGCCTGACCCTCGTGTGTACATACCACAACGTCACGGCTTCCGTCAGTAAGACGTACAAAGAGCAGCTCGTTATCGTCCTCAAGCAGAATTGCGATCTTACCGCCTTTTCTCTTCTGCTCAAACTCGGAAAGCTTCGTCTTCTTGACAGTACCGTTCTTCGTTACCATCAAGAGATATCCGCCCTTGGAGAAATCTTCAACAGGCACAAGCGCCGTTATCTTTTCGTTTTCCGCAAGGTCAATTACATTGACTATATTTGAGCCCTTCGACGTTCTGCTTCCCTTCGGGAGTGAGTATACCTTCTTCATGAATACACGTCCGGTATTTGTGAACATCATCATGTACGAATGGCTGTGAGCCGCAACGACGTTGATGACAAAGTCATCCTCCTTCGTTGTCATGCTCTTGAGTCCCTTACCGCCCTTATTCTGTACTGAATAGTCGGATGCGGGCTGCATCTTGATGTAACCGCCGTATGTGAGTGTTACGACACAGTTTTCACGCTCGATAAGATCCTCGTCTATTATTTCCTCGTCGGATTCTTCTATTCTTGTTCTTCTTTCATCACCGAACTTATCTCTTATCTGGATAAGCTCCTCCTTGATGATGGCGTGGAGCTTCGTTTCATCGGCAAGCACGCCCTCAAGCTCTACGATAAGCGCACGGAGCTTTGCAAGCTCCTCTTCTATCTTGAATGTTTCAAGATTTGACAGCTTACCTAACTGCATTTCGACGATAGCCTGAGCCTGAACGTCATCAAGCTCAAACCTCTCACAAAGGCTGAGCTTTGCATCGGGGATAGACTTTGATGTACGTATTATGCTTATGACCTCATCGATATTGTCAATGGCAATATGAAGTCCGTCGAGTATATGCGCACGCTTTTTCGCCTTGTCAAGGTCAAATTCGACACGGCGGCGGACGACCTCTTCCTGATGTGCGATGTAGTGCTTGAGTATTTCTTTAAGGGAAAGACACTTAGGCTCACCGTTAACGAGTGCAAGCATATTTACAGCGCACGTATCCTGAAGCTGTGTGTATTTATAAAGCTGATTGAGTATTACCTGACCGTTTGCATCACGTCTGTACTCAACAACTATCTTCATTCCGTGACGTCCGCTTTCATCACGCAGGGCTGTGATACCCTCAATTTTCTTTGCTTTTACAAGCTCTGCCATGCTCATAACAAGCATAGCCTTGTTTACCATGTAGGGTATTTCGTAAATTTCTATTCTGTGCTTGTCCTCAAACACCTCGGCACGTGCACGCACTACAATTCTGCCATGTCCCGTTGCATACGCATCGTATATTCCCTGCGTGCCGTGAATGGTGGCATACGTCGGGAAGTCGGGGCCCTTGATGAACGTCATAAGCTCACGTACGTCGGCATCGGGGTTTTCCATAAGGTAAACAGTACCGTCAATTACCTCACGCAGGTTATGCGGCGGCACGTTTGTCGCCATACCGACGGCAATACCGATGGAGCCGTTTACAAGCAGGTTCGGAAAACGTGCAGGGAGGACCTGCGGCTCTTTTCTTGTATTATCGAAGTTGGGATCGTAGTCAATTACGTTTTTCTCGATATCGGCAAGCATATAGTCCGCAAGGCGTGACATTCTTGCTTCCGTATAACGGTAAGCAGCTGCACCGTCGCCGTCTACGTTACCGAAGTTACCCTTACCGTCTATAAGCGTATAGCGAAGCGAGAAGGGCTGTGCCAATCGTACCATCGAATCGTAAACGGCTGTGTCGCCGTGCGGATGGTAACGTCCGAGCACATTACCGACTGTCGTTGCCGATTTTCTGTGAGGATTGCTGTGAACGAGGTTATCCTCGTACATAGCGTACAGAATACGGCGGTGAACAGGCTTAAGACCGTCACGCACGTCGGGAAGCGCACGTGAAACGATAACCGACATAGAATATTCCATAAAGGACTTTTTGACTTCCTTTTCGATATTAATATCGACTATCTTCTGGTCTTTGTATTCAATATCCTGGCTTTTGTATTTTTCCATTTGAATCTCCGTATGTATTTATATTTCAATTACCCATTTGTGTTCATTTAATTCGGGGGTGGTGCGTAGGGGTTGGCGCCTCGACAACCCGTTTCAAACCCGTTTACGCTCGTTTCATGCGGGACGTCGAGGGCGCCGTCCCCTACGGTTTGCGGACGTGCGATGCACGCCAAGACGGAAGGCGTTTAATTCGGGGTGATGCTGTAGGGGCGGTTCACGAACCGCCCGTTTTAAACCCATTTCCATTCATTTCATTCAACGTGATTACGGCACACCCGCCCGTCCCCACCACGGGCGAGGGTGTGCATATTTCCTATCGGAAATATGTTTTTATTAATTCTGCTTTATTTCAATAAGTTCTGAAATCAAGATTTTTCATGTTTTGTTTTACCGCATCGGGACTTGGAATATTACCCATCCCGTCAACGGCTGATGAATAAGATGAAGCATACTGCAAGGCATATTCGGCATTGTACCCCGAAAACTCATAAGCCTTTAAAAACGAGGCGATAAATGCCGGACGGCAGTAAATGCTTTCGTTTCTGCTTCTTTTGACCGTGCAGGCACAAAGAGTGTCGGGGGAAGAATAAATATTTCCCCTTTTTCCGAGGGTACACAGCACCGTCGCACCCGTTTGCTTTGTTATGCCCTTGACTGCCGAAAGCGCTTCGGCAAGACTTTCGATCTTTTCAAACAGGTAATCGTAAAGCTCACAGTATCCCATGACGATAAATTCGGGCTTTTCCTTAAACGCAAGGCGCATGTCAGCACCCGAAAAGTCTGTGACTGTTTTAATGCCGGTATTTTTGAGCATCCTTATGATATCGCAGTACGTGCCTACCTCAAGGTCGTCGGGATATGCGCCTGACAAAACGAAATATTCAGGCATCGGCTCCGTTTCCCTCATCAGCTTTGTCAAGGAAAATATTTCCTTTATCGAAACTGTACGTGTTTCACGCATTTCAAGCGTTGTTACCGAATCATCCGTTGTAAATACCGTTTTTATGGGTGTAGGCGTATTTATTTCGATGAAGTGACAGCCGACGCTTCGGCTTGTCAGAAAATCCGTTAAGTATTTTCCCAAAAGCCCTCCGCAAAAGCCGAATGCGCTTGTCATGACACCCATCGATGCCAGATAATCAGACACGGCAATACCGTCTGCGGGCTTGCAAAGCCCTGCGCCCGAGCACATATTTGCCATACCCTTTTTCACGTCCGTTTCACTTTCGTAAACGGCTGTGAACGACGGGCACATCGTCAGCGTATTTACGGAAAAACCGTATTTGTCACAGTTCATTATATATCAAGATTTGTTACGTATTTTGCGTTTTTCTCGATGAAGTCACGCCTCGGCTCAACCTTGTCGCCCATGAGCGTTGAGAATATTTCATCGCAACGTCTTGCATCATCGATAGTGACACGGAGGATAGTTCTTCTTTCGGGGTCCATTGTCGTTTCCCAAAGCTCCTCCTTGTCCATTTCACCAAGACCTTTAAAGCGTTCAACACGGAAGTTTCCGCCAAGCTCTGCCACGATGGCTTCCTTTTCTTCATCGTTGTATGCGTATTTTTCCGTTTTACCCTTTGTAATTCTGTAAAGCGGAGGCATTGCCGAATATACGTGGCCGTCTTCGATGAGCTTCCTCATATAGCGGAAGAACAGCGTCAAAAGCAGTATTCTGATGTGTGAGCCGTCGACGTCGGCATCCGCCATGATTATAATTTTTCCGTATCTCAATTTGCTTATGTCGAAGTCGGAGCCGATACCGCAGCCTATCGCCTGAATGATAGGAAGGATGGACTGGTTTGAATAAACCTTGTCCACACGGCTCTTTTCGACGTTCAGAACCTTACCTCTCATGGGAAGTATCGCCTGGAAACGGCTGTCACGGCCGTCCTTTGCCGAACCGCCCGCGGAGTCACCCTCGACGAGGAAGAGTTCTGTAAGCTCAGCGCTTCTTTCATGGCAGTCTGCAAGCTTTCCGGGGAGCTGGAAGCCCTCAAGCGCACCCTTTCTGTTACGTACAGCCTCACGTGCACGGCGTGCTTCCTCTCTTGCCCTTGCGGCAATTATGGATTTTTCCATTATCGCCTTACCGACAGACGGATTTTCTTCTAAATATTCTTCAAGCTTCTTTGAAACGATGGAATCGACAAACGTCCTTACCTCGCTGTTACCGAGCTTTGCCTTTGTCTGGCTTTCAAACTGTGCATCGGGAAGCTTTACGGAAATGACAACGCATATACCCTCACGCACGTCCTCGCCCATGAGGTTCTTGTCGCCGTCCTTGAGAAGCTTGACCTTACGGCCGTAATCGTTCATGACCTTTGTAAGTGCGGTCTTGAAGCCCGTTTCGTGCGTACCGCCCTCGATGGTGGACATGTTGTTTGCAAATGTTACTATTGTTTCGCTGAGCGTATCGTTATACTGTATAGCGACCTCGGCTGTCATATCACCCATCTGACCGTTTATGTATATAACGTCCTTGTGTACGGGTGTGCAAGCCTTTTTCTCGTTGAGGTATTCGACAAAGCTTCTTATACCGCCCTCGTAGCAGAGGACCTCTGAAACAGGCTCCTCGCCTCTTTCGTCAATAAGCTCAATGCAGACACCGGCATTGAGGAATGATTGCTCTCTCATTCTGTCAAGCACTGCATCATAGTCGAATACAGTTTCTTCAAATATCGTCGGGTCGGGCTTGAATCTTACGTAAAGACCGTGCTCGTCACCGCAGTCGCCTTCTTCTTTAAAGGGACGTGCAACGTGGCCCTTTTCAAAGCGTTCTGTATATCTTCTTCCGCCGTGGCAGTTTGATACCTCTACCCATTCGGACAAGGCATTGACGACTGATGCGCCGACACCGTGCAGACCGCCTGAAATTTTGTAACCGCCGCCGCCGAACTTACCGCCTGCATGAAGGACCGTGAATACGACTTCAAGGGTGGGTGTGCCGGTCTTTGCGTTGATTCCCGCAGGGATTCCTCGTCCGTCGTCCCTGACAGAACAGCTGTTGTCTGTGTGGAGCGTTACTGTTATCTTTTTACAGTAGCCTGCCATTGCCTCGTCAATGGAGTTATCCACTATTTCGTTTATGAGGTGGTGCAAGCCCTTGATGGAGGTAGTACCGATGTACATACCCGGTCTTTTTCTTACAGCCTCAAGGCCTTCGAGGACCTGTATCTGCTCGTCACCGTAATTTGCCTGTGCGTTTTTGATGTTGGATTCGTCCATTTACACTATTCCTTTCGTGGCTCTCTTTTTGAGAATTTTGGGAGATATCTGCGACATATATATCTTGTTTTCGTTATTTTCGTCTGTTAATATGAATGATTTCGGTATCTCAAGGGTGACACTTTCAAGTCTTTTTTCGCTCTGTGCAATACGAAGGGCAGAGCGTGTCACCGCCGACACAGTCGATGTGTCCGTGTCAAAGATGCCGATTATATCATCGGAATAAATTATTTTATCGTTTGAAATAAAAAGGTAGTTGTTTTTCATTTTTGTTTATTTAATTCGGGGTGGTGACGTAGGGCGGGTAGCGAAGCGGCGTGAGGGTAATGAATGACATGCCGGTGGCATGTCAGAACCCGAACGTGACCGAGCCGCAGCGAGATTTATCTCCCGCCGTTTGAAACCCATTCTTCTTCATTAAAATCAACAAACATACCGCCCGCGGCGGTGCGCCCTATGCCCGTGGCGGCTCGTACCGAGCCGGGGGGGACGGGCAGGGCGCCGTTTGAAACCCATTTACTCACATTTCATGCGGACGTGCGATGCACGCCACGACGGAAGGCTGTTCAATTTATCTGCCCTGCACAAATGTTTATTTTATTATTCACGTCAAACGGTGAGAACAATTCTTCATTACACGAGGTTATTATGACCTGACGTCCGTCGAGCTTTGACAAAAGGTACGCTGTGCGCTTTGAGTCAAGCTCCGACAAAACATCGTCGAAAAGGTACACGGGGTATTCGCCCGTTTCTTCCTTTGATATTTCGCCCTCGGCGAGCTTTGCGGCAAGCGACAGCGACCGCTGCTGTCCCTGTGAGCAGTAAAATCTTGACGATCTGCCGTTTAAGGTTATTTCAATATCGTCCCTCTGCACACCGTACAGATTCATTTTATACTGTATTTCTTTTTCTACGTTTTCGGTAAAGAGCTTATAAAACGCTTCGTCGGTCATTTCAGGCACTTCTTTATCAAGGCTGTAAAAGGCTTTGACGTTTTCTTTGCCCTCGCTCATTTCCTCAAGCGATGATGCCATATATTCCCCGAGCTTTTCGCAGTATTCCATACGTCTTTCGGTGATGTAACGGCATGGGGAAGCTATCTGCTGCGCTAAGACGTCAAAAACGCCGTAATTTGCGTTTTTGCTCTCCGAGGCATCTTTGATAAGCGCAGCCCTTTGTGAAAGTATCTGCGTGTATTTTTTGAGCATATAGACGTATTTCTTGTCCGTCTGTGAAATTGCCACGTCAAGAAACAGTCTTCTTTGACTCGGTGAGTCCTTAATGATGGATAAATGGTCGGGGCAGAACAGCACCGCCTTGAAGTTTCCTATAAACTCCGAGGCACGTGTCACCTCTCCTCCCGATATCTTCATTTTGCGCTTTTCGCCGCGTCTGTAATAAACGGACATGGGAACTTCACGCCCAAATGACTCATAAACTATTTCAACGCCGGCACAGCTTCCGTCAAACGGAATTACGTCCGTTTCCTTTTTCATTCTGTACGGCTTGCCTCTTGCAAAAACGTATATGGCTTCAAGCAGGTTCGTTTTGCCCTGCGCATTGTCGCCCCAGATCACGTTTATGCCGTCCTTGAATTCTATCGTGCCTGCCTTTAAATTGCGGTAGGCACTTATATCTGCTTTAAGTAATTTCAATTTATCTTGACTGCTGAGGTCTTACGGGGAATACAAAGTACATAAACGACTTGTCAGCATCGTCAGTCGGTGTTATCAGCATACTTGAAAGCGATGTTGTAAAGCCGAGCTTTACAGTATCGGCTTCAATTGCCCTGAAGCTGTCAAGCAAAAATCTGCAGTTGAAGCTTATTTCAAGATCCTCGCCCTCGTGCTTGCACGGTATTTCATCGTATACCCTGTTTACAACGGATATACATGATATCTTCATCGTGTCGCCGTAGAGGTTGAGAGTTACACTGCTTCTGACTCTGCCTGCGTCGCTGTCCTCGGTTACAAGGAGCGCACGCTCAAGGCTTTCACGCAGACTGTGCGTGTTTATCTCCACGTTTATCGGGCAGTCCTTCGGGATAAATCTGTCGTATTCGATATAGTCGCCGTCGATCTGTCTTGTGTAAAAGCACATTCCGTCACGCATGAACATGATGTGCTTAAGACCCTTTACGACCTTTATCTTCTCGTCTGTATCAAGTAAAAACTTCTGTATTTCGGGAAGCGCACGGCGTGCGATTATGAAATTAAGATTCATATAAGAGCCGTCGACGTTCTGGTTTTCCATTTCGCAGTCCTCAAACCTCTGCGCAAAGCGGAAGCCGTCAAGCGCTGTTATTCTGACGCTTTCATCTCTTATCTGAAAATATGCGCCGTTAAGCTGGAGCTTCTGATGGTTGTCGGCAACTGCAAACGATGTCTGCGCAATAAGTCTTTTAAGTGTTTTCTGGCTTATTGTGAATGAATAATCTCCCGAAAGCTCAGGCGTGCCGGGGAATTTGTTACCCTCAATACATACGACCTCAAATTTACTGTTACCCGACATGATCTTTGCAATATTTTTGTCGGATACGTCTATAATAATATCGTCGGGCATATTCTTTGTGATGTTCAAAAGCTTCTGTGCGCTGATTATATAACATCCCGGAGTCTGCACGTCGGCATCGATTACAGTTTCAAAGCCCTTTTCAACGTCAAATGACGTGATAACGCATTTGTCACTGCCCTGTGTTTTAAGTCTTATACCTTGGATTACTTTATTTTCGCCTCTTGTCGATACGGCACCCATGGCGGGAAGCAAAGCGTTCAACAATGTGGATTTCTCAAAAACGATTCTCATGTTCGTTCCTCTCTATGATATGGATACATATGGATACTTATGGAAGATAGTAGTAGTAGTAGGGGGTGTGGAAAATGTGGATATCTCCGTTTGCCCTCTGTTTATGCGCATTTTCTGACATTTTGCGCTGTGGATTCACTGTTGGATGTCTGATGATGAAATGTGGAAAACGATTTTTGTCATTTTTCTTCGTTTTTTGTCTTCACGTTTGTCCACATCGGAACAAAAAGTATTCAACATCATATTCTTCAGCTTGTCAACATAGTTGTAAACATTCCCGAAAAAAGGAGGAATATGTCCACATATGTGTGGAATGATGTGGATTTCTTTGTGGAAAATGTGGATAAGTCTGTGGTTTTTCTGTTGGAATACGTTTGAACTACATTTTAATTTCGTTTTCTATTTCCTCAATTTCCCTCTCAAACAGCGGTTCTGACTTCATTTTTGTTTCCACAACGTCAATTGAGTTCATGATTGTGGAATGATCACGTCCGAACAGCGCGCCTATCTGCTTGAGTGAGTACGGCGTGTACTTTCTTATAAGGAATATTACGATATGGCGTGCGGAGGTTATCTCCTTACGCTTACTCTTGCTTTTTATCTCGTTTTCGTCCACATTCAGCTTCTTTGCGACCGTTTTGAATATACGGTCCGTTATGACCTGAGGCGATACGTCGAGATTCATCATGTCGGCAATTGCCTTTTTCGTCATATCGTACGTTATCGGAATACCGTAAAGTGCGCTGGTTGCGGCAATTTTCTTAAGCGAGCCTTCTATCTGTCTTATGTTTCTGCTTAAATTTTCAGCTAAAAGCGTTACGACATCGTTGGGGATGTCCATGTTGTACGATTCCGCCTTGCTTTTTATGATCGCGGCGCGAAGCTCATAGTCAGGCGGCTGGATGTCAGCCATAAGTCCCATTTCAAAACGGTTCTGGAGTCTGTCCTGAAGCGTCTGAATTTCTCTGGGGGGCTTGTCCGATGCTAAAATTATCTGCTTATGCTCCTCGTAAAGAGCGTTGAACGTGTGGAAAAATTCCTCCTGCACGCTTTCCTTGCCTGCGATGAACTGTATATCGTCGACGAGAAGCACATCGATCGTTCTGTACTTGTTACGGAATATAACAGGGCCGTTTTTTGTACGCAGGCTTTCAATAAGCTGATTTGTAAATTCCTCACCCTTGACGTAAATTATCTTCAGGTCGGGGTTTCTTGTCAGAAGCTCGTTTGTAATGGCATAAAGCAGGTGCGTTTTGCCAAGACCGCTGGGACCGTATACAAACAGGGGGTTCCATGCAGTAAACGGATTTGTCGCCACGGCATAGCACGCATTGTATACAAAGCGGTTTGATGAGCCTACTATGTAATTGTCAAATGTGTAATCGTCGTTTATCTGTGTTTTGAGGTTTATTTTTGCAGAAAGCTGTGACTCCTCTGTTGTTTCCTCGGGAGCTTCCTTTTCGTGCGTTGTAAAGAAGTTGAGCTCACTGCCGTTTGCCATAAGAGCATTTGAGCCCTGCTTTGCACCCTCCTCGGTGCCTTTGGAATACTGTCTTGAATAGATATCTCCGCCGAATTCGGGGTTTTCAAGATCGTATTCGATATCCTTTTTTATCTGCTTAATGTTTTTTGAATCCTTATCCTGAGCGTATATGTAAATTACCTTGAATTCGCCAAGCACCTTATGCAAAAGCCTTTCAAGCAGTCTTGTTTCGTCCCTGACGAAATCAAGCGTTGCCGTCGTCGGCGTCATAATTATTGCGTACTGCGATTCTATGTCAACTATCTGCATGTCCGAAAACCAGGAATTGACCTTTATTTCGGAGATATTTTTTCTAAGCTCTGTAAGGACACCGTTCCATATATCTTCGTATGTAGTCATTTTGTATGTCCTTTCATTTTAAAATCGATTTTGTATATTTTATACTCGTTTAATTCGGGGTGATGCCGTAGGGGACGACGTCCTCGACGTCCCGTTTAAACCCATTTACACTCGTTTCATGCGGACGTGCGATGCACGCCCCTACGGAAGGCGTTCAATGCGGGTCATTCGTGAATGACCCCTACGGTCTGTATATTCGGGGTGATGCCGTAGGGCGGGGGTTTATCTCCCGCCGGATGAAACCCATTTATGTTCATTTTATGCGGGTCGTCGTGGGCGCCGACCCCTACAAAGGCGTTCAATGCGGACGTGCAATGCACGCCCCTACAAAGGCGTTTCATGCTCATTTAATTCGGGGTGGTGCCTGTAGGGGCGGTTCACGAACCGCCCGTATGAAACCCGTTTAATATAACACCTCATCCGTCTGTAAATGTGTTTAATTTTCACGGGACGTCGAGGACGTCGTCCCCTACGGAAGGCGTTTAATGCGGACGTGCGATGCACGCCCCTACGGTATAACGATATTCGCACAGCGAATATCATTTCATGTTTGTTTTACAAACATTTCAAGCGGCACCGCCGCATTTCATGCCGCAGGCATTTCATTCAATATGATGAAACCCGTTTGTGCCCATTTAATTCGTGATGGTGCCGCATGGGCGTATTTGATGAAAACATTACATCACTATATATTATACCACATTTTATACTAAATTACAATATATAATTTATAATTTAATTAAAGAAATATTTATAAATAAATTTTTGAAAGACTATAATTTTAAAAAACGTATTGATTTATTCACCCCTGTATGATATAATGGGGCGAAAATATGTTTTTCCGCTTTAATGCGGTAAAATAAAAACAAATTTTGAAAGAGGATCTTATATGCTTGACGGTTTTATAAAAGTTGCCGCATCAAGCGTGGAAACGTTTGTCGGCAATCCTGTCAAAAATGCTGAAAATATCATAAAAGCCGTTAAACAAGCGGATAATTCGGGTGTTAAGCTGTTGTGCTTTCCTGAGCTTTGCATCACGGGCATTGACTGCGGAAGCCTGTTTTTCTCCGACGTTTTGCTGAAAAAAGCAAAGGCGGCGCTGCTTCGGATAATTTCAGAAACAGCCGACACGGACGTTATGTTTGCTGTCGGACTTCCCGTAAAAATTTCATCAAAAATTTACAATTGTGCGGCGGTCATCGGCGGCGGAAAGCTGTATTGCCTTATTCCGTCACGGCAGGATTCTCCGTATTTTGCAAAATTTGAAGGCGAAAAGGGCGTATATCTTTACGATTTTATTGAAAGCGATGACGGCTATACGGAATCAATACCGTTTACCGACAAGATAATTTTCTCCTGTAAGGATTGCGAAAATTACAAATTCGGTGTCATTTTCGGATATAACGGCAAAAAGACAGAGGAGCTTTGCAAAAAAGGCGCAAAGATAATACTTTCCATGTCAAATTATCCCGAAACGGTGACATCTCAGGATAATAAAAATACATTTTATAAGTGCCTTTCGGCAAAGCAGATATGCTCTGTCATCTGTGCCGAATGTGACGAAACGGAATCGACTGCAAAGGCTGTATATTCAGCCAACCACATGATATATGAGTGCGGCTCAAGGCTTGCGGAAAATGAGCCGTTTGGCAACGAAAAAATGCTTATTTCCGAAGTGGATGTAAACAAGATTTCAAATTTGAGAAGCCGTGAAAAGTCATATAACGAAGAACCCTCGCTTTACTTCAAGGATTCGGGAATATATGACGAGTTTGAGTTTGTTCAGGACATAACCGTAACAGCTCTTACACGCCATATAGACAAAAATCCGTTTATGCCCGACGGATGCGATGCGGCAAAAAGGGCGCTTCATATAACGAAAATACAGGCTTCGGGCTTGAGAAAGCGGCTTTTGGCATCTCACAGTAAAAAAATGGTCATCGGCATTTCAGGCGGGCTCGATTCCACGCTTGCACTGCTCATATGCGTTAAAACAGCGGATATTCTCGAATATGACAGAAAGTGCATTATCGCTGTCACAATGCCGTGCTTCGGTACGTCGCACCGTACAAAATCAAACGCTGTTGTGCTTTGCGAAAAGTTAGGCGTTGATTTAAGAGAAATTGATATAACCGAGGCTGTAAAGCTTCATTTTAAAGATATTTCACACGATGAAGCAATAAAAAATGCCGCTTACGAAAATGCGCAGGCGCGTGAGCGCACGCAGGTGCTTATGGACATCGCCAATGATGAGGGCGGTATCGTTATCGGCACGGGAGATCTGAGTGAGATGGCGCTCGGCTGGTGCACGTACAACGGCGACCATATGTCGATGTATGCGGTAAACTGCTCAGTTCCGAAAACATTAATGCGCAAGATCGTGGAAAACGAGGCGGGAAGATGCATAAGCGCAGTGCTTTCCGACACGCTTTTTGATATACTGAATACGCCTGTATCGCCTGAGCTTATGCCGCCCGAGGACGGAAAGATAGCGCAGTACACGGAAGAGATAATAGGTCCTTACGCATTACACGATTTCTTTATTTACTATACCGTGAAGTACGGTTACACAAACGAAAAGATATTGCGCCTTGCAGAATACGCATTTGACGGCGAATATGAAAGGGCGGATATCGAAAAATGCTATAACGTCTTCAAAAGACGGTTTGCAACACAGCAGTTCAAGCGTTCATGCGCACCCGACGGGGTGATAGTAGGAAGTGTTAATTTGTCAAATTACGGCGGCTTTTCAATGCCGTCGGACGTTGACGGCGATATATTTTCGTAATTAATGAAAGGAAGTATATAAAATGGTTATTGAAAATCTTGAATTCCTCAGAAAATTCGACAGCGAGGTAGCTGATGCGGTGGAGAAGGAGTACAACCGTCAAAGAGGCGGTATTGAGCTTATCGCATCCGAAAACTTTGTGTCAGAGCCTGTAATGGCGGCGGCATCCTCCGTGCTTACAAACAAATATGCCGAAGGTTATCCCGGTAAGAGATACTACGGCGGATGTGAATGCGTTGATATTGCCGAAAACATCGCAATTGAAAGAGCTAAAAAGCTTTTCGGCGCACAGTTTGCAAACGTACAGCCTCATTCGGGTGCACAGGCAAATACAGCCGTTTATATCGCACTTCTTAAAGCAGGCGATACTGTTATGGGTATGTCCCTTGCACACGGCGGTCATTTGACACACGGCTCACCCGTTAACCTCAGCGGTCTTTACTATAATTTCGTTGCATACGGTGTTGACAGCGAAACACACAGAATAGATTACGATGCACTTGAAAAGCAGGCTAAAGAATGTAAGCCCAAGCTTATCGTTGCAGGTGCGTCCGCTTATCCGAGATTTATCGATTTTGAAAGAATGGCAAATATCGCACATGAGGTAGGTGCGTATCTTATGGTCGATATGGCGCACATCGCAGGTCTTGTTGCCGCAGGTGTTCACCCCTCGCCCGTGCCCTATGCAGATATCGTTACAACGACAACGCATAAGACGCTCAGAGGCCCCAGAGGCGGTATGATCCTTACAAACAGCGAGGAGCTTGCAAAGAAGATAAACAAAGCCGTATTCCCCGGCACACAGGGTGGTCCCTTGATGCATATCATCGCCGCTAAGGCTGTTTGCTTCGGTGAGGCGCTCAAGCCCGAATTTGCAGAATACGGAAAGAAAGTCGTAAAGAATGCCGCAGTGCTTGCAGAAACACTTGTAAATGAGGGCTTCAACCTCGTTTCCGGCGGTACAGATAACCATTTGATGCTCGTTGACCTCCGTCCGTTTGATATTACGGGTAAGGAGCTTGAAAAAAGACTCGATACAGTTCACATCACAGTCAATAAGAATGCTATTCCCGACGATCCTCAGTCGCCGTTTATTACAAGCGGTGTAAGAATAGGTACACCCGCCGCTACAACAAGAGGCCTCGGCGAGGAAGAAATGAGAACGATCGGTAAGCTTATCAAGCTCACCGCAACAGAGTATGAGGACAAAGCAGATTACATAAGAGCAGAAGTCGCAAAGATCTGCGAAAAATATCCCCTTTATTAATTCCTTTATATTAATCACAAATAAATCTCCCTTACATATCATTTAGTGTAAGGGAGATTTTTTTACCGATTAATATAATATTTACAAAGATAATTGCGCCCCGTCCGCACCCCCCCACAGTTCGTTTGCGCTGTGCCGCAAACGAACTGCCTGCGGACACAGGGGCGCACACCGCAAGCGGTGTGTATTAATGATGAAAAAGTTCAATTATAGTATTAGAAAGGCACAAAATGCGTAAATGTCTGTATAAATGTAATAAAAAAATACAAACGGCAATGGTTTGTGCCGTTTGCTTCGGAGTCGGGGTATTGATGTCTTTGTTTTTGCCTCCCATCGTTATGGTCATAATCGAGGCGCTTGCCCTGTGCTGTGTCGGAATACTTTTCATTCTTTAAGGAGAAATTATGAAGATAGTCGTTGTTCGCTCCCCGAAATTTTTCTCGGGCATTTTGAGAAAAATATTCAAGATAAAATAAAAAAAATGGGCGCAAGCCCATTTTAATGTTATCCGCATGCGGATAACATTTCATGTTTGTTAAACAAACATTTCAAGCGGTTTTACCGCATTTAATGCAGTTCCGATTCGGAACTGCATTTCATTTTCAAACCCATTTTTGCTAATTTCATGCGGACGTGCGATGCACGCCCCTACGGTTTGTATATTCGAGGTGATGCCGTAGGGCGGGGGCTTGCTCCCGCCGTTTGAAACCCGTTTAATCTGACACCTCATCCACCGCTATCGCGGTCCCCCTATCTCCTATCACTTGACTTCGTCAAGTGGCTGGAGAAGGCGTTTAATGCGGACGTGCGATGCACGCCCCTACGGAAGGCGTTCAGTCTATTTTTTTGAATATGTGTATTTTTCCTCTGTCGTTAAGGTCTTTGAGCAGTGCCAGGGTGATGGGGAACAAGAACAGTCCCATTACGCCGAATACAGCTGTACCGACGATCATCGCCATAAGCGTGACTATCGGGTGAAGCCCTACCTGTGTGCCTATTATCTTCGGTTCTATAATATTTCTGACAACTGTGATAATAAGGAATATACAAACGAGCATAATACCTGTCACGATGTCGCCTAAAAGTATTCTGATAATTCCCCACGGCACGAGGATGGAGCCTGTGCCGACGATTGGCAAAAGGTCGAAAAGCGCAATTATGAGCGCAACGAGAAGCGTTGATGTGACTGACGGGAACATATTGGGATTTACGAGCCCTGCTATGAGCAGGAGCACGGAAAGCTCAAGAAATGTTATTGACATGATAAGTGCGTAAGAACGGATATATTTGAAAAGTATGTCCTTAACGTACATCTTTATTTCAAGCACTGTATGAGCCGTTTTTTCGGGAAGCTGTGCTATTATCCAACGGCAGATAAGGTGATAGTCAGCACTTATAAAAAATGTCGAAATTATAGTTATCAGGACAGTTATGAAAAAGCCGGGAACGCTTGACAAAATATTCGTTGTGAAGTTGAATATCGATTTTATCGACGGTATCAGATCTGATATTGCGGGAATAAAATCGTTGTAGTCAAGTGAAATATCTTCATCGAAATTACGCAAAAATTCCTGTACGTAATCGACAAGATTGCGAAGTGCAGGCTGTATCGTGTTTGTGTAGTATGCAGGAGCCGATGAAAGCAGGTCTGTAACCGATATTACAAGCTTTATCAAAGCAAGCGACAGCAATACACCCACTGTACATAAAAACAATATCACGATTATGCTTGATGCGCTTTTCTGCCCTAATTTCGTTTTTTTGCGTAAAAACGTAATCACAGGCTGAAGAAGTGCCGAAATTATAAATGCGATGAAGAACGGCATAACTGCGGGAAGCGCATATTTTAGAAGTGCGTATGCGATGGCAACTATTACGGCAAAAAACGCCGTGTTTATTAAAAACCGCCTTCTGTTTTCTGTTTTATCGTTCATATTTGAGTTCCTTTTTGTGCGTTGTTTGTAATTCAACTTGGTGCGTTGGGGCGAAAAAATAGATAATAGATAATAAATAGATAATAGATGTTTTTCGGTTGTAGTTTGATATACCGTCACAGACGGTATGCGCCCCTCGTCCGCAGGCAGGTTGTTACACAACCTGTGGGGGGTGCGGACGGGGCGCCGTTTTAAATTCGTTTAATTTGACACCTCATCCGGCTGTAAAGGTGTTTAATTTTCACGGGACGTCGTGGGCGCCGTCCCCTACGGAAGACGTTTAATGCGGACGTGCGATGTAGCCCCTACGGAAGGTGTTTAATTATTTCTTTTTTGCGGGCATCTTCAGGGCGAATATTACGGCTCCGACAGCGATAACAACGACAGATACCAAAACTGCGATAAGTGCGGGGGACGGTCCGTTATCTTTGATATCACCGCTGTCAGCATCGGTTTCGGATGCTGCTGTATCAGTTTCGCTGTTTTCTGTTTCGTCTGTAACAGGCTCACCGTTTGATTCCCAGACTGCATGAAGCGTTACGTCAAGGTCATAGGGGTAATTTTCGCCGGGGGCGTAAATGACAGCTCCGCCCTCTCTTACTGCCCAGCCCTTGAAGTCAAAGCCTTTTTTTGCGGGAACTGTGTCGGAAATTTTGAAGGTCTTTCCGTATGATTTTTCACCGCTTTCGATCTCATCACCGCCGTCTGTCATGTATGCCACGGTGTGGAAAGCGTTTTCGGTTTTCAACGTGTTTGAAAGATTTACCCAGCCTGAAACGCCGTCAACCGTACACTGTCCGTATTCACCGTTTACACTCGTTACATCGAATGTTGTACCTACTGCAAGACGCTTGAGCATCTCGGAGGAGCCGGGTGTGGGAACGATCTTTGCGTTTCTTGAAACGACCGTGTATGAGCCGGATGTAAGTGCGTTTACCTCAAACAGCTCAAAATCGTATTTTGTATCAGCGTTTGTTTTATATTTCGGTACACCGTAACCGACGATGTATGTATCTGAAAGCACGTAGTTCTTTCTTGCAACGCCGCCGCCGTTTGTGGGGTCGCCGTCGTATGCAATACCGCCTGTGTTACCCTCAACCGTGTAAACGACACCGTTTTCACAGCCGACAACGATACCTACATGGTTTGATCTTGACGATGTTCTTGAGCCCTTGTAGAATATAATATCGCCTGCCACGGGGATATATCCAGAATCTCTCGTTTTAAACTGGCCTTTGCTTTCAAAAAAGCTTACCCATGAAGCACAGGAAACGTCCTCACCTGCCACTTTTTTGTCGACATTTGCAGCTCTGAGCACCCAGCTTACAAACGAAGCACACCACATATAGCCGTAGCTGTAGCCGTTGCCCTCGTCATTGTCAAGCTTGCCGTAAAGGCGGTTATATTCGACGAAGTTGCGCTCACCCTTGGACATACCGTGCATATCAGCATCGCTGTCGCCCTCGTTGTAGCCGAGCTGTGTGATGGCAACATTCACAACGTCATATCTCTGGTCGCCCGTTAAGGGAAGATCAGATACGGTCTTGTAAAAAATACTTGTTTTGTATTCCTGTGATACTTCGTAATCATCAAGCTCAACAGCTGAAACAGCCATGCTGAAAACCGATGTAAATGCGAGCAATACAGCTAAAAAAACGGACAGTTTTTTCATAATTTTCACCTTCCTTAAAGGTTTTACATATTATTATCTTCAACGGCTGTGCGTATACGTGATATAGCACTGCCGAAAAATACGGTATAGATCATCGTTAATAAAAGCGAGAAAAGCCAGATAAACTCATAGCTTGGGTACATAAAGAAGAATACACAGCGAATGGCAAATGATGCTGCACATACCGTCCTACAGCACGTCAGAAGCTTATTCAAAAACGTGACATTCTTCGTTTGTTCTTTGTACTGAAATCCCTCTTTGTTTATATTCTCGTTTGTGCCGTACCGCTTTATAAGCGTTGAAAGTGTATAAAACACGGTAAGCGACGATGCTGTGAAAAGGAACAGATCTGCGCACTGCGCCACTCCCCACAGCTTGTACATAAAGCGTGCCGTATCCTCTATCTGATATGACCAGCGGTGGTATTCAGCACCCACAAAGCACACGAAGGCATAAAGCACACAGCTTAAAGGGATAAAAGCCAAAAGCGGCTTTTTGAATTTCGGTGCCACACCGTCAAGCATCCACAGTCGGGAAAGCCCCATGTAAAGCAGTATGACGGCAAGCGGTGAGGGCGTTACGTCAACCCCCTCAAAATAAAGCGGACATGACATAATAAAGCCTGCCAGAATGAAGGCGCACGCATTTTTTGTGCTTCTTCTTATAAAAAGACTCTTGTTTTCAAGAACCTCCGAAACATATCTGTTGTAAACGTAGTCCTTGAAAATACCGTCACTTTTCAGTCTGCCGATGTATTTTATACCGTTTGACAGGAAATGAAGCCCTAAAATAAGCGATATGACAAAGCATGCAATAGTTATAAGCAGCTTGAAATCATATACGGTAAATGCGGAAAGATCATCCGTCATCTGATAGTCAAGGCTTGTCATGACCGTTAATTCGGGAAGTGACACAAGCACAAATCTGCCGATAACGAAAATTGCCGTTGTTATTTTAACATCCGAATAGCCTTTGTCGGCAAATTTTGAATCTGCACGCTCCGCTAAATAATTGACACCGACGAAAAGCGAGTCAAGTGCGGAATACAAAAGTATCCCCTCAATTATCGAAAAGATGAAAACGGCGGTCATCGTCGTTGTTTCATCATTTAATGACATCAGAAGCGGTGTTATGACCGTCTTTGCAAGGTTTATAAAAAACAGCTTTATAAAGGATGAGCGTGCGGAGGAAATATCCTCGTTAAGGTCAAACAGACATGCCGTACCCTTTACTATAAGCAGATAGCCGATAAAGTCGGGCATGATGTCAAAAATGCTCAATGACGGGAAAAACAGAAATATAAAGCCCGCTGTAATATATCCTATATACAGGTTTTTATTCTTTACCTTTTCCATTTTTCTTTTTCTCCTTTTTTGGTGCGTCTGTGTCCTCTTCATTTTCATCGGGCAGACATATCCACATGTAGCAGGTGTAGATAAAAGCTGAGATAAGTACCGTTATAATAAGGAAAAGAATATATCTTATCGACGTCAAAGCATCCGAAAGCCCGATGTACGCTACAAAATTGACGGCACAGAAAGCCATAGACAGTAAAAACAGCTTTTTTGCACGCTTGTTTTCCTTTTCAAGTCCGACCTCTGCCGTTATGTCGCACAGACCGCCGAGCGCGTAAAAATGAAACATAAAATATGCCATGGCATACATCATAAATATCACTGTGCGTACAAGCACCGATACGGGTGTATCAAAATACACCGTCATGATATGGCACACGCTGTCGATAAGCGACAGGGAAAAAAGTGAGGCTGATGCCATTCGTGCATAGTGAAATTTGCCTATATAGCGTGACAGCTTAAAGCTTCCCGCTGTGACCAGGATCCACCCGAAAAGGCGCAAGCCTTGCATGAAGACCACGGAAATACTGTCTATAAACAGTATTCCCGTGTCAAATACAGTGAAAATGTACCCTAAAAAGAGTATTCCGAAGCCCATCAGTCGTCACTGCCGTCTGCCGCACCGCAGCACTTCTTGTACTTTTTACCCGAACCGCAGGGACACGGATCGTTACGGCCGACCTTTTCAGATGCCTTCTTAACCATCGGCTTTTTCTTTGCGGGCTTGTCGCCGCCGATGTTTTCAATGGATGCTGACTGCTCCTTTGCCATCTGCTCACGCTTGATCTCCGTTCTCGGAACGGCGGACAAAATGGCACGGACTGTATTTTCTCTTATTTCCGCTATCATATCGTCAAATGCCTCAGCACCGACGATCTTATATTCGTTTACGGGGTTCCTCTGTGCGTATGCGTTAAGACCGATACCGCCCTTGAGATCCTGCATGTAGTCGATGTGGTCCATCCACAGCTCATCTATACAGCGTAAAAGGACAACTCTTTCAATTTCACGCATCTGCTCACCGAATACGCTTTCCTGATATTCGTATCTTGCAATTGCACGCTTATAAAGCTCCTCTGTAATGGCTGCGGGCTTAAGACGCTTAAGCTCATCTTCCGTATAGTTGAAATCGTCATCCGTGCAGATGATACCGCGGAACTTCGATTTAAGCGTTGCAAAATCCCAATCCTCACGATCGTCGGGGCTTGTGGCAATTGCAACGGCATTTTCCACAGCCTGCTCGATCATGTCGATGATCTTATCTCTCATGTTGCCGTCTTCAAGTATCTCACGGCGCTGTGAATAGATAATTTTACGCTGCTGGTTGTTTACGTCGTCATACATAAGGACGTTCTTACGGCGTTCAAAGTTGACGCTTTCAAGACGCTTCTGTGAGCTTTCAATAACGCCCGACAGAATACTTGCTTCGATGGGGGTGTCATCGGGTGTTATCTTCTTTATCTTTTCCATACGCTCCTCAGCGCCGAAAAGACGCATAAGGTCATCGTCAAAGGATAAGAAGAAGCGTGACTCACCGGGGTCGCCCTGACGTCCTGAACGGCCGCGCAGCTGGTTATCTATACGGCGGCTTTCGTGGCGCTCTGTACCGAGGATGAAAAGACCGCCTGCCTCTACTACCTTCTGATAGTCAGGCTCGATTTCTTCCTTGAATTTCTTGTAAAGTGTCTTGTATACCTCACGTGCGGCAAGCACCTCCTCACCGACGGATGTGGAGCTTCCCGTTGCCTGAACTATTATTTCCTCAGGATATTCAAGCTTACGCATCTCACGCTTTGCAAGGAATTCGGCATTACCGCCGAGCATGATGTCAGTACCACGTCCTGCCATGTTCGTTGAAATGGTGACAGCACCGGGACAGCCTGCCTGTGCGACGATCTCAGCTTCCTTTTCGTGGTATTTTGCGTTAAGTACGACGTGCTTTATGCCGTTCATCTTAAGTCTTTGCGAAAGGGCTTCCGATTTTTCAATGGATACCGTACCTACAAGCACGGGCTGACCCTTTGCGTTACATTCCTTTATCTGCTCGATTATCGCCTTGAATTTCATATCCATGGATTTGTAGACCACGTCATTGTGGTCTTTTCTTATCATAGGACGGTTTGTGGGTATTTCCACAACGTCAAGGTTGTATATTTCACGGAATTCGTCATCCTCTGTAAGGGCTGTACCGGTCATGCCGGAAAGCTTATCGTACATGCGGAACAGGTTCTGGAACGTGATGGTCGCAAGCGTTTTTGATTCCTTTTCGACCTTTACACCCTCTTTTGCTTCTATCGCCTGATGAAGCCCCTCGGAGTATCTTCTGCCGTACATAAGACGGCCCGTGAACGTGTCAACGATGATGACCTCGCCATCCTTTACGACGTAGTCCTCGTCAATGTGCATGCTTCCGTGCGCCTTTATAGCCTGGTTGATGTGGTGTGCAAGCTCTGTATGCTCAGGGTCTGAAAGGTTTTCAATACCGAAGAATTTTTCAGCCTTTTCAATACCCTGCTTTGCCAGAACGGACGTTTTCGCCTTTTCGTCTATGATGTAGTCATAGCCCTCCGTCTTTTCGTCCATATCCTCTTTTGAGTCTATTTCCTTTATCTTGTAAGGGCGCAGAGTGCGGACAAATTTATCCGCCTTTTCGTATATTTCAGTCGGCTTTGAGCCTTGACCCGAAATGATAAGAGGTGTTCTTGCCTCGTCAATGAGAATTGAGTCTACCTCGTCAACGATCGCAAATGAATGGCCTCTTTGTACCATGTGTTCTTTGTAAATAACCATGTTGTCACGCAGGTAGTCAAAGCCGAATTCGTTGTTCGTACCGTATGTTATGTCGCAGGCATAAGCCGCACGCTTTTCGGCATTCTTGCCGCCGGGGATTATAAGTCCGCAGGTAAGGCCGAGGAAGTTATATACTCTTCCCATTTCCTCACAGTCACGTGTTGCAAGATAGTCATTGACTGTAATTACGTGTACACCCTTACCCGACAGCGCATTGAGGTATGCGGGAAGCGTTGCAACGAGCGTTTTACCTTCACCCGTCTTCATTTCGGCAATTCTGCCCTGATGGATTATGATACCGCCGATAAGCTGAACACGGAAAGGACGCTTGCCGAGCACTCGCCAGTCAGCCTCACGGACTGTTGCAAACGCCTCGGGAAGAATATCGTCAAGTGTTTCGCCCTTTTCAAGGCGGGCTTTGAGAATGGATGTCATTTCCTTCAGCTGTTCGTCTGTTTTCTTTGAAAATTCGTCCGCAAGCGATTCAATTTTCTCAACAAGCGGCATTATCTTTTTTATCTGCTTTTCGCTGTATGTGCCGAAAAGCTTTGTCATAAGTCCCATAAATCTTCTCCTGTTGTTCGTTATGTTAAATTATATATTATATTCTTATTTAAAGTAGGGTGTTTTTGTAAATTTTATTGATATACAAAACGCAAAGGATTTTCATAAATATATTTCACGTGTTTTTCATAGTCCTCACGGTTGCGGATTATGTGGTCGAAATATCCTCTTTGAAAAATATTTTCTCCGATTTCTTTTGCGCAGAATCTTTTGAACGTTGAAATAATATGCGGAATCATCTCGTTTGCTGTAGGGGTCGGCGCCTTCGACGACCCGCTTACAATATTTTTTTTGCTTGTTATATACTTATCGGGATCGATAAATATAATTGCGTGTATATGGTCCGGCATTATAACATATCGGTCAATTTTTACACCCGATATTTTTTCACTTGACAAAAGATTTTTTTCGATTATTTTTCCCAAATGTGTTAATCTTGTCTGCATATTGCCTGCAAAATTTTGTTTATCGGTTTCGCACGGGACGTCGTGGGCGCCGTTATTCGGGACGTCGTGGGCGCCGTTATTCGGGACGTCGTGGGCGCCGTTATTCGGGACGTCGTGGGCGCCGTCCCCTACAGCAACATGCGAAAGAATATTTTTTCTGTCTTTGGTACATACGGTTATGAAATATGCACCTCGTGTGCTGTAACTGTATTGTTTTAAACGTAAATCTTTACGCTTCGGTTTTTCTTTTTCATCCATTAATATAAAATTTCCTCAATTTTTTTGCAAATTCCGCATCTATTTCCACGCACACGGCACGGTCATTATAAAAAATGTAATATTTATCCTTCGGAAATAAATTCGCCGTGCGGTATACGGTCTTGCATTTTTCTGCCTTTATGCGGCGTTTGCCTTCTTTTTTCGGCAAAATTTCATATTCGGGACAAAGGGGCAGATCAAATATCACCGTTTCGTATTTGCCCGTTTTTCTCGTGACGGTGAAAATACCGTTATAAATGGTATAAATATGCTCGCTCAGGCAATATCTGAAAAACACCTGAAAGGAGATTATCACAAAAAATGCGGCAATCAATGTAAAGGAAAACGTATATTCCGTATGAAGCGAAAAATACGAAAAAACGGAGGAAACAAGAAGCAGAAAAAACGAAAGCGTTGCGGGGAAAAATCTCCTTAATTTCGGAATATAGGTGAATTTATCCATCGTTATCCAGTTTTTCAAGCTCATTTTTGTAAGCGGATGCAAAAAGCTGTCTTGCACGGTCAAACTCATTTGTGAAATAAAGGTATCCCATCAGCACCTCAAAGCCCGTTGCACGTCTGTAATCCGACACGCTTGCGCTTTTCGGGTGGTTTCCGTGCATATTGCGCCCGCGCTTGAACATATCCGTTTCATCTTCTGTAAGTATCGGCAAAATATTTTCAAGACATTCGCTCTGCTTTTGCGCCGTTACAAATTCACGCGACAG
Organism: Eubacteriales bacterium; assembly: GCA_045124505.1. GTDB lineage: Bacteria > Bacillota > Clostridia > Oscillospirales > CAG-272 > RGIG7213. The sequence continues at coordinate 44,942 of JBGVLZ010000024.1, forward strand.
CTTGTTAAGCTGTCCTGCATTTGAAATGCCCGTTTTTATCAGCCTTTCACGCACTAAAAGTTCAATTACACAGTCACCGTAGTAAGCCAGCGCCGACGGTGCGGGAATATTTATTCTATCCATTCATTTGTCCTTTTTCAAAAACCCATTTCATAGGATTTTCATAAATATATTTCACGTGTTTTTCATAGTCCTCACGGTTGCGGATTATGTGGTCGAAAAATGACTTTTGCCATATAGGCAAGCCTATTTGTTTTGTAACATATCCCTTCATTTGTTGAATTACTCTCATCACTGTAGGGGCGTGCATCGCACGTCCGTATTCATCGGCGTGAATTATCAATATCAAATGAATATGGTCGGGCATAATTACGTAATTATCCACCGTTATATTCGAATATATTTTCTCGATATTTTTTACTGCATTGTCTGCAATTTTTCCGTATTCGGATAATTTGATATCATATCGGTTTTGCGGACGTGCGGTGCACGCCCCTACATCGTATTGCCAAAAATAATTCCGTCTTTGCGATGTACAAACTGTTATGAAATACGCACCGACATCCGAATAATTGTAATTTTTTATGCGTGGATGTTTACGCTTCGGATTTTCGTTTTCCATTTTATATTCCCAACAATCCCTTTGCCGTAATTTTATCGGCGCTTATTGCTTTTTTTAATTCGTCGATTGATGGGAATTTGCGCTCGGGGCGTATGAAATGCAAAAATTCGACTCTGATTTCCCTGTCGTACAGATCTCCGCTGTATCCGAAAATATGCGTTTCGGAATTTACGCACACATCGCCTTCGCAAACCGACGGGCGCACGCCGACGTTTGAAACACCGCCGTATCTTTCGCCGTCGATTATCACACGGCACGCATAAACACCGTATTTCGGCACGATGTGATCTGGCGGGAAGTTCTGGTTTATCGTCGGGGAATCAATGGTACGTCCGAGGTGTCTGCCGTGGACGACGGGCAGACACACGGAAAACGGACGGCCGAGATACTTTTCTATTTGTTCGGGCTTGCCGTCTGTAATGAGCGATCTTATAAGCGATGAGCTGACAGTCACCCCGTCAACCTCAAAGGGCGGCATGATACAGGTGTGCTTTCCGTTTTGCTCCATCAGCTCTTTGAGTGTGGTGCAGTCGCCCTGCGCTCCCTTTCCGAAGCGGAAATTGAAGCCGCATACGGCACATTCGGCATGGCAGTCCTTTATAAGTATATCCTTTACAAATTCCTCACATGAAAGAAAGCAGACGTCGTCAAAATCGTAAAGTATCAGGTAATCTATACCGCATTTGGCTGTAAGTGTGCGTCTTTCGGCAGGAAGCGTGATGCATCTTCCCCTGTTTTTCGGGGAAAAGCCGTCAAAGCTCCAAACCGCACTTTTTGTGCCGAGTGCTTCGGCTTTTTTCTTTACACATTCAAAAAGCGATGTGTGGCCCTTGTGAACACCGTCGAAATTGCCTACGGCAATAGAAGTGCTTTCGGGTACTTCTTTTATCTCCGTGTTTGTTTTAAGATCTATGATTTTCATATCAGATAAGCGGTTTCGCCTTTATATTACTGAATTTTCTGGGGTAAGTCTTCGGTGTTTCAGATGCTTTTCTGACACGTATGATCGTTCTGAAAAGCTCCTCTTTACCGTCTGTAAGTGTCTTTTCCGAAACGCCGTCAAGCGTTCCGCCGAGCCTTGTAAAGGTGTTTTTGCACATCTGCAGCTCATCACGGCTGTCGGCTTTCATCGCACAGAACAAACCGCCCTTCTTGACAAACGGCAGGCAAAGCTCCGATAAAACGGGGAGCGATGCCACGGCTCTTGCACAGGCAAAGTCAAACGATTCACGCAGTTCGCCGTTTGCGATCTCCTCAGCACGGCCGTGAAGCGTTGAAATATTCGGCAGAGCAAGCGTTTTTGCCATAAGGTCGATAAACGTCAGCTTTTTTGCCGTTGAGTCAAGGGATATCACCCTCACGTCATCACGCAGTATTGCAAGCGGTAAGGACGGAAATCCGCCGCCGGCGCCTACGTCAATAACTCTTGCGCCCTCGGGCACAAAAGGACACAGCAAAGCACAGTCGGCAAGATGCTTTAAAATAATGCCGTCCGTGTCGGTGATAGCCGTTAAATTTACGTTTTTTCCGTATTCTGTAAGATTTTCGGATAAAGCAAACAGCTTTTCCGTTTTTTCCTCGCTCGGTATATCAATACCGGAAAGGGTAAATACGTTTATGAGTTTTTCTTTGAATTGTAAATATGTTGTGTTCATAATTTTTTGTTCATTTCATTCGGGGGATAAATAATTGAAAATTGAAAATGGTGATGGTGCAAATCCGTTTTTGTTCGTTTTATTAAGGACGCCGTACTTTGCGAATTATTGGGTTTATTTTCACAAAATCGGGCGTGATGGCGCATCCGGACCCCCCACCGGGGGATGCGCATATTTCCTGCGGAAATATTTTCATTTTTTATTATACGGTCTGTATATTCGGGGTGATGCGGTAGGGGCGTGATTCAAGCAGTTGGCAAAGCCAACTGCATCCGCCCGTTTGAAACCCATTTTATTTAGATAATAGATAATAGAGAAAAGAGAATAGATAATAGATGTTGTAGGGGACGGCGCCCTCGACGTCCCGTTTGAAACCCATTTAATCCGACACCTCATCCGTCAGGCTTCGCCTGACACCTTCCCCCACTGGGGAAGGCTGTTTAATGCGGACGTGCGATGCACGCCCCTACGGGTTGTATATTCGGGGTGGTGCCTGTAGGGGCGGTTCACGAACCGCCCGTACCAAACCCATTTAATCTGACACCTCATCCACCCGAGTTACACAACTTGTTGTGTAATCTCGTTGTCCCACCTATCTCCCATCACTTGACTTCGTCAAGTGGCTGGAGAAGGCTTTTCATACGGACGTGCGATGCACGCCCCTACGGGAGGCGTTTAATTCGGACGATTTACAAATCGCCCCTACGGTCTGTATATTCGGGGTGGTGCCGTAGGGGACGACGTCCTCGACGTCCCGTTTCAAACCCATTTTATTTAGATAATAGATAATAGATAATAGATAATAGATAACAGAGAATAGATGTTGTAGGGAAAGGCGGTTATATATTGATTATGTTAACACCGGGGAACGATTCGGACAAGGAGCTCTCACGGCCGTGGCAGGTGAACACTATCGGCTGCAGCCATTTCATCTTGCCCATGGAAATCAGCGTTGCGATTATATTTGTCAGCCTTTCCGAGTCTATTCTTGCAAACGTATCGTCAAATATCATCGGGGGCTTTTCGTCACGGTACAGTATATCGGTCAGGGCAAAGCGTAAGCACAGATATGCAAGGTCGCCCGTGCCCGCACTGAAGGAGGATAAAGGACGTGAATTTCCGTTTTCGGTGAATGTTATTCCGTATTCTCCGTCGATGCCGAGCGATGTGTACTTACCGCCCGACAGCTTTTCCATAAATCCGCCTGCTATTTTCGCAAGCTTCGGGGAAACTCCGTCACGCAGAGTTTTCGATGCATTTTCAAGCGATTCATATGCAAGGATGCATGCCTTGTATTCTGATACAGCCTCGGAATAAAGCGGACGGAGCGACGACAGCTCATCTGCAATAGCTGCAGGGTCCTTGACTGTTGCGGACAAAGCGGAAAATTCCTTTTCAAGGGAAAGTATCTTTTCGTTGAGCGATTCTGTCGCCTTTTGTAAAAACGTAAGTCTGCGCTTTTGCTCTGCAGGGTCAAAGCCCTCGACCTCGCCCAGCTTCAGCTTGCCTTTTATCTTCGACTTCATTTCATCGATGCTTATAGATTCTGTTTCACGGCTGAGCGTTTCTGCGGCAAACAGCTTCTTTTCATATTCGTAATGTGCATTTGCAAGTGCGTTTATTGCCGCCTGCGCCTCGTCTGCCGCATCCGATACGGATGTTTCGGTTATCTGACCGACGGGACGGTATACGTCAGTTGTATCTTCTATGTCATGCTCCGTTTTGGCAATTCTTGCCCTGATATCACTGCATTTTGTGCCTGCGTTTTCTATCTTAAGGCGGAGTCTTGTGATCTCACGCTCACGCTCGTCAATGCCGTCAAGTATCTCCGAAAGCTCACCCTCGGAATTACATCCGAATTTTGCGGGGAATTCGTCAATAAGCTTCTTTTTCTTATTCGCCATTACCAAAAGTGCGATGCCAAGCGGGAACAAAACGATGAGCACAAGACATATTATTCCGAAAATAAGGAGCTTTTTGCGCTGTTTTTTAAGTGCGGAAAGCTGTTCTTCAACGCTTGACTTACCGCCCTCTGCGTTGATCTTATCGATCACTTCAGCCTCGTCGAGGAATGACGAAAGCTCATTTTCCGCTTTTTTGAATTCATCCTCGGCAAATTTCAGTTCATTCCGCCGTTCATTTATCTCATTCTGGAGCGAATAAAGCCGTGACACGTATGCGCTGTCGGGGAAAAATCCGTCTTTTGAAAGGGATTCTTCAAGCTCGTCACGCTTTGCCTTTGCAATTCTTGCTTCATCTGCAAGCTCCGCTGTTCTTTGCTTGCGTTCAATGGCGGAATACGCCTCGTATTCCTCAAGCTTTGCTGAAAGCTCCTCTGTATTTTTGATGTTTTCTTCCTTTTTCTGCTTTGACTGACGGAGCTTGTCCTCAAGCTCAAACACGGCTTCGTTTGCACGTCTGCATTCGGCTTCTTTTACTTCGAGGGAGGCTATTTTTTCTCCAAGCTCATATATAAGTCCGCCTTTTTTGTTTTTGTAAAGCAGAGATGTGCGCACCTCGTCTATCTTTTTGAGTGCTTTTGAGGTGTTCGTCACCTCATCTGCGGAAAACAGAATGTTTTCCACAGCGTCGGAAAGCTTTGCGCCGTCAACGTATGCGCCGTTTATCTGACCGACAAAAACGGTGCTTGAAAATACCTTTTCGTTAACTCCCAGGAATACCTCATGCGGGGCTGAATCCTTAAAAGCCACAGCGCCTGTTTCACAGTCGGTTACGGTTACTTCCTCTTTTACGCCCTTTTGCAAAAGCACAAGATCACGGCGAACCGTGTAGTCCTTACCGCTGTGCGACAGCTTTATGTAACCGCCCGCTGTGTTTTTGCCCCACGGGAAATATTTTGTTCTCTCCTTCGAATCAAGTCCGTAGAAGATGAATTTTATAAACGCACCGAGCGTTGACTTGCCCGCTTCGTTCTTACCCTCGATTATATTAAGACCGTCGGAAAGCTCTATGTCGGTATCACAGAATTTACCGAAATTATCTATGTGTATCTTCTTTATTACCATGATAACCTCCTACATTCTGTAAAGTGCTGACAGTCCCAGACGGAGCGCACGCTCAGCACACGCTCTTTCATCGGGATCGGATGACTGAAGCTTTTCTTTAAGCTCACTGTAAAATGCGCCTCTTATCGTCGGATCGTTTTCCAAGTCCGCAATTTCGGGTGCAGGGCGTGTTTTGTCATGCACCTCTATATAATAAACTCCTGTGACGGATTCCTCAATTGCCGTTGTTGAAATAATAAGCGTCGGGGAAACGTCGCCTGTTAAGGTCACACGAAGCGTCGTGTCAGCATCAAATTTGTTTTCTTTTACGGCATTATTGACCGCATCTGTGACGGCGGGGAAATTTTCCGCACCGCTTACGTCTACCGTTATTTTTTCATAATGGCGCTTTGTCATTGGCTTTGCGGCAAACTCACCTCTGAAAATGCCGTTTTCCTTGTCGAAAATTGCAAGAATAACGGATTTTTTACCGCATTCGTCAAAGCCTCGTCCTTCGGGACAGCCGCTGTATGCGTAATACGTATCGCCCGCCTTCTGTACACCCTGCGAATTGTGTATGTGACCGAGTGCAACGTAGTCAAAGCCCGAATTTTCAATATCCGATACTGTTATCGGACACGTATGCGAGGACGGCGTCAGGTCGCCGTGACAGCACAGAATGTTTATTTTTGAGCTGTCCTGCGGCTTTTGTCCCGCAAACGGATTTACAGCCATGGAGTCGCACGTGAAGGCAAAGCCGTAAACGTCCGTGTTTATATCGTCAAATGAGAATTTTGTAAGCGACGGAGAATTGAAAATGTACACGTTAGGCGGAAACTTCAGCTTTGCATAAGGGGAATTTTCCGAAAACGGATCGTGATTGCCGGGGGCTATGACGAAACGGCATGACGATGCCTGCTCAAACTCCTTGACGAGCAGGGCAGCTGTGTCACGTGTGACGTATTCGGTGTCGAAAATATCGCCCGGCAAAAGCATTAAATCTATTTTTTCGGTGCGTGCGTAAAGCATCATCGAGGTAAACGTGCCTCTTTGAAGCGCACGGCGTGTATTTGCTTTTTTGACATCGGACAGTGAAAACGGACTGTCAAGATGTATATCTGCGCAGTGTAAGACCTTTATCATATCTGACCTTTCTTATCTTGTGCCCAGCACGGCGGCAAACAGTGCCTTGGCATCATGGAATTTTCCGTTCGAATCGGGGTGGCGGAATACGCATGCAATAAGCTTTTTTCCGTCCTTTTCGGCTGAAGCGAGCACACAGTTTCCCGCTTCGCTCGTTGTGCCTGTTTTAAGCCCTGTTGCATACTTGTAATAAGCATCGCTGTTCGGATTTATAAGTGCGTTTGTGTTTGTCCACGTTATGTTTTCGCCGCTTGCGTAGTAAAATTTATCCTCAAGCGTCTGTGTGTATTTCATTATGACCTCATTTTCAAGAGCCATCTTTGCCACGGTGAACATATCACGCATTGTTGTGTAGTGTTCATCATCGTGAAATCCGTCGGGACATGTGAAATGTGAGCCTGTCATTCCGTGATCCTTTGCAAAGCGGTTCATTTCACGTATAAATACGTTTACTGCTTCCTTCGGGGAGATGCTTTCGTCGTCTGCAATAACACGTCCGACACCTGCGGCTACAACGTATGCCGCATCGTTGCCCGATTTCATGAGCATACCCGCAATAAGCGTGTCAAGCTTCAGCTTGTGCCCACGGAGTATGTACGCAAGCGATGAGCCGGGCTGTACAAGCTCAAGCTCATTCCCCGCTTTGAAAACCGTCTTTTCGGGATCGCAGTATTTAAGCGCAACGAGAGCTGTTATAAGCTTTGTCGTGCTGGCAGGGTATATTTTTGTGTCAAGTCCGCCCTTTTCGTAAAGCACGGTCGAGGTGCTAACGTCGAGAAGTGCGGCGTATTCGGCATCTATCTCACGGCGAAGCGGAAGCTCGTCCTCCGAAACTACATATCCGCCCGCTTCTGTCATCTCGCCCTGTGTTTCGGGGGCTTGTGTTACCTCGTCGGTTATTTCTTCAGTTATTTCTTCTGTCGGTGCTGTGCTTGTAACGGTATCATTCGTGCTTGTTTCGCTTTCATTTTTTGAACAGGCTGAAAAGATAAGCAGTGATGCAAGAACAACAGGGAATATCCTGAATTTTTTCATATTTTCTCCTTTTGCCGTAAGGCATTTCCGTGTTGAAAATCAAAATATGTAATAAATAACATAAATACACCCACCATTATACCGCATCAAAGCCGTGTTTTAAACCGTTTATATATATAATATTGTAAAAATTTTGAAAAGGAAAAGGTAATGTACAGTGCAAATCCGTTTTTGTTTGTTTTATGAGGAATGTCGTCCTGTGCGAATTATTGGGTTTATTTTCACAAAATCGGGCGTGATGGCGCATCCGGACCCCCCACCGGGGGATGCGCATATTTCCTGCGGAAATATGGTTTTTATTCATTCGGGGTGGTGCCGTAGGGGGAAATAGATAATAGATAATAGAGAAAAGAGAATAGATAATAGATGTTGTAGGGGACGGCGCCCTCGACGTCCCGTTTGAAACCCGTTTAATCTGACACCTCATCCGTCAGGCTTCGCCTGCCACCTTCTCCCACTGGAGAAGGTTGTTCATACGGACGTGCGATGCACGCTCATACGGTATAATGTATCGGTTTTTAAAAAAATTACCGCATCGGGGCAATAATTATAAATATTTATGGTGCGGTGTAACAATAAATTCACATTCTTTTGGTATAATTTAACGGAGTTTAATTATGAAAATAGGAAATGTAATTTTAAAACACGGAATTTTCTTGGCTCCTATGGCAGGAGTTACCGATATAACGGCAAGAAAAATATACAAAAAATACGGTGCGGAATACATGACCACGGAAATGGTATCAGCGGCGGCGATGCATTACGGGGATAAAAAAACATTTGAGCTTGCCGAAATGTCGGCAGACGAATATCCCTGTGCCGTTCAGATATTCGGACATGACCCCGAGATGATGGGGCAAGCGGCAAAAACGCTTGAAAAAATGGCTGTACCTCCGTGCGCCATCGATATAAATATGGGATGCCCCGTCAAAAAAATAGTTGGCGGCGGAGATGGCTCAGCTTTGATGAAAAGCCCTGTTTTGACAGGTAAAATAATCGAAAAAACCGTTTTGTCCTGCTCTTTACCGGTGACGGTGAAAATACGTGCAGGCTTTGACAGATCGCATAAAAATGCCGTTGAGATCGCAAAAATTGCCGAACAGTCGGGTGCTTCATGCATCTGCGTTCACGGCAGAACACGTGAGGATATGTACATTGACGGAACGGTTGACAGGGAAATAATTGCCGAGGTAAAGCGTGCTGTAAATATTCCCGTTGTTGCCAACGGTGACATAACGGATGCTGAAAGCTTTGTTGAAATGCTCCGCTATACAGGGTGTGACGGCGGTGCCGTCGGCCGTGCGGCTCTTGGCAATCCGTTCATTTTTGAGGAAATAAACGCAAGGCTTGAAGGACGCACCTACACGCCTCCGACACCCGAACAAAGACTGACAGGTGCACTTGAGCATATGCGTGCGCTGGTAAAGCGGAAGGGCGCGCTCGGCGTTTTTGAATCACGCAAGCACGTCGGCTGGTACACAAAGGGTATACGGGGCGGTGCCGCCGTGCGTGAAAAAATAAACCGTGCCGAAACGGCTGAAAAAATGGAGATCATTTTAAAGGAAGCCATGCTTTCCGTAAAAGGAGAAATATGAACAGAACAGAATTCAGAAAGAACAACCCTCTTTTGACAAAATGCAAAACAGCATTCGGTGCTGTTATGAACTCGCCGAAGCTGTACCTTTTAGCATGCTTTTTGGTGCCGCTTCTTCTGATGTGGATAATTTTCATCATAAGAGGCGTTTACCCATTCGGTGAAAAATCCGTACTGGTGCTTGACTTGAACGGTCAGTATGTATACTTCTTTGAAGCCATACGTGACGTTTTTCAGGGCGATTCATCGCCGTTTTACACGTGGTACAGGTCGCTGTCGGGTGAGTTTTCGGGTATTTACGCATATTATCTTGCCAGCCCGTTTTCGCTTCTCACCGTGCTTTTCCCTGAGGACGGCATAACAGAAGCACTTCTTGCCATAACGCTTCTGAAATGCGGAAGCATGGGACTTACATTCGGCTATTATCTGCACAAGAGAAAGCCGTCAAAGCCCATGAACGTCATACTGTTTTCCACCATGTACGCACTTTCAAGCTATGCATTCGTGCAAGCCATGAACACGATGTGGATGGATGCGCTTATCTACTTACCGCTTATACTTCTCGGCTTGGAGGAGCTTGTTGACAGAGGCAGATTCGTTTTATATACCGTAACTCTTGCCCTGTGCTTTATTGCAAACTTCTATATCGGCTTTATGGTCGCCATCTTCGTGGTGGTATACTTCATTTATTACTACGTTTCAACGTACAAAATGGGCGAATTTCCCCGCTTTTTCTTCGCATTTTACAGATTTGCGCTGTTTTCGGTGATTGCCGCGGCTATAGCGTCGATAATCATTCTGCCCACGTTCTACTCCCTTGAATTCGGAAAAAACGATTTTTCAAATCCCAGCTTTACATTCAAGCCGAAGTTTGATTTTCTTGAGATACTGACGCAGATGATGCCGAACTCATACGACACGGTGCGTCCCGAGGGACTTCCCTTCATATACTGCGGAACTTTGTCGCTTTTGCTTTTGCCCGCTTACTTCCTTACGGATAAAATAAGGGGCAGACAGAAGATAATGGGCGGTGTGATACTCGGCTTTATGGTGCTGTCGTTCACAGGCTCGACGATCGACCTTTTCTGGCACGGACTGCAGAAGCCGAACTGGCTCAACTACCGTTACAGCTTTATGTTCTGCTTCTTGGTGCTCGTCTTCGCTTACGATGCGTTCAGATATCTGAAGCCTCATATGTACAGAATAATCCTCGGCACAGGCGCATTTCTCATAGGCTTTTCCGTTTTGATCCAGAAGATGATAGAAACGGAGGACGGCGGAGAATTCCACTGGCTCTATCTCAAAGCCGAATCAAACGGCGGATATGAGCCGGGTGTGCTTCTGACCGTGTGGTTCTGGATAATCATGACAGGTGTGCTTGTCGCCCTTTTGTGGAGCGTTACGAAGAAAAACAGCCGTGTAACACCTATAGTTCTTTGCTGTGTCGTATGCTTTGAGCTGTTTGTAAACGGCATATACGATATGTTTATGCTTCACGATGACGTTTATTATTCCACACGTACAAGCTATGTCGAATTTTTCGACAGATGGAAAGGAATAACAGAGGAGATACAGAAAAAGGATATTTCCCTTTACAGAATGGAAAAAACCGTTTTCCGTAAGGTAAACGATAATATGACACTGCGTATGAGGGGTATTTCGGGCTCGACCTCGACGCTTAATGCATCTGTTATAACGCTTCTTAACAAAATGGGCTATGCTTCAAAGTCCCACTGGTCAAGATACGTCGGCACAAACCCCGTCGGAGATTCTTTGCTCGGTATCAAATATATTCTTACGGACGATCCTTCCGATATGCCGGATGAATACGGCTGTATCATAAAGAAATTTGATCCTACGGTCGAAAAGCCCGATGACTCCAAAAAGCTGTATGCATATATGAACAAGTATGCTTTGCCGATGCTTTACGGTGTTTCCGACAAGATAAAGGAATATGACTGGAATGCAAAGGATGAAGAGGGAAAGGTACTCGACTATTCCGCACCCGATATCCTTAACAGAATAGTTTCCGCCATGCTCGGCTACGATGTTGAAATATACAAGCCGGTTGAGATAATAAGCACGAACACGACAGGGGTAAGGGAAGCTTACGCCGACGGATATACGCATAAAAAGTATGCTGTAAACGGTTCTGAAAAGGGATCTGTCGAATTTACGTTCGTAATGGAGGAAACGAAGGATCTGTACGTTCACTTCCCGTCGAAGTATCCCCGCGACACGACTCTGCGTGTAAGAGATGACGATCTTACCGATGATGATACAGCACCGTTTACGTCAAAGGGCTCGTACATGACAAACGATACGCACAGTATACTGCTTCTGGGCGAATACGAAAAAGGACACGAAATAACGGTTCAGCTTAACCTTAAGGCTGATGACCTTTACTTCTATGCAGATCAGGATTATATATTCTATTTTGACACAGAAGCGTTTGAGTCTGCCATGGAAGAGCTTTCAAAGAGCAAGATAAGAGTGACCGCTTTCGACGATTCGCACATAAAGGGCACAATGAATATCGAATACGGCGACACGACCGTGTTTACCTCCATTCCTTACGATGAGGGCTGGACAGTCAAGGTTGACGGCGAAGAGGTTCAGCTTGAAAAGTCGCTTGATTCGCTTCTCTGCTTCACCGTTTCAGAGGGTGAGCATACGATCGAAATGTCATATGTACCCCGGGGCTTTGTAGTAGGTGCTGCCGCATGTGTTGTCGGAATTACGGTTCTGACGCTTCTCGGTATTGCCGATTTCAGACGCCGTAAAAAGAGGAAAAATGAGATACTTGCGCTGCTTGGCAGTCCCGAATCGACCTACAGCCGACATCTTGAAGCACTGCGTGAAATGCAGCAGGCTGAATGTGAGGATGAATCCCTGACAGCGGAAAATGACGCTGATACAGCGGAAAATGACGGCAGTGCAGGAGATGATGCACAGTGAAAAACTGCTTGATATTCGGTGACAGTATTTCCACCGTGAATTTTTCAAGGGGCGGATTTGAAGAGAAGCTGCGATGTCTTTTGGGTGCTGAAAAAATGATAAACCACGCACAGAATGCCGCAGCACTTACTTCAGGTTATCCGTTTTCGGTGTGCGACACGGTCAACGATACACCTGTGTATGAGGATGTTGACGTTGTGATCGTCTGGGCAGGCACGAATGACTGGTACTACGGTGTACCGCTTGGTGAGCCTGAGGGAAGATTTTCCGATAATTTCTGCGGAAGTCTTCGCAAAACGATGCTTACGGTGTCCGAGCGTTATCCGAAAGCCCTTGCGTTTTTCGTAACACCCATATACAGATTTTCCGAATACGATGGGCAGACATCGAAATTCGAGGCATTCGATACAAAAAACGCTGTAGATTGCACGCTTTACGATTATTATAAGGCGGCAAAAGAGGTAAGTGAGCGTGTGGGATTCCCCGTGTGCGATATGCGCACAGCCTCGGGAATAAACAAAGCTAACCACACGGTGTATCTTCGTGATGGTGTCCACCCGACGGAATTCGGGTATAAAAGAATTGCAAATATCCTTTGTGATTTTATATCGGGGTATTTGAAATAAAACGGCACCACGTCCGAATATACAAACCGTCGTGGCGTGCATCGCACGTCCGAATGAAAAGCCTTCCCCAGTGGGGGAAGGTGGCAGGCGAAGCCTGACGGATGAGGTGTCAGATTAAATGGGTAAAAAAATGGCGCCCTGCCCGTCCCCCCCCGGCTCGGTACGAGCCGCCACGGGCATAGGGCGCACCGCCGCGGGCGGTATGTTTGTTGATTTTAATAAAGAAGAATGGGTTTCAAACGGCGGGAGCAAGCCCCCGCCCTACGGCATCACCCCGAATATACAGATCGTATAACAAAAAATAAAAATATTTCCGCAGGAAATATGCGCATCCCCCGGTGGGGGGTCCGGGGATGCGCCATCACGTTGTAAAACAGGACGTCGAGGACGCCGTCCCCTACAACATCTATCATCTATTCTCTTTTCTCTATTATCTATTATCTATTATCTATTATCTATTATCTATTTTCCCCCTACAGGCACCACCCCGAATTGAATGAATAAAAATAATTTTATAAAATAAATTGGAGATGAAAATTATGCTTAACATCAGAAAAGAAAGAACTCAGACACCCAAGGTAAAGCCGGACTACACAAAGCTCGGCTTCGGTAAGTACTTTACCGACCACATGTTCCTCATGAACTACAGCACGGAAAAGGGCTGGCACGATCCGAGAATCGTTCCGTATGCACCCCTTGAGCTTGAACCCTCTGCAATGGTATTCCACTATGCACAGGAAATGTTCGAGGGTATGAAGGCGTACAAGACACCCGACGGCGGCGTTCAGCTTTTCCGCCCCATGAAGAACATTGAACGTATGGCGAACACAAACGACAGACTTTGTATTCCCCAGATCCCCAACGAGGACGTGCTTCAGGCGATCACAGAAACAGTTCTCTTTGACGAAGACTGGATCCCCACAACTGTCGGCACATCGCTTTACATCAGACCTTTCATCATCGCAACAGATCCCATGCTCGGCGTTCACCCCTCACACACATACATTTTCTGCATAATCCTTTCCCCCGTTGCGGCTTACTATGCAGAGGGCATCAACCCTGTTAAGATATTCATCGAGCGTGAATATGTACGTGCTGTAAGGGGCGGTACAGGTTACGCAAAGGTAGGCGGCAACTATGCGGCTTCCCTTAAGGGTCAGGAAAAGGCTAACGCACTCGGTTACTCACAGGTTCTCTGGCTTGACGGTATCGAAAGAAAGTATATCGACGAGGTCGGTGCTATGAACGTATTCTTCGTTATCGGTGACGAGGTAGTCACACCCGCACTTGACGAGGGCAACATTCTTCCCGGCGTTACGAGAGCTTCCTGCGTTGAGCTTCTCAAGAGCTGGGGCGTAAAGGTTTCCGAAAGACGTCTTTCCGTTGACGAGCTTTATGAAGCATACGACAAGGGCGAGCTTAAGGAAGCATTCGGTACAGGTACTGCTGCCGTTATCTCTCCCATCGGCTCACTTGACGATGAAAACAAGAAGGCTGTTATCAACGACGGCAAGATCGGTGCTATCTCCCAGAAGCTTTATGACACACTTACAGGTATTCAGTGGGGAACTGTTGAAGATCCCTTCGGCTGGACTGTAAAGATCAAATAAGCTTTGAAATTTACCGTAAATAAAGGGCAAGAAGGGCTGCTGCGTGATTTTTTACGTCGGCAGCTCTCTCTTTCCTCCTCACAAATAACAAAATTAAAGCAAAAGCCCCTCGGAATTACAGTAAACGGTCAGCACAGGACGGTTCGGCATATGCTCAGCGCAGGCGATGTTGTTGAGCTTGACTTTGAAGATGAAAATAAAAGCGAAAATATCGTGCCTGTAAACATTCCGATCGATATTTTATATGAAGATGGGGATATAATCGTACTGAACAAGCCGTATGACATGCCCACGCACCCCTCGCACGGCCATTTTGAGGATACACTTGCAAACGGTCTGATGTATTATTTCATGCAAAAGGGTGAAAAATGCTTATTCAGGGCGACGAACAGGCTTGACCGTGAAACATCGGGCATCGTTCTGTGTGCCAAAAACGGACCTGCCGCATCAAGACTTTCGGAAAGTATGCAAAATGGAAGATTTGAAAAAACGTATTTTGCACTTTTGCACGGCGAAGCAAGCGAGGAATGCATAATTGAAAAGAATATAAAAAGAAGGGAAGAAAGCGTTATTTTCCGCTGTGTATGCGGAGAAAATGAGGGCAAGTACGCAAAAACCGTTTGTAAAAGGCTGTCTTTGTCAGCGGATAAAAAATATTCTTTCGTTTCACTTACACCTGTGACGGGCAGGACGCACCAGCTCCGTGTGCATACAGCGTATATCGGCACACCCATCGTCGGTGACAGCCTTTACGGCACAGGCGACGGAGAAAAGCTTATGCTTCATGCGGGAAGACTGTCTTTTCCGCATCCGTTTGAGGATAAGATCATGACGTTTACAGCCCCAATCCCTGAAAGATTTTACGAAATATATGAAGATTTTGAAGAAAATTAAAGAGTATGTTCCCACGCCCGCACTTGTGATATACTGCATTTTCATTTTCGGTATTTTTGTTGCGCTTTTGGCAAGAATATCCACACCGTTTGCGGACTTCTGGAATGAAAATGTTGCATTCGTTTTCCGTGGTGCCATGGCGTATCTGACGGCTGTTTTTCCGTTTTCCCTTGCGGAATATCTGCTTTTGTGTCTGCCCGTCATAATAATTACCGTTGTGGCTTACGCATTTGAGCATGCTGTGGACACCCTGAGGAAAACAGTTCGGTTTATTTTCGGAATGATCTCCTCGGCGGCACTCGTTTTTTCCATGCTTTTTATCAACTTTACACCGGGATATCATACAACACCCATCGGTGAAAAATTAGGGCTTGAAAATGTAACGGTGACAGAAAAAGAGCTTCATGATGTATCGGAGTATCTTTTGCAAAATGTAAATAAAGAGGCGGAAAATATCGATTTTATATATAATTCTTCATCCGTTATGCCGTATTCGCTGTCACAGCTTGCCGAAAAAATAAACACAGCGTATGATGCTGTGTGTGAAAAATACGATTTTATACAAAGACTTTACACACCCGTCAAGCCCGTGGCGCTGTCAAAGCCGTGGACGTATACGCATATTGCAGGGGTGTATACATTCTTTACAGGCGAGGCGAACATAAACACGAACTTCCCCGATTATACACTGCCGTTTACCGTGGCGCACGAAATGGCACACCAGAGGGGAATAAGCAGGGAGGACGAAGCGAATTTTATTGCATTTCTCGTTTGCATATCGTCAGACGATGCGTATATAAGGTACAGCGGATATCTTTCGGTTTATGAATATACCTCGTCAGCTCTATATGAAACCGATGAAGGATCGTATAAAAGCGTGCTTGCGCAGATGAAAAACAATGTCAGGGGCGAGCTTATTGCGTTCAATTCGTTTTTTGAAAAATACAAGGAAAACAAAGCCGAGGAAATTGTGGGTGCCGTCAACGATGCATACCTGCAGGGGCAGGGGCAAAGTGCGGGGATAAGGTCATATGATCTTGTGACGAACCTTGCCGTTTCGTGGTATAAGGAAATTCACGGTTGAATGAGTAAAAAAAACATATTTCCGTCAGGAAATATGCACCCCTTGCCTGCGGTGCAATTCGCAAAGCGAATTGTGGGGGGGCGCAGGCGGGGTGCTGTCACCGTCCCGAATATACAGACCGTAGGGGCGTGCATCGCACGTCCGCATTGAATGCCTTCCCCAGTGGGGGAAGGGGGACCGCGATAGCGGTGGATGAGGTGTCAATAAAATTCGATTAAATGGGTTTAAAACGGCGGGAGCAAGCCCCCGCCCTACAGGCACCACCCCGAATATACAAACCGTAGGGGCGTAGGGCGCATACCGCCGCAGACGGTATGGCGTATGTATAAAACGAACCGTTTACAATGTAACATTTCGATGAACAAAATGTAATAATAAAAATAAACGTGTAGATTTTCACGTTCCGTTGTGGTATAGTAGGCGTGATACACGGGATATAAAAGTATTATAAAAAAGTAATATCGATGCCAAGTGTAAAAAATTAATATATTTTTTGGAGGTTTTATTATGGCAAAGAAGTTTGTTTATCTCTTTACCGAAGGCGATGCTTCGATGAGAGAACTTCTCGGCGGCAAAGGCGCAAACCTTGCTGAAATGACAAAGATCGGTCTTCCCGTTCCCCAGGGCTTCACAGTAACAACTGAAGCTTGTACACAGTACTACGAAGACGGCAAGAAGATCAACGATGAGATCCGTGCAGAGATCATGGAATACATCGACAAAATGGAAGGTATCACAGGCAAGAAGTTCGGTGATAAGAACAATCCTCTTCTCGTTTCCGTTCGTTCCGGCGCAAGAGCATCCATGCCCGGTATGATGGACACTATCCTCAACCTCGGTCTTAACGAAGAAGTTGTTGAAGTTATGGCTGAAAAGTCAGGCAATGCTCGTTGGGCATATGACTGCTACAGAAGATTTATCCAGATGTACTCCGACGTTGTTATGGAAGTCGGTAAGAAGTACTTTGAAGAGCTCATCGATAAGATGAAGGAAGAAAAGGGCGTTAAGCAGGACGTTGAGCTTACAGCTGACGACCTTAAGGAGCTCGCAAGCCAGTTCAAGGCTGAATACAAGTCCAAGATAGGTAAGGACTTCCCCGCAGATCCCAAGGAACAGCTTATGGGTGCGGTTGAAGCCGTATTCCGTTCATGGGACAACCCCCGTGCAAACGTTTACAGACGTGACAACGATATTCCCTACTCATGGGGTACAGCCGTTAACGTACAGATGATGGCATTCGGTAACATGGGTGACAACTGCGGTACAGGTGTTGCATTCACACGTGACCCCGCTACAGGCGAAAAGGGTCTTATGGGTGAGTTCCTTGTAAACGCACAGGGCGAAGACGTTGTTGCAGGTGTTCGTACACCTATGCCCATTGCTGAAATGGCAGACAAGTTCCCCAAGGCATTCGCAGACTTCAACAAGGTTTGCTCAATTCTTGAAAACCACTACAGAGATATGCAGGACATGGAGTTCACAATTGAAAACGGCGAACTTTACATGCTCCAGACAAGAAACGGTAAGAGAACAGCTAAGGCAGCTCTCAAGATCGCTTGCGACCTCGTTGAGGAAGGCATGATCGACAAGAAGCAGGCTGTTGCTATGATCGACCCCAGAAACCTCGATACACTTTTGCACCCGCAGTTCGATGCTAAGGCACTCAAGGCTGCAACTCCCATGGGTAAGGGTCTCGGCGCTTCCCCCGGTGCTGCTTGCGGTAAGGTAGTATTCACAGCAGAAGATGCTGAAGCTTGGAACGCTAAGGGCGAAAAGGTTATCCTCGTTCGTCTTGAAACATCCCCTGAAGATATCACAGGTATGAAGGCTTCCCAGGGTATCCTCACAGTTCGCGGCGGTATGACATCACACGCAGCCGTTGTTGCAAGAGGTATGGGTACATGCTGCGTTTCCGGTTGCGGCGACATCAACATGGACGAAGAAAACAAGAAGTTCACACTTGCAGGCAAGACATTCGTTGAAGGCGATTACATCTCCATCGACGGTTCTACAGGTAACATCTACGACGGTATCATCCCCACAGTTGATGCTACTATCGTAGGCGAATTTGAAACGATCATGAACTGGGCTGACGAGTTCAGAACACTTAAGGTAAGAACAAACGCTGATACACCTGCTGACGCTAAGAAGGCAGTTGAGCTCGGCGCTGAAGGTATCGGTCTTTGCCGTACAGAGCATATGTTCTTCGAAGCTGACAGAATCGCGGCATTCCGTGAAATGATCTGCTCCGACACACTTGAAGAACGTGAAGCAGCTCTTGAAAAGATCCTTCCTTACCAGCAGGGCGACTTCGAAAAGCTCTACACAGCTCTCGAAGGCAACCCCGTTACTATCCGTTTCCTCGATCCCCCCTTGCATGAGTTCGTTCCCACAGAAGAAGCTGACATCGCAGCTTTGGCAAAGGCTCAGGGTAAGAGCGTTGAAGCTATCAAGGCTATCATCTCCTCCTTGCACGAATTCAACCCCATGATGGGTCACAGAGGATGCCGTCTTACAGTAACATACCCCGAAATCGCAAAGATGCAGACAAAGGCTGTTATCCGTGCGGCTATCGCGGTTAAGAAGGCTAACCCCACATGGAACATCAAGCCCGAAATTATGATCCCCCTTACAGGCGAAGTTAAGGAGCTTAAGTTCGTTAAGGATATCGTTGTTGCTACAGCTGATGCTGAAATCGCAGCAGCAGGTGTTGAAATTGCATACGAAGTTGGTACAATGATCGAAATTCCCAGAGCTTGTCTTACAGCTGACGAGATCGCTAAGGAAGCTGACTTCTTCTGCTTCGGTACAAACGACTTGACACAGATGACATTCGGCTTCTCCAGAGATGACGCAGGTAAGTTCCTCGGCGCTTACTACGACAAGAAGATCTACGAAAACGATCCCTTCGCAAAGCTCGACCAGACAGGTGTTGGTAAGCTTATGGATATGACTATCAAGCTCGGTAAGGGCGTTAACTCCGCTATCCACTGCGGTATCTGCGGCGAACACGGCGGCGACCCCGTTTCCGTTGAATTCTGCCACAAGATCGGTCTTGACTATGTATCCTGCTCACCCTTCAGAGTACCGATAGCACGCCTCGCAGCAGCTCAGGCTGCTATAAAGGAAATGAAGTAATCGGAAAAATCCGAGCATTTCAGTTCCAACTAAATCGGGAAAATGCCGAAGATTTTATCAAAGCATTTCGCCCGAACCAGCGACTCCATTCCTTCGATGATATAACCGTTGAAGTGTGGATTTAGCAAGTATTTACAAGCATTTAGCCCACTACCCTAGAAATTCGGTAGTGGGCTTTTTGTATGTTCGCACATTTGTTATAGCTTGAATTTTCTGCTAAAATGCACCTGTAAACAACTAAAGAAAGCGAGGTGCAAAAATACCGCCAAATCGGGATAGCTTTGAGTGTAGTATTCAAAAACTATACCGATTACGTATAGTGAATTTATGAATAAGATAGCCGAATTTATTAAAATGGAGCGTAAAGCCGCCAATCTAACCCAAGAACAGTTTGCTAAGCTCTCAGGAATCGGTCTCCACGCCCTCCGTGACCTCGAACAAGGCAAAGATAATATCACACTCCATAAAATCAACCAAGCCCTTGCTATGTTCGGTATGGAAGCCGTACCGGGTAGAAAGTGGGATGATTGAAACAAAAATAAGGCCATAGTTTTCCAATAGGTAACTATGGCTTTATTATCAGCAGGTATATGTCTTGTCTACACCCATTATTTTACGTATAATTGTTTGTAATTTTTTCATCTCCTCAAACATAATCCGTGCCTTTTCTCGGAACTCTTTTATAGATTGAACGCCACAATTAGACAAGTATATGGCGACTATGTGATCTCTTGTTGTAGTTCCGCTTTGTAGCTTTAGATCAAATTGAAGCTCTTGATAATGAATTGTATTTCGTAAATCTCTAGCAAATCCTCTTGCAGAAAGATTAGATATGTCAAAATCACCAAGCTCAGAAAGTATTTTCTTTTTATCTTCTGTAGGTGCATATTGAAGTAAACTCGTTAAATTATCAATAGATTCATCATATTTAATGGCAAGAAGTTTAGATAGGAAGCATGCCCATAGGTCATCATCTTTGTATGATTCGTGTGATAATACTTCTTCAACAAAAAAGATACCGTAGCTTATCTGAAAAATCATCAGCATGAATCTAAAGGCTGTTGTATCACTCAACTGACTACCAGCAAATAAATCGGCACTCTTGTAGTCAAATAATTCAATTGGCGAGATATTGCTTTTTATAGAAAGCGGGGCAAGACGATACACAGTCTCATCTACTGTTTCTGCAAAAGCTTTAATATGTGACGACAAATAAGCGGCAAAGTTACGATAATCTTCACCAATCCACTGTTTATTATTACTTTCAAATAAGCAATGCTGAATAAAATAATCACATCCTACTAACTGCCGTGTATTGTCGATTATTTGAAAAGCTAAAGAGATATCATTTCTCAAAGCAAAGAATATGTCATGTTCTTTTAATTTGTATTCATTTAAATTTTTATCAATTATTTGGTTTGCTTTAAGTGCAAAATTCCCTTTCTTGAAATATGTATGCACATTATTTCTCACAATCTCTAACGTTTTAAACTCAGATGTTGACATGATTTCTTTGCATTCTTGAGGAACTATTACATCCATGTGCTTTATGCTTTCATATAAATACACAGCAGAATCTAACTGTATCCCCATAGACAGAAAAGAGTCTAATCCTGCCTCTACTCCGTACACCGGAGGTGTTTTGTCTGAAGAAAAAACTTTAAGAAAATGCTTTATTAATTCAAAATGGCATATGTTTTCAAAACGTAATAAATCTAACCCTATGCAGTAATTTTTTGCAGAAGAAGTGGTGTGAGCGTTCATTCTATATCCCTTCTATTAATATCATTCTTGTCTATAATTATAGCACAGAACAAGGTTGTTCACAAGAATGTTTACATTAATGTGCGATTCTGAAATTCGTATAGTCGCAGTTTGTTTCTCTTTTTGCTAAACTTTAGGCACAAGGAGGTGCTGACTATGGCACGGTTTATAGAAGAATTTTATTACGGAAATATTGATCCGCAGGCACGTAGTACGAAACAAAATAAGACGGTTCAAAAGGAAATGGCAGTCCTTACAAAGACCGAAGAACTGCTTACAAACGCTCTGACTGACGAGCCGAAGAAGTGGTTTTTAGACTTCGCAAATGCGTGGAGTGTCGTCAATGGCGAATCAAATCTTGACAGCTTTATTATGGGTTTTCGCCTCGGAGCCAACTTCGCATACGATGCTTTTATCTCAAACGAAACACCGTTCGAGGACTTGTTAAAGGAATAAAATCAATTAAAAAAGCACAGCAGATAGAATAATAAATCTGTCCGCTGTGCTTCTTTTTTGCTCGGGAGAAAATATCTGTATCATCTTAGCGAGCAGACTGTTTATACTCCAGCTTTCGTAAAACAGTACTCGTTAGGGACACCCTAATACCCGTCTGCAATTTTTAAAATCGCACATTCGCAAAACCAAACCTCCTCTGGTACAATCAAAGCACCAAAGGAGGTTTTACTATATGAAAACATTATTCGAACAATTCGGCGGCACTTACACAATGCAGGGCGACTACAGTTTGCCGAACTTAACAGTAGAAGAAACCGACACCCGACCAATCGGTGTATGGGGACAACGCCGCCTGCACTACCTGAAGCACCACCGCAAAGTTTTGTACTATAACCTGCTCACTTCCGGCAAGCTCCATTCCCACCTCGCCGACATCGAAGAACAAGCACAAGAATTATTCGAGCACCTTATCTGCGACCTCTCCGCCAAAGAAGGCATCACCGAGCAACTTAAAGTGATCGACCAGATGAAGTGGGTACAGAGGATGAATAACATACGAGAACGTGTGAACGAAGTTGTTCTTGAGCACATATGTTTTTAGAATAAACAACACAACCGTGAAATCTTCATGGTTGTGTTGTTTACCGTTTATGTATTTTCACTTTCCTAATTTTGCTCTTTTTCGTTCAAACTCGATATCATTGTGCGCATATAAACAATATTGCTTGCTATGCATTGTGTCATATTGTCCATATTAGAAATATCAAAATTCGCCAAAGTGTCAAAAGAGTATGTTTTCAAATTATCAATTGTAATAACTTCAATAATATCTTTATCAATAAAATTGCAGTCGTTCATCTCGTGTGCTAATCTATTTCTCATACTAATCAGTTTTAGTACACAATCCGAAAATCGTAATTGAGTTTTTGGCTTTTGTATAGAATCAATATTAAAATCGAAAACATTAACTTTCGGTTCTGTTTTATATATTTTTATTATTTGATTCACAGTCAATTTTTTAAACAGTTCATCCTTTTTATATTTTATGGTCTCCAATCGTATCGAATTGTCTGTGGTATCAATTGATGTTCCTATTTTGCCACCATAATAAAAAAATAGCTTATTACTTAGCTCATTAGGGATATTCGAGAGACTTTTTTCAAAAGTCTCTCGAATTATTTCTTCTAAGTAATTGAATGTGTCTAAAAAATCGAAAATAATCAGTGATTTTATTTGACGAATCAATATTTCTTTTTTTACAGCTTTTGCATTATTCATCACTAACACCTTTTAAGATATTAGAAACGTATTTCAATCTTAAATTCACATTGCTGGTTGTTGCAGGTGATTTTTCAAAAGTTGATTGAACTTTATCATTTGAAATAATGTCATTTAATTTTTCAAAAATATTCGAATTTTGATCTAATGAGAACGGGATTATGGCATCTATAAGATAATCTGCATTAGGTGTGTCTTTTAATTCTACTCTAAGCTTTAATGTTACATCTAATAAGGTTTGTACAGTATCCTTTTCAATAGTAATAGATTTTTTTTGAAAATCCTGTAAAACCTTATTAATCATTTCTCTCGGTCTAGAATTATAGTCATTTACTGTGTTTGCAGCAGTGTCAGAGTTAATATAAAAAGCAATTGACCTATAGAAACGACCGTAGTCTTCATAATGCTTAATTGAGTTTGCAGAAAACACCGATTTGTATTCTTTGATATTATTCTGCAATTTTTCTTCAACATATTCTGAAATCCACAAAGTCACAAAAGAGCGATATATTGCACGACGTATTTCATTTACCTTGAGCTTTTCCGCTCCTTTATTTAATCTTGCAAAAATATCATACTTTGTGAATTCAGGAGAATTAGCAGTAATAACATAGATATCTAAAACCGATGATAACATTTGTGATGTTTTTTCTGATGCTATTTCCTTAATTTCAGAAAACGATTTGTTACCAAAAATATCAGAATAATATTCTAGATTCTTGTCTAATAGTCTCAATGAACCTTGAATGTAATCCATAATTGCAGTAAGACGTTGTTTGCCATCAACAACTTCGTATTTGTTTTCTTCCAATATATCCTCACCCGGAATTTCTACAACATAAATTGGAGGAATCATAATCTCCATATAAAGAGATTCAATAAATGCTGTTTTCTTGTCAGCCTGCCATATAGCCCTTCTTTGGTAATCCGGATCTAAAATCAATTTCTTTTCTTTGATTTTTTGATAAATTTCAGATATAGACCATGTTTGCTTTACTATTTTTGTTTTCTCTAATAGTTTTCTTTTTTCTTCATATTCATTTGCAACCGTTTCTTTTTGTTCTTGATCAACAATATCATTTTCGGCTAACTGTAAATTTTCATCAGCAACTGTTGCTTCATCATCAATAATTAAATTTTCTTTTTCAGACATTTTGAAACTCTCCTATCTTATCTGCATAATTTAGTGCTTTTATATAATTCTCCATAAAATTCCAGTCAGGCGCACCTTTATATGAAGGCAATTTGATTACAGATTTCTCCATTATTGTTTTAGTCCATTTACGACCATAATTATATTTAGGGCGTTCTGCCTTTATCACAGTTGCAATAAACAACCCGATATATTGGTTGAGATCCCAACCTTTGGGATATAAAACGTTAACATCATCCGATGCCCAAAACGGTTCTGATTGATAAAATGCTTCTCCCACACTCCCATTATAATTTACTGTTATACAATTAGGTTCCCATAGTTTTTCAGCATCTATTTTTTGTCTTACTCCATTATTGTTATCAATAGCCCCTAAGAAATTATCATTACCCTCAAACATATCTGCTTTGGTTAAGCGTTTGCCTTTCTCAATACGGAATAATTCACCAATAGTGTATTCTTTCCAATCATCAATATTTAGTGTATGTGATGATTTGGAATCTATTTTTGTTGTTATGGGTTTTGAATTTAAAGAATTAATAAATTTTTCCATATAATCCCAATCTGGTATGTATCCTTGATTGGAAAAAGAATGATTTACATCGATTTCAAATTTGCCGTTAGTATTTTTTTGCGCCGGTAATTTTATAATAATTTCTTTACTGTCACCTACACGGCATTGTCTTCCGTAGCACCATTTATAGTTTTCGCTCTTATTAATAACTGTTGTTATAAACAAACCAATTTTATCGTTAAGATTCCATCCTTTGGGTGTCATGACATTTACATCGCTTGTAGCACAAAACTCTTCTGGTTGGTAGAAAGCTGTGCATCCTACTTTGCCTGTTACGATACAATTACCCGAAAAATCCGGATCTAAACTAATTTTTTGTCCTACACCATTATTGGTATTAGAAGCTGAAACATAGGGGGTTTCACCATTTTCATATTCATCTGAATAATGATATATCCCTGCTGAAATATCGAATAAATCAGATAATTTGAATTCTTGCCATTCACTTGTATTAAGATTCATAAACTTTACCTTCTTTCACCAAGTACGCAAGATAATCATTGACTGTTTGCTGAAAATCTTGTGCGGTTAACTGAGAATAATCGGTTTTCATATATGCTTCACATAACCATTCGTTTTTATCATTAACACAAGCTTTTGCAGTTAAACCATCAACAACTTCTTTTTCTCTATACAATCTAAGCCATTCGTTTTTTATTTCAGCCCACTTGTCGTACGCATCAACTCTACCAAGCTTTTTGCGTTTTACAAACCCATCATCTTTGTAATAGCCAAAGAATGTAGAAATTTTGGGATTGTGTTTATTTTTAGCTTCCCATACCATTACGCAAACACAAGTACCAGCGCCCTGTCCATAGAATATATCGTCAGGCATTGAAAAAACAGCTTTAAGCGTGTGTTTTTGCATTAAACGCTCTCTAACATCTTTGAATTTAGTTCCTATAGCACAACTCATAGGACATACAACGGCTACCTCTCCGCCTTGGCAGATAAGATCGAGTTCTTGCTCTAAAAATTCAAGCTCAACATGATCTTTTTGGGAATATGGAGGATTTAGCAAGCCTTTATTTAGTACAATATTATCTCCGTTCGTGTCTTTTAAATTTTTAAGCTTCTTGATGGTATTTTTATCAAAACAGTCCCCATGTAGAATGTGTGATTTACCATCTTTTCTCATAATCATATTTGCTAAGGCAAGAGTGTGGATATCCGAATCTTGCTCTATGCCATATAGATTGTTTTTACGGATATACTCTATATCTTCAGGTGTTGCTGCTTCTTTAAACATTTTCCCCATAGCTGTTACAAGAAATGCTCCACTACCACAACAAATATCTACAACACGTGAATCTTTATCGATGTTAATGAGATCTGCCATAAACTCAGTCAAATGTTGGGGAGTTAAAACTATGCCAAGGGAATTTCCATCTCCAGAAGAATAACTAATAAACTCGTGATAAAAAATACCGAGAGCATCAATGGTATTGCCAACATAATCCATCATAGGTTTTATTTTCATTTCAAGTTGATTGATATACCATCTCAAAGAGTTATCGTCTGCAAGTGGTGTTGCTCTCAATTTAATAACTGAGCGAATTTCAGAAAACTTCCCTTTGATTTCACGGATTTTATCATTGCTAATTTCACCATCTGATAAAACGCGCTCAATTGCCGATACGCTACTATCCAATAAAGTGTTAAAACTCGTAATTTTATCATAATCGTTACTAAAAGATTCATCTTGTAAAGCGATTAGTACACCAGCTATAAATAACGGTTTAAGTTTTTCTGTCATTTTGTTTATTCGAAGTGAATCATGAATATTAACTGCTGTTGCCTTCACCTCAGATAAGCTATAAGCCTTTTGTACTTTTTCGCCTCGAACCAATTTTAAATAGTTTTCAGGTTCTAAAATAATATTTTTAGATTTTGTAAGTTCGGAATGTGTACTTTGATTTTTTGCCCAATAGAAAGCATCAACTTTAACGTCTGCTTTCTTTGAACCAGAAATTGCGACTGCTATTACATTAAAATATTCTTTTAAATATTTTGCATAATATAAAGCGCCATCAACAGCAAAGTCTTTAGGATGATTCATCTGTTCGCTTGCATGTTTTTTTACCGAATTTTTGCATTCTACAACTAATATAGTATTTAAATCGTGCTTTAAAGTAATAACATACTCCGGCTTTGCTTTTCCGGGACCAAAAGTCGAAAAATCATCCAATTCACAATCTTTCGGTTTGCCACCAGCCTTTTTAAGGGCTTCGTTAATGTCGGAGTTAGGGGTAGATTCTCCCTGGACATATACAAAGCCAAAATCATTTTCCCCATAAGCAGAAATCTTCATTTCTTGTTCTGTTAATTTTTCTGTATATTTTTCAATTTTTGTAGTTGCCATTTTTTATTTCCTCCGAATTATATAGTTTTCGCAATTTGTGACCAAATTTGCTCACTATTAGGTCTGTCTTTTGCAGTACGGATTATTTTCAATAAAGTTTGATTACTCATGATATATTCCTTGATATCAGCAGGTATATCGTTTCTCTCCTTAGCAGCCAAATCAAATAGTGTAGACTTGATTTTTGGGGAATCATCAAGGTTGAGTCTTTGAATAATGGTTTCAAGCAATTCTTTTTCAGGTGGTTTGTTATGCCCGTTTTCAATATCGCTCAAATACGTTGGCGTCTTATCAACCTCTTTGGCTAATTGCCGGATCGAAATACCTTTGGCCTGTCGCACTGACCTTAAGTATTTTCCGAATTCAAAAACTTCGTGTCCAAGAGAATCTAAATCAATAAATTCAATATTGTTGTCTTTTTTAGGCATACAAATCACCTCCTATATGTAAGTTAGTTAGCTTACATACTATTATATTGCAATGCGAGCATTTTGTCAATAAAAAATCGAAACAAAAATCAATTTGTGTTATCATTTTTTGAAATTTGATAGCTTTCTCGACGCTTATCGAAAGATGGGCGTCTTTTTTTATGCCTATTTTTGAAAAAGGGCTTAGTAAATCGCCTCGCTCAGTGGGAATAAGTGAAAGAACTTTTTTGAAGTACCTTGTGGATCGGCGTATCCCTGTGCGAATTAGTGAGAAATATTTTTGATTTTGGGTTTCCAAACACATTCTCCCATTCCAAATAGGTGAGAGGAAATTTTCAAAACAGACTTAAAAAACACCCTTTCCCATTGCAAATAAGTGAGGAGATAAAAATTTTCTCTCAAAAAGGGTGTGCATTTGGACTTTCCCAGTGGGAATTAGTAGAGGGGTAAATATTTTTTGATGATTTGGGTGTCCAAAACACTGCTCCCATTGCAGATAAGTGAAGGGCAAAAAATATTTTTCAGAAATCTCGACAAATGGGTGTCCAAAACGGTACCCCTTGTCCAAATGAGTGAAGGAATAATTTTTTCTTCGAGTCGGGTGTGCAAAAGTGGTCTCTAAATTCCTAATTAGTGAGGGGGTGAAAATCAGGGGTGTAATTCCAAATAAGTGAAAGGGGGGTGCAAAAAACCAAAAAGCAGTCGGAGGTCTTAAATATATAAATAAATATATAACTTACTCTCCGAAAAAGAATGAATTTTATATTTACAGAAAGGAGTTAGCAAATGGCAAACAACAAGGTCTACAGCCGAGCAGAAATGCAGGAAGCAGGAATTGTAACTTGCGATTATGCCTTTATGGACAAGCCCGGTGAATATATCGGAACGCTTGAAATGAAAGCAGAAGCAAGAGGCGGAATGCTTCGTCTTTTTCTTCGGTTGGTAGACGGAAGAAAGATTATAACGCCGGTGTTCTGGTGGCAGGGGTATTTAGGTTTCTACGAAATGGACAACGGTACAAGGCTAAAGCTTGTCTACGGACAAAGCAGCAAAGGCAGTACCTATTTAAAACAAATCGAAAAACTTTAGGAGGAAACAAAAATGTTTGAATACAAAATCATCAAGAAAATCGGAGTTGCAGGAGAAAACTGCAACGACACAAAGGAAATCAATATCATCAAGTGGAGTGACAACGCACCGTGTATTGACGTGCGACGTTGGAGAAACGGCAAGCCGCTGAAAGGCATAGCCTTTTATCCCGATGAGATTGACGAACTAATCAAACTACTAAAGAAAGCGAAAAAGGAGGTCATATAAATGGCAAGAAAATCGGACTTTACTCTGCCGCCCATTCCCGTTGATGCTATTTTCTCAACGCAGGCAGAAAGAGACGATGCGCTCTTGGAGCGAGTACACAACATTCCCATTGAGGAATTACACCCATTCAGGGATCATCCCTTCAAAATTCAATCGGGAGAGGAAATGGATCGAATGATAGAAAGTATCCGCAAGGTCGGGGCGATAACCCCCGCTCTTGCAAGACCGCTTGAGGAAGGCGGCTTTGAGCTGATATCGGGACACCGCAGACTTGCGGCGTGTCAAGTGTTAGGACTTAAAACGATGCCCGTAATCGTTCGAAAAATGACAGATGATGAGGCGGTGATCGCAATGGTAGATGCGAATTTGCAAAGAGAAACAATACTCCCCAGCGAAAAAGCATTTGCTTACAGAATGAAATTAGAAGCAATAAAACACCAAGGAAGGAGTACTTCTACGCAACTTGCACAGAAGTTGTCCGTTCAGGTGGTTGGCGATGAAACAGGCGAAAGTAAAGATCAGGTTCGCCGATATATCCGCCTAACATACCTCATTCCCGAACTACTCACCAAGGTAGACGAAGGCAAAATCGCTTTCAGTCCGGCGGTGGAAATCTCATTCTTGACAGAGGAGGAGCAAAGAATTCTGCTTGATGCCATTGAACTAAATGACTGCACGCCATCCCACGCACAGAGCATACGGCTGAAAAAGCTATCGCAGGACTGTGTGCTAACTAAAGATCAAATATACGAACTAATGGCGGAGGAAAAGCCAAACCAACAGGAGCATTTGCGATTCCGCAGAGAGGATTTTAACGGATATTTCCCAAAGTCCTATACCGAACAGCAAATCAAAAAGGATATCCTGAAAGGTTTAGAGCTTTTGCACCGCCACCGACAGCGAAACCGTGATGCGAGATAAAAATCGCACATTTGTAAAGGAGGAGCACTATGATTACAATTATAAAGGATAAAAATCCCAACCATATTTTCGCCGCCTTAAAGCTTTGCGAACAGCTTTATCACGACGGTAAGATTCCGTTATATATGTTTCGGAATATGGTAAATCAGCACGCTGACGTGGTGGATGCCTCAAAATTCAATTTCACCATTCAGCAGGAAGGAGAAAAAGCCGGATGATGTATCGATACAACGAATTTGACGAACGAAGGGTGGTGATTTATGCCCGTGTTTCTACCGAGCACGAAGCACAGATATCCGCACTCAGCAATCAACTTGAGTGGTATCAGCAGTATCTCGATCACCACCCCGAATGGAACCTGATTGACCGTTATATTGATGAGGGCATCACAGGAACCTCGGCGGAAAAGCGACCGGGCTTTACCCAGATGATTGCCGATGCCAAGGCACACAAGTTTGACCTAATCATCACCCGTGAGGTGTCCCGATTTGCCCGAAATACCGAGGAAACCCTGCACTTCACAAAGATGCTTCGCCGCATCGGTGTTGAGGTATTCTTTATCAATGATAATATCAAGACCTTTGACGGTGATGGTGAGCTTCGTCTCACCATTATGGCGAGCCTTGCGCAGGACGAAAGCCGCAAGACCTCTATCCGAGTGAAAAGCGGTCAGCAGATCTCAATGGAGAAAGGGGTGTTCTACGGTAACGGTAATATCCTCGGCTATGACCGAGTGGAGAAAATCGTGGAGGGCAACAAAAAGCAGGTGGATTTTAATATTAATCCCGTGCAAGCCGAAACGGTACGGAGAATATTTGATATGTACCTTGAGGGACACGGACTGATGGCGATAAAAAACGAAATGGAGCGAACGGGGCGCAAGACTGCTACGGGACTACCCAACTGGCATTGCACGGGAATCTCCCAAACGCTTAAAAACTCCTTTTACTGCGGCATCATTACCTACCACAAGGAATATACTCCCGACTTTTTGGTGCAGAAAAAAGTGAAAAATTACGGTGAAATGGCATTGACACAAGTGCAAGGCAGACACGAGCCGATTATAACCGTTGAAGAATACGAAAGGGTGCAAAAGATTATGAAAAGCAAAACGGGAAAACTTAAGAATCCAACCACAGGAAGAAAGCTGACGGGTGTAACACCACCCAAGACCGTATGGGGCAGATTGATGATGTGCTCCTGCGGCAGACGGTTTAACCGTCGCAAATGGCGAACCAACGCCAATGGCGAAAAGTTCTTTGGCTATCAATGCTACGGCACAACGCAGACAGGTACTATCAAAAGCCGCCTAAAACGTGGACTTCCCATTGACGGCATCTGTCAGTCACCAATGATTGCCGAGTGGAAGCTGCAGATGATGGCAAACTATATTTTCCGACACTTCCTAACCAACAAACAAAAGGTATTGGAGATTGCAAACTCCTTGCTTGAGGAGCATATCGGCGATACCGAGGTACAAGTACAGGATAATTCAAAACTCATTGAGCAGAAGCAAA
The DNA here is from genome assembly GCA_045124505.1 of Eubacteriales bacterium. Classification (GTDB taxonomy): domain Bacteria; phylum Bacillota; class Clostridia; order Oscillospirales; family CAG-272; genus RGIG7213. Next base: position 76,076 of record JBGVLZ010000024.1, read on the forward strand.
GAGAGCTTGAAAGAGCCAACATCAAACGAAGAAATCTTGTGGATCTGCTCAGCAATTATGATATCTCACGTGAGGACTATCAAGAAGCACGTGCCGAGGTGGATAAGCAGATTGACAAGCTCAAGGCAGAAATCGAAGAACTGACACCGGTGGTTGAGCCAACCGAGGAGGAAGAAATCGACTATGAGAGCAAAATCACCGTTCTCCGCTACGCCTTGGAGCAATACACAAATTTCGATACCGACGGCGATATCCCTGAAAGCGTCATCGAAGCCTTTGTAGAAAAAATCGAGGTTTCAAAGGACTGTTTTAGGTGGCATCTTCGTGGTGACTTCGGCGGCGACTCTCCCATTCCTATGAATGTGGAGGGCAACCGCAAAAAAGGGGCGACAATTTCGCCCCAGTACATAATTCCCCCTGCAAACTTTGGCGACTCAGGCAGCTATCAAAGCAAGCAAGTAATTGCTGACTTTATAAAGCAAAACTATCCGCCCGAAGAAATTCGGGCGGATTCTTTTTGTAGGTATTGAAATTCCTGCGTAAATCAGTATAATAAAAATAAGAGGTGATTTTATGGGATTATTTGATCTTTTTAAGAAAAAAAAGCAAAACGACGGGGATGAAAATGCTCAAGTTGCGGCTTATGCACAAAAAATGTGCTGCGGGGCGGTTGAATATGCGAAGTCGTTTGGTAAAAATTTTGATTTTTCCGAAAACAGTATCACAGACTTGGAAGAAATATTAGATTTTTATTCCAATGATATTTCCGTGTCCAAGCCGACAGAAAATCAAATTTGGAGTATGGCGGTGATATTCGGCTCGTATTTAGGACAAACAATATTAAAAAACGGTTTGTCACAAAAGGGATACTATTGGGCAAAAGAGGGTTATTCAAATATTCCCTTGCTTATTTGCAAAGACGGGGGACGATTGACTCCTATTGATAAGGTTTATAAAAGGTTGGTTAACGGATGCGAAGATAATGTTGTATCATTTTATAGATTTGCAATAAGTGAGCTATAACAATAACTATTTGCATAATATTTCGAGATATAATTTCCCGACTTTACGTACTGCACCATAGACGGCTACCAAAGATATGTGAAGTGCGATGTAAGATTTGAAGACCTGAATTCATTATTTTGTATTCCGTGCGCCTCCGCCTGCCCCCCTCAGTTGACGAAGTCAACTGAGGGGGCGGGACGGCGCATATTTCCTGCGGAAATAAAGTATGCAGCTCGAGAAGCTCCGATAAAAAAATTATCCGTCTGAATTTTTCGGCGGATTTTTTATCAAATACTTGCAAAGGCGTTTGTTGTATGATATATTATAGCTGTAGCTTGAAAGGAGATAGAAAGATGTTTAAAAAAATTCAAACAGTTTTTATGTGCGCAGTATTGCTGTTGTCATTTGTTGCTTGTGACAAAGACGAAACACAGCAAAATAACGGCACGACAGCTCAAACAGACGTCACGACTGTGGACAGTATTTCTATAGCGGAAGACATTACCGATCAAACAGCTGTTTCCGTAACCGACGATATTTTCACCGAATCAAGCTTTACAACCGAAACAACATCCGCTGTTTCTTCAGATGAAATTAGTCCTGCAGAAACAGCCCCTGCAGAAAACAGCATGTCGGTTTTTGAAACGGACAATGTTGAACGTATTACATTCTATGCATATTATGGTGCCGGCATAGGCAGTGATGTTCCGGATGAACATTTAGATGAAATTATAACTTGGCTCAATTCGTTTAAAATTGACATTGACAGGGAAGCTCCGGAGATAGTTCCGCCCGGCACGAATACGATTTACGTTGAATTTGAATATTCGGACGGAAGTATTGTAAAGTGCGGTATGGATATAACGGATATTAACGGTGTTAAATACTATATCAGCGGTGACACCTGCCCTGAATGTTACAATGAAATAATATCAAAAACAAGTTTGAGTTAATTTCTCTTTTGCGTATACTCCTATAGACAGCTATCAAAGATATGTGCAGTGCATATAGATCTGAAGGCTTAAATTCATCATTTTGTATTCCGTGCGCCTCCGCCTGCCCCCTTCAGTTGACGAAGTCAACTGCCACAGGCGGGACGGCGCATATTTCCTGCGGAAATAAAGTATGCAACTCGAGAAGCTCCGATAAAAAAATTATCCGCCTGAATACCTCGGGCGGATCTTTTTGTATTGATTTATTTAAACAAAAATGATATAATACGGTTTAAAAAGCTTGAAAGTGTTTTGCTGTTTAAATAAGGAGTTATTTTTTATGGATAAGGTGCAGAATTTTACAGAAGGGAAGATTTTTTCGCCTCTTATACGCTTTGCTGTGCCCGTGTTGCTTGCTCTGTTTTTGCAGGCGACGTACGGTGCGATCGATCTGCTTATAGTCGGGCAGTTCGGCGGTGATATGGCTGATGTGTTTGTGTCGGCGGTATCTACGGGAAGCCAGATAATGATGACGCTTACGATCGTCATAACCGGTCTTGCGATGGGATTGACCGTATATGTCGGCGGACGTATCGGTGCAGGCAGACGGGAGGAAGCAGGGCAGATAATCGGCGGAGGTATCACCCTTTTTGCAGTAATTTCGGTTATAGTTACGGTGCTCATGGTGCTTTTTTCCTCAACGCTTACAAAAATTATGAATGCACCGCAGGATGCATTTGATAATACCGTATGGTATGTTACGGTATGCTCTGCAGGGACGCTTTTTATAGTTGCGTACAATTTGGTAGGCAGTATATTCAGAGGCATCGGTGACTCCAAAATACCGCTTATAACCGTGGCAATTGCCTGCGTTTTAAATATTTTCGGGGATCTTTTGCTTGTTGCGGTATTTCATATGGGTGCTGTCGGTGCGGCGCTTGCAACTGTTTTTGCGCAGGCAGTGAGCGTACTTATTTCTTTGTTGGTCATAAGAAGGCGCAAGCTTCCGTTTGATTTTTCGCTGAAATATCTGCGTCCGAGGGCGGTGCATATAAAGCACATTATCCGTTTGGGCATGCCCATTGCATTTCAGGACTTGCTTGTGAGCATTTCATTTCTTGCCATTCTTGCGATAGTTAACGATCTTGGACTTAATGAATCTGCAGGAATCGGAGTTGCTGAAAGAGTTTGCGCATTTATAATGCTTATTCCGTCAGCGTTTATGCAGGCGATGTCGGCTTTTGTTGCCCAGAATATCGGTGCTGAAAGATATGACCGTGCGAAAAAAGCCTTGTTTTACGGTATTGCATCCTCGCTGACAGTCGGAATTGCTGTGGGATATTTTTCGTTTTTTCACGGTGATATCCTCTCGGGGATATTTGCGTCGGATCCTGCCATAATTGCCCCCGCCTTTGAGTATCTGAAGGCTTATGCCATTGACTGTGTGCTGACTGCGTTTCTGTTCTGCTTTATGGGCTATTTCAACGGCTGCGGAAACACCGCATTTGTTATGATGCAGGGAATTATAGGCGGTATTTGTGTAAGACTTCCCGTTTCGTTTATAATGAGCAAATCAGTGCCTGTATCGCTGTTTTTGATCGGACTTGCCACCCCTATATCATCTGCCGTGCAGATAATTCTATGCTTGGGATTTTTTGTATTCAAAGAGCTGAAGTACAGAAAAATCAAGAAAACGGTTGCTTAAACAAAAAAAGACTAATAAAAAATACCAAAAAATATTGCATTTTAAAGCTGTATATGGTATAATTTCACCAAAGATGAGATTTGTACGAAAATTAACATCTTTTACATATACTGTTGAGTTTGTTTTGAAAAGAGGGACGCAAAGTGTTTTCTGTTTTGAGAAGAAAAAGAATAAAAATAGATGAAGCCAAGTCATTCTGGACGTGGTTTGATACAGAAGAGGAATGGATAATTGACTGCATTTCAAAAAATGATTCGTCTGTTATCTGGGAAGTTGATAAAAGAATAAAGGCGGTATTTCCGTATTTTCGGGATGAGCTTGAGTTTCAGCTCGGATTCAATAACGGGCGTGGTGAATTTTTCTTCTATCATGATTACAGAAAAGAGCTTATGAAGGATTCTGCAAAATTCGGTGCGCTGATGACACCGAAAATAGCAAGCAGATGGAAATATATCGTTGAACCTTGATTTCAAATAAAAACGGCTGACGGGATCGATTCCCCTCAGCCGTTTTTGACGTTTTTTTTGAATAAGGCGGATATCAATATCCGCCCTCGCCCATTAAAAATGAGTAAATGAATTTATAAAGATGCTCAGGATTTTCGGTGAATGACCGTTCCATTCTTTTTGCCTGAAAATCCGTTTCGGCGTTTACCGTGACGGAAATGACCCTTTGTCCGCGGCGTGAGATCTGCATGGTGAGATCTACCGTGTCGCCCTCACCGGGTGAAAGCTCCGTTTTTATTTTTGTCTTGCTTTTTTCAAACGACAAAAGCTGTATTGCGTGGCGGATGCCCTTTTCCCTGATATAACCTGAAATGTCGCCCTTGAGTGTTCTTGCAATAAACTCACCCGTTTCGGTTATTTCATACATATCGGGGGAAGTGCTTTTGACAAAGCCCGCCTCCTTCAGTTCTTCAAACTGGTCGATAAAATCAAAATTGCTTACAAATTCATCCTGCACCACGATGTCGTTTATCTGAGAATATCTCAGCGGATAGTCTACGTAGAGCATCAATGTAAGGATGTAAAGTTTTATATCTGCAGGTTCTTTAAGTCTCAAAATAAATGCGTCCCTTCGCTAAAAATCTGTAATTTGCTTTTCACGGTATGATTTTATCATATTTTCTATCAAATATTCAATATTTTGCCGTGAATTTAGTAAATTTTTTTTTAATTTCTATTGACATTTCTAAAAAAAGTGTTATAATGGTAACAGCAATAATTGTACGCTTCCTAACAACAAGCGGCACAGGGGGGCAAAGCACATGGAACAGTCTTCTGATATCACTTTGGCGAAGCACGGAGATACCGATGCTTTCGGAAGATTGCTCGAGGCATATTCTCCGCTTATGAATTCCCTTGCCACACAGTTTTATACTGATGATATATCAGCCGAGGCGGGTATTGACGATCTTATGCAGGAAGCAAGCATTGCTTTGTACAATGCCGTCATGTCGTATACCGAGGGTAAAAATACTACTTTCGGGCTTTACGCAAAGGTGTGCATCAAAAACAGGCTCATATCGTTCTTGCGCCATATGTCGGCGAAAAAGGCAAGCGTTAAAGAAGAAACGCTTGAGGAGCTTATTGATTCTTCTGTGCTTCCGACGGTGGACAGCCCGCTGGAGCTTCTTATTTCGGAGGAAGAGGTCGAGCAGCTTCAGAAAAAGATACGTGCCGTCCTTACTGATTATGAATACGGTGTGTTTTCACTTATTGCAAAGGGTGCATCCGTGTCCGAGGCGGCGGCGATACTCAACGTGCCTGAAAAATCCGTACACAATGCAATGACACGTGCAAAGAGCAAGCTTAAAAAAAGCATATAATATGTCCCGGTAGCTTAAGCAGAGCGTTGGTTTTCAGAGGTGGCGGTGAAAGTCCGTCCGGGGGCAAAAAATATTTTTTATCCAAATTAAAGCGAGGTAGCAATCATGTACGAAGACAAGAAACTGGTTTGTAAAGACTGTGGAGAAGAATTCGTTTTCACAGCGGGAGAACAGGCTTTCTATGCAGAAAGAGGTTTCCAGAACGAACCCCAGAGATGCAAATCTTGCCGTGACGCAAGAAAAAATGCAGGCAAGCCCCCCAGAGAATTCCACACAGCTGTTTGCGCAAAGTGCGGCGGAGAAGCAAAAATTCCGTTCCAGCCCAGCAACGACAGACCTGTTTACTGTAGCGAATGTTTCGCAGCAATGAAAAACGCAGAAGAATAATTGAATTCTTAAACCCGGCTGTAAAGCCGGGTTGTTTTTTTCTCTTTTAATTCGGGGGATAAATAATTGAAAATTGAAAATGGAAAATTGAAAATGGCGATGGTGCAAAACCGTTTTTGTTCGTTTTATTAAGGACGCCGTCCTGTGCGAATTATTGGGTTTATTTTCACAAAATCGGGCGTGATGGCGCATCCCCCGGACCCCCCACCGGGGATGCGCATATTTCCTGCGGAAATATTTTTATTTTTTGTTATACGATCTGTATATTCGGGGTGGTGCCTGTAGGGGCAAGATTCAAGCAGTTCGCGTTGCGAACTGCAACCGCCCGTTTGAAACCCGTTTACGCTCGTTTCATGCGGGACGTCGAGGGCGCCGTCCCCTACGGTTGCGGACGTGCGATGCACGCCCCTACAAAGGCGTTTAATGCGGACGTGCGATGCACGCCCCGATGGAATGCGTTTAACCTTATTTTATACGGGATGATGATCGGTCATTTATATAATTCCTCGAATGATGTGGAATTTGGATAGCAGGTGATATCGAGCACACGCTGGTTTTTGCTTCCTCTGTAAAGCAGTGAAAGGTCACGCTGTGAGGCTACAAACGGCCCGTCAACGAGGTAGTTTGTGACTGACAAAAGCTCACGCACGCCCTCGTCTGTTTCGGCTTTTTTCAAAAGAACGTCGTAAGTAAAGCCTGAATATGTCATTACGTGAAGCCCCTTTTCTCTTGCCGCTTTGCCTATTTCCGCAAGCTCACGTGGCTGACAGAACGGCTCACCGCCCGAAAAAGTAACGCCCTTTATCATCGGATTTTTTTCTATCTCTGCCCATATTTTCGCTGTTGTGGTCATAGAACCGCCCAGAAAATCGTGCGTTTCGGGATTGTGGCAACCCTCACATTTGTGAGGACACCCCTGAACGAATACAACGAAGCGCAAGCCCGGCCCGTCAACGATAGATTCTCTTACAATGCCCGCAAGTCTTATGGGCATATTTTTTATACTGTATGTGCTGAATGAACGCTGAAGCACAAAATATCATTCCTTTCAAAAATTATCGGATATGATTATATCATAAATGACCTCGTTTGGCAAGATGATAGACGACAATTTTGTTTTACGAATGGTTATGTTGCTGTTTTTATCTATTATCTAAATATTGACACCTCATCCGTCAGGCTTCGCCTGACACCTTCTCCCACTGGAGAAGGCTATTCAATGCGGACGTGCGATGCACGCCACGACGGTTTGTATATTCAGGGTGGTGCCTGTAGGGGCAAGATTCAAGCAGTTCGCGTTGCGAACTGCAACCGCCCGTTTCAAACCCATTTAATCTGACACCTCATCCGTCAGGCTTCGCCTGACACCTGTCCCCCATCACTTGACTTCGTCAAGTGGCTGGGGAAGGCTTTTCATGCGGACGTGCGATGTGTGCCCCCACAAAGGTGTTTGACGAAAATATATAAAGAAAAAGATTTTTTAATAATTTTATATTATTTCTTGCATTATTTATAATATAGTGATACAATAGAATCGGTATATTATATGGAAGGCTCGGTATTTATATGGCTTTTACATTTATCGGAGGAATACATCCGAAAGAAAATAAAAATACGAAGGATCTGAGGCTGGTACGCATGACGCCGCCTGCTCTTGTAAGCATTCCGCTTTCACAGCACATCGGTGCTCCGTGCAAAGCACTCGTCAAGGTCGGAGACGATGTGACAAAGGGGCAGGTCATAGGAGATGTTGAAAATGCTCTCGGCGTGCCTGTGCATGCAAGTGTGTCGGGGAAGGTCAAGCAGATAATTTCGAAAAGAATGCCTGACGGCAGAACAATTGAAAATATAGTTATAGAAAACGATTTTCTCGACACTGTTTGTCCCGATATCGTTCCCATTGAAAAGACGATAAAGGAGCTTACACCCGAAGAAATAATCGATTCTGTCCGCCGTGCAGGAATTTCCGGTATGGGCGGTGCGACGTTCCCGACGTATGCGAAGATCGCCTCTGCGGCTGGCAAGGTACACACGATGATAATCAACTGCTGTGAGTGTGAGCCGTACATCTGCGCAAATCACCGCCTTATGGTTGAAAACCCCGCAGGTATCATCGGCGGTGCGGTAATTCTTATGCGTGCGCTGGGACTTCGCACGTGCGATATTGCCATTGAAGACAATAAAATGGATGCTGCGGCGATAATTGAGCAGGAGCTTGGTGAGAAAAACGGCTCTATGTTCAACATCCGCATCATGAAAACGAAATATCCGCAAGGAGATGAGCGTCAGCTTATCTTCGCATTAAAGCACATCGAGGTGCCGACGGGCAAGCTTCCCGCAGATGTCGGCTGTATCGTGTTCAATGCCGAAACGTGTTATTCCGTTTACCGTGCACTGACCGAGGGAATGCCTCTTGTTGAAAGAATAGTGACTGTTGACGGCGACTGTGTGGCAAAGCCGAAGAATGTTGTAGCACCCATAGGTGCATCTTATATGGATCTTATCGACTTCTGCGGCGGACTGCGCAAGACACCTAAAAAGATAATAAACGGCGGTCCCATGATGGGCACAGCGCAGTGGGATATTTACGGAAGCGTGACGAAGGGAACATCAGCCATTCTGATACTGTCTGACGATACAGCCGCGCCGTACAATTCAGACGGTGTGTGTATACACTGCGGAAAGTGTGTTTCAGCGTGTCCGATGCATCTTTATCCGAGTTATCTTGCGATGTTTACACGTGCCGACGATTTTGAAGAATGTAAAAAATACGATATAATGAGCTGTGTTGAATGCGGAAGCTGTACTTACGGCTGTCCCGGTGCTGTTCCCATAGTTCAGCTTATACGCAGTGCCAAGGTGCGTGTAAGAGCAATGAAATGAAAGGAATAACAGATATGGATACAGATAATCTCATAATAACAGGGGACAGCTCGGAAAAGCGTCATAAAATAACGATGCCTGAATATCTCACCGTGTCATCGTCACCGCATGTAAGAGCATCATCAACTACACAGTCGGTCATGCTTACGGTGCTTATTGCACTGCTCCCCGCCCTTGTCTGGGGCATTTACATATACGGTCTGCGTCCGCTTGCCGTAACGCTTTTGAGCGTGCTGACGTGCGTTGTGTCCGAGTTTTTATATGAAAAGCTAATGAAAAAGCGTATCACCGTGGGCGACCTTTCAGCCGCTGTCACAGGTGTGATATTTGCCTTTAACCTGCCGCCCGCTGTGCCGTATTATTTAGTCGTTGTCGGCGGTGTATTTGCAATTGTCGTTGTAAAACAGCTTTTCGGCGGTATAGGCAAGAACTTTCTGAACCCCGCACTTGCGGCAAGAGTATTTTTGTTCATGGCGTGGCCGAAGCCGATGGCAACGTATGTTGCCCCCGGTTGGGTGCCGATATTCGCAAAGCAGAGTGATATTGTCGCATCCGCTACCCCGCTTTCGTCCTTGAAAAGCGGAAATATCAGCGATGTCAACCTTGATATAGTTCAGGTGTTTATCGGTGACAAAGCAGGATGTATCGGTGAAATTTCTTGTATGCTTCTGCTTGTAGGCGGTCTTCTGATGCTGTTCCGCCGTGTCATCACGTGGCACATTCCCGTATCGTTCATCGGTACTGTTGCATTCCTTACGTATGCATTTGCACCTCAGTCGGCGGATGCTGTGTCGTTTATGATATATTCCGTGATGTCGGGCGGTCTTTTCCTCGGTGCTTGGTTTATGGCAACTGATTATGTAACGTGCCCAATAAATCCCACAGGACGTATCATATACGGTATCGGATGCGGTGCAATTACTGTATTTATCAGATTTTTTGCAGGCTTCAACGAGGGTGTATCGTTTGCAATTCTCGTTATGAACCTGCTTGTGTGGTACATTGACAAGCTCACACGTCCCAGACCCTTCGGAAAGATGAAGGCTGAAAAAACAGCAGACGGAGGTAAGAAATAATGGAAAACAAATCATTTTCCCCCGTCCGCACAGTTCTTGTTCTTACATGCATCTGTGCTGTTATATCCTTGCTTGTCGCAGGCGTTTACGCTCTGACAAAGGATACTATTGCAAAAAACAACGAATTGAAGATTCAGACAGCGATATCCGAAATTTTCCCCAATCATACCGAAAAAACGGTGCTTGAGGGCGAATTTGACGAAAAAATAAATGCCGTTTACAAGATAACGGGGGAAAACTCCGGTTATGCCGTTGATATAACGGCGAAGGGCTACGGCTCCGACGGTATAAATATGATGGTCGGCGTGGGTGATGATAAAAAGATAATCTCTGTTGTTATCGTTTCGGCATCGTCCGAAACGCCCGGACTCGGTCAGAATATCACGAAGCAAGAGTATATTGACGGATTTTTTGGACTTTCACTCGGTGAAAAAGCAGATATAATATCGGGTGCGACGATCTCCTCGAAGGGTGTGCAAGAGGGAATCGACATCTGTCTTAATACCGTTGAAGCAATAATTTCAGGTAACGCAAAGGAGGCGGCATGATGAATAAGATACTCAAACAGTTTAAAGAAGCCGCCATACTGAACAATCCGACGTTTATTCAGGTGCTCGGTATGTGTCCGACGCTTGCCACAACGACGAGCGCAAAAAATGCCCTCGGTATGGGGCTTGCGGCAACGGCGGTGCTGATACTGTCAAATGTTATAATATCCCTTTTAAGGAAAATAATTCCAAATCAAGTGCGAATTGCATCGTATATTGTCATAATTTCGGGTGCGGTAACGGCAATTGAGCTTTTGATGAAAGCATATCTTGTTGACCTTTACGATTCCCTCGGTATATTTATTCCGCTTATCGTTGTTAACTGTATAATTTTAGCGAGGGCTGAAGCATTTGCATCGAAAAATACAGTATTTTCCTCGTTTATTGACGGTGTTGCAACGGGACTCGGATTTACGGGTGCGCTTTTGATACTCGGCTGTATCAGAGAGCTTCTCGGTGCAGGCTCAATATTCGGAATTGCGATCCTTCCCGAAGCGTTCCATGCAACGATATTCATAATGGCTCCGGGTGCGTTCTTAACGCTCGGTGCGGTTATAGCGGCTGTGCAGAAAATACGCAAAACGGTTGATAAAAAGAAAAAAGAAGCTGAAAAAGACGGTGAGGAGGTAATTGCATAATGGCTGAAATACTTATGATAATGCTTGCGGCAATTCTTACCGAGAACTTTATATTCATAAAGTTCATGGGAATCTGCCCCTTCCTCGGCGTATCCGATAAGATAGATAAATCTGTCGGTATGGGCTTCGCTGTCATATTCGTTATGACGCTTTCCTCTGCGGTGACGTGGGTTGTATATCACTTTATGCTCGTTCCGCTCGGCCTTGAATATCTGCAGACTATTGCATTTATTCTTATAATTGCATCGCTCGTGCAGTTTATTGAAATGTTCTTGAAGAAAAACGTGCCTGCGCTTTATTCATCGCTCGGTATTTTTCTTCCCCTTATCACAACAAACTGTGCGGTTCTCGGTGCGGCTCTTCTCAATATAACAAACGGTTATTCCTTTATTGAGTCTGTTGTGTTCGGATTTTCAGCTGCTGTCGGTTTTACGGTTGCTGTGCTGATATTTGCAGGCGTGCGTGAGAAGCTGAAATATGCGGATGTGCCCGAATCGTTCAAGGGTATGCCCATTGCGCTTATCACAGCAGGACTTATTGCGATGGTGTTTTCCGGATTTTCCGGAATAAGCTTTACATAAGGAGGTAAAAAATGAATATTTTATACGCTTTCTTATGTTTTGTTGGGCTTGGTGTGCTGTTCGGTGTGCTTTTGGCTATAGCTTCAAAGGTGTTCCATGTTGAAAGCGATCCGAGAGTAGAGCAGATACAGGAATGTCTGCCCGGTGCAAACTGCGGCGGATGCGGATTTGCAGGCTGCGGTGACCTTGCCGAAAGAATTGTAAAGGGCGAGGCTAAAACGAATGCGTGTCCCGTCGGCGGGCCTGAGGCGGCGGAGAAAATTGCCGCAATTATGGGTGTTGCGGCTGAAGCTCCTGTCAGAATGAGGGCGCAGGTGATGTGCTCGGGTGTCACGGGAAAGGCAACTAAGAAATATATTTACGAGGGTGAGCCTGACTGTAACGCCGCTGTAAAGCTCGGATGCGGTGACAGAATGTGTCCAAACGGCTGTGTCGGTCTTGGCTCGTGTGTAAATCACTGTAAATTCGGTGCAATAAAGGTCGTTGACAATGTAGCGGTAGTTGACTATGAAAAATGCACGGGCTGCGGTGTTTGCGCCGCATTTTGCCCCAAGGGCATTATAAAGCTTGTACCGTTTGAGTCACAGTATTATGTCGGCTGTTCATCGGTTGATAAAGGTGCTGTTACAAGAACGTACTGCGATGTCGGCTGTATCGGCTGTAAGCTGTGCGAAAAAGAGTGCGAAACAGGTGCTATTAAGGTTACTGATAACGTAGCGGAAATAGATTACACAAAATGCACGCACTGCGGTAAATGTGCCGATAAATGCCCGAAGAAGATAATCAAAAAAGGTAAATAATAATGGGAAAGATCATATCGCTTGCAAACCAGAAGGGCGGTGTCGGTAAGTCCACCTCGGCAATAAATATTGCCGCAGGCCTCGGACAAATGGGTAAAAGGACACTGCTTGTCGACCTTGATCCGCAGGGAAACACCACAAGCGGAGTCGGCATAAACAAAAAGCAGATTAAAACATCTTCATACGATATACTCATATCACGTGCGGATGCATACAGTGCAATTGTAAAGACGAATTTTGAAAATCTCAGCATTTTACCGTCTAATATAACGCTTGCAGGTGCTGAATTTGAGCTTGTGGATGCCGATAACCGCGAAAACCGCTTTAAAGCGGCTATGGATAAGGTGTCTGACAGTTATGATTACATACTTGTGGATTGCCCGCCGTCGCTCGGACTTCTGACACTTAATGCGCTTGTCGCATCTGACGGTGTTGTTGTTCCGATGCTTTGCGAATATTTTTCGCTTGAGGGACTTACACAGCTTATGATAACGATAAGAGAGGTCAAAAAGCGCTTCAATCCTGCACTTGACTTGTCGGGAATACTTATCACGATGTACAACGGCAGACTTAATCTCTCCGCTGAGGTATTACACGAGCTTAAAAAGTATTATTCCGATAAGCTTTTTAAGACGATGATTCCGAGAAGCGTGCGTATTTCCGAAGCGCCCAGCTACGGCGAGCCTATACAGTATTACGACCGCCGAAGCAAAGCCGCAGAAGCTTATAATGACGTGGTAAAAGAGTTGATTTCGAGAATTTAAATTTATATTGTTCCACGTGGAACAAAACACCGACGATTACCGTTGGTGTTTTGTTTATCACATTCAACGCAAGTCCGCATTAAACGCCTTCCGTAGGGGACAAGACGCAATCACTTTGCTTTGCAAAGTGACGACGTCCCGCATGAAATGAGCATAAATGGGTTTGAAACGGGCGGTTGCAGTTCGCAACGCGAACTGCTTGAATCATGCCCCTACAGGCACCACCCCAAATATGCAGACCGTAGGGGCGTGCATCGCACGTCCGCAAACCGTAGGGGTCATTCACGAATGACCCGCATGAAATGAGCATAAATGGGTTTGAAACGGCGGGAGATAAACCCCCGCCCTACGTCACCACACACGAATTAAATGAGCATAAATGGGTTTAAAACGGGCGGTTGCAGTTCGCAACGCGAACTGCTTGAATCATGCCCCTACAGGCACCACCTCGAATATGCAGACCGTAGGGGCGTGCATCGCACGTCCGCATTAAACGCCTTCCCCAGCCACTTGACGAAGTCAAGTGATGGGAGATAGGTGGGACAACGAGATTACACAACAAGTTGTGTAACTCGGGTGGATGAGGTGTCAATATTTAGATAATAGATAATAGATAATAGATAATAGAGAATAGAGAATAGATAAAAACGGGCGTGTGCCCGTTTTTTACATATACATCATTTCCTCGTATGAGAGGCTTCTGTGAAACGCTTTATTTACGGCGTAGCCTGCAAGACGTGCCATTTCATCAACTGCCACGTCGCAGTCCTTCGGACAGACGTAACTGCCCTTGTCGCTGTAGACACAGTCTATTATAGAATCTATGCGCTCATCGGTCATATTTGCGCAATTTTCAAGCGCATCACGCACAAGCGTGCGTGTGTCAATTACCATGGGAATACCGATACAAACGGTTTTTACACCGAAGATCTTTTCCGAAAGCTCGCCTCTGTCGTTTCCGACACCGCTTCCGGGACATATGCCCGTATCCGATATCTGAACAGTCTGGGCAAGCGAGGAAAGATTTCTGCAGGCAAGTGCATCAATTAAAATGACCGTTGACGGCTTTACCATTTTTACAGCACCTTTTATCTGCTCTGCGGCTTCCATTCCCGTTTGTGCAATAACCCCCGGCACGAGTGCGGAAATGTCGCCAAGCCCTGCCGAATCGTAAATAGCTCTTTCGTATTCTTTTATGTGACGTGAAACAACGACGTTGTGTACGGCAAGCGGTCCTATTGCATCGGCTGTTATATATCTGTTGCCGAGTCCTGCAACAAGCACGGGGGAATGTACGTCGCAAAGTGAGGAGATTATCTTCACCAGCTCATTTGCGGCACACTTGAATTTGTCAAAATCGCTCAGCCACAGCTTGCCTGTGTGCATAGAATAGTAATTTCCGATGGGCTTTCCGAGTATCTTTTCACCGTTTTCGTTGAATACAGAAATTTTTGTCGTTTTTATTCCGCATGCTTCGCTCGTTTCGTATTTTATGCCGTCAGGCTCGCCCTTGTGCTGTTTGGCGTATTCCTTCATGTATTCCTCACGTATTTCCGATGCCATATCAGTTCTTATATTTTTCATTTCGTTTCTCCTTTTGGATCTTGCAATCAAATATGCCCTCGTCGGGTATAATTTTTAAATGCGTTTTACAGGACGGGAGCAAGCCGCCGCAAATTGATGATAGACAAAAAAAGAAAACTCCATACAATTCCGAGGAATTATACGGAGTTTTTTTGTGCTTTGCTTATCTTATCATATCGAAATAAAGGGGTGAGCCGCCTGTGTGGATAAACAGTATCTTTTTACCCTTTATGCCGTGCTCGATAAGGTATTTTTCAGTACCTGTGTACGCTTTGCCCGTGTATGTGGGGTCAAGCTCGATACCGTTTTTGCGCATCATTTCGATGCAGTTGTTTCTTATTTCATCATCTGCCAAGCCGTAGCCGCCGCAAAGGTAATCTGCGGTGAAATTAAGCTCCTTTTTGACGATCTCGGGATCGGGCTTGCTGTTTTCGTAGCGTGCGAAGTAGTTTGTTATATGCTCATTGAGCTTCATGACGCCTCTTTCCTGTGCTCTTGCCGTGGAAATACCGACGATTGTGGGGTTGGGTGTGCCTGCCTTGCCGTAATCGGGGTGGAGCATCTTACCGATGAGAAGACCGCCTGTTGTTGTACCTGCTCCGCAAGCGGAGAATATGTAGTCGAAGTGAAGCCCTGTCTGTACCATATAATCGTAAATTTCTGCATATGTATCTCTATAGGCTGTACATTCTGCCGTTATTGCGTGAGGATCGTTTACGAAGTACGATTTTTTGCCTTCTGCGGAAAGCTTGTCCTGAAGCTGTTTGAGTACGTCGTCAACTTCAGCCTTTGCACATTCTACTATCTTTGCGCCGAAAAGCTCTGCCATTGTGCCGTTGAATGCACGTGCACAGCCGTGGTCATCATCGTAAACGGAGATCATGTAACATTCAATGCCGAGTGAGCAGCAAAGGTTTGTTGTAACACGGCAGAGGTTTGACAGCTTGTTTCCGTAGGTGATAAGCACGTCACAGCCCTCGTCGAGCATATCCATGATTATTTTCTGCGCAATACGTACCTTGTTTCCGCCGAATGAAAACGGCTGAAGGTCATCACGCTTGAGATAGATCTCATTTCCCGTGTCATGCAGGGGCGTTATGGGGTGTATGGGTGTGTTGCAAATAGCATCACAAAGTTTCATTTTGTATTCCTTCCCGAAATTATATATAATTTCAATTGTATTTAAAGTATATATCCGCCGTCGACGGTTATTGTCTGTCCTGTTATGAAATCGGATGCGGGGGATGCCAAAAACAGCATCACACCTGCAACATCCTCGGGCGTACCGGAGCGTCCAAGCGGTGTTTTTTCGATTATTTCTTCAACCGCCTCGGATGAGAGCGTACTGTTCATTTCCGTTTCGATAAAGCCCGGAGCGATGCAGTTTACGGTAATTCCCGACGGCGCTTCTTCCTTGGCAAGTGCCTTTGTAAAGCCGATAATTGCCGCCTTTGATGCAGAGTAATGCACCTCGCACGATGCGCCGGAAAGCCCCCACATTGAGGAAATGTTGATTATTTTGCCCACGCTTTCACGCAAAAGCGGCAGAACTGCGCGTGTCAGTAAAAATGCACCCTTGACGTTGACATCCATCATTCTGTCCCACATTTGCTCCGTTATGTTTTCCAAAACGGCAAATTCGGACACGCCTGCGTTGTTTATCAGAACATCGACGGTGTTGAATTTGTACTGGCAAAGAGAAACGGCACGGCGGACATCAGATTCGCTTGTTATGTCGCACCTGCAGGCATAAACGCTTTTGCCCTGTGAGGTAAGCTCATCGCATAAGCTTAAGGCTTTTTCTTCGCTTTTATTGTACAGCATAAAGACGTTAAATCCGCTGTTTGCAAAGGAACGCACGGCGCATCTGCCGATGCCGCCGGAGGCGCCGGATATTATCACAGTCTTCATAAATGACTCCGAACAGTTAATTAATTATTTATTTACATTATACCAAGAGTTAGCAGATTTATGTTGACAAAACATCACTCAAATGTTTATTAAAACAAACTTTCAAAAAAGGAAAATTTGCTTAATTTTTAATTAATTTTGATAAAATTTTAAAAAGTTATTGACAAACACAAAAGAGTGTGGTAAAATGAACGCACAGAGAAGAAGGAGGCGGTAAATTGTGAACATAAAAAAGATAATTTCGGTCGTTATGATCTTTGCTTTTTTAAGCACGGTGTTCGTGTCTGTTTCTGCAATTGCCGCAGATCATGCAAATAACGATGCTGCACAGACGTCAGAGCAGGTGGTAAATCCCATGACAGGCGATTTTGTATTCGGCATATTCGTTGCCGCCGCACTTGTTGCCATTTTGATCCTGTACCTCGTAATGAGGAAAAAATACGTAAATTGAAAGTAATATATGATTAAAAGCGGACGAGTATCATCGTCCGCTTTTATTTATTTAAATCGGTTAATACGGGAATAATGTTATCCGAGTAAAGGTGTTTAATTTTCACGGGACGTCGTCACTTTGCAAAGCAAAGTGATTGCGTCTTGTCCCCTACGGTATGCGGACGTGCGATGCACGCCCCTACGGTCTTGCGTGTTCGGGGGGTGCCTGTAGGGGCGGTTCACGAACCGCCCGTTTTAAACCCATTTAATCGAATTTTATTGACACCTCATCCGTCAGGCTTCGCCTGCCACCTTCCGCCACTGG
>JBGVLZ010000025.1:0-2962 GCA_045124505.1 Eubacteriales bacterium
AAATACCCGCTTTTTTCAAAGCAGATTCAATATATTTTTTCTTCAGTATGTTTTCATACTCGAAGCTGACGTGCTGAAACACACATCCGCCGCATCTTTTATAGGGACACGCAGGTGTTATTCTATAAGCAGAAGGTGTTATAAGTTCCTCGCCAACTGCAAGTGCGTAATTTTTAAGCACCTTTATTATCTTTATTTTGCATCTGTCCCCCTCAACACCGTTTTTGACAAAGACAGCAAAATTATTTATTTTACAGACACCGAAGCCCAGATTATTAGTATCTATTATATCAACTGTAAATTTTTGATTTTTCTGTAATTTTTCCATAATAAAACCTTTTTACGGTATTAATTTCAAAAGGCGGCACATTGCCGCCTTTTGGATTGAATTAATCAAGTGTGATTCTGTTACTTACATAGTCAGACATATCAAGTGCGGTCTTTATGGAAAGCACCTGATTACCGTTGAACTTCGCAGCTCTTTCACAAGCAGGATTATTAAAATCACCGCCCGAAAGAACCGATATGACCGTTCTTGTATCTTCGTATGTGATAGTTCCTGATCCGTCAACATCTCCTGCAACAACTACATTATAATGCACACCGTCATCATCTATCACCATACCGGTAGCAATAAGTGCATTTCCTGACGGTTCGCTTGAGCCGGAAAGTATTCTGATGTCAGAAGCATCGGTTTTCATATACTTTGCAAAAGCCGATTTAACTGCATCTATAGTCATTCCGACAGAAAAACCGCTTACATACTTTTCAAGAGTGTGGTCCTGCTCTATTGAAATTTCAACACTTGTGACAGTAACTGTAACTGTACATTTAAGACCGCCGCATTCTGCAGTAATTGTAGCTTCGCCTTTTCCTGTAGCGGTTATCTTACCGTTTTTATCAACAGTTGCAACATTTTTATCGGATGTGGAATATTTGATCTCATAGTCTTCAATGCCTTCGGGAAGAACTATAAGCTCTGTATCTACTGAGTCGCCCTTATCAAGAGAATATGATGCAACGGAAAATTTTATGGATTCAACAGAGGGTCCCTGCGGTTCTTCATCTGTTTCTGTGCCTTCCGATACTGTAGGATCTGCAGGTTCACTATCCTCAACCGCAACAGCCCAGAATGTAAATGCAAACAAAAGTGTGCATACCGTAAATGCGGACAAGATACGTTTCAAATTATTACTCATCATCTTCCTCCTCGAAATCTCTGCCTATAAGATCATCCTCTTCGTAGCTGAAATCGGATATTACCGTTTTAGCCATTTCGTCATCATCGTCATCATCTTCGTCGTCATCATCGTAATATTCTGCATCGTCTTCTTTTTTTCTCTTTATGTAAACGATAATGAAATAAACAGCACCTGCTACAACAGAGAGAATAACTATTACAGCAAGAACTATGCCGACGATCTTCATTGCGTTAAAGCTGCCGCCTCCGTTGCCTGTAGTTTCGGCATCGGTTTCAGCATCGGTTTCTGTGTCAACAACAGATGTATCTGTACCGCCCGTAAGCTCATCCATGCGTGCAACGATAGCATCATACTGTGTCTGTACATCGACACCGTATGTCATAACGGACGGACCGAAGTTTCCGACAAGTGCATTATATCTTGCTTTAAGGTCTTCAACCTTTGCCTTGTCATTTGCTGTAAGTGCAAGAATATCCGTTGATTTAATGTCGTTTTTAAATGCCGTAAGGTCGTCAGCGGATACGTATTCTACCGTGAATGCGCCGTCGATCGTCTTATCACCCACTCTTATTCCGACATTGACAACGCCTGCAACGCCTGTAAGATATTCCGTAAGCATTGAATAATCAAGTTCTTTTTCTTCCTGTGTGCCGTCGCTGTACTGAACGATAACGAATATACCGGAAGGATCAACAGGATATCCGATGGGTGCATATCTGTACTTCAGAGAGCTTCCCGTTTTAACAAGGATTCCCGCAACGGAAACTTCCATTACCGTTACAGTCATGCTTGTTGTGAATCCTCTGTATATAACATTGAGATTCTGAATACCCGGAACAGTTTTGTCATATCCCGAAACGCTTACATTCGCATCAGAAAGAGGGATATATGAAAATCCGTTATCAGCTTCATAAGGACTTTCGTCATAATACTGTACTATAAGCTCACCCTTTGTGAGATTGAGGTCTTCATTAAGCGCATACTTGTTTGTATACGTGCCTACACGCAAAGAAATCGATTTAATTTCTCTGTTTACAGTAAATTCTTCCTCTACTGTCTGACCGTCGATTACGACTGTAAGCTTATATTTACCGTTTTCTTTTGCAAAATAAGGGCTTGTTACCGTCTGAGCCTCACGGTCTTCATACGCTATCTGTGCAAACGATGCATCAAATTCAAGCTTTACCATCTTGCCGTAAACACCTTCATTTGTGCCGCTTTCATTGTAAAGGATAGAAGGACGTTCAACATATGCCTTCACGGAAGGAAGCTTGAAGCTGTCCTTAAGCTGTATTTTCGCACCGGGGGTTGTCGTTACACTGTCGTAAAGATTGCATTTTGTTATTTCAAATTCCGCAGGTGTGTCTTCTTCAAGATCTTCTCTTACCTTCAGATCAAATGAAAACAGAATGAACTTGCTTATATTTGCTCTGGGCAAGGGATCACCGGAATTATTCGCATAGCAGTAGAAGAAATCAAATGAGTCTTCACCGTCGAATACGGCATTGATAGCATCGCCGTTATTGATCTTGAGAGTTGAAAAATCGAGCGAACCGTCAACATAAGTAAATACAGATGTATCAAAGTTCATGGAAAGCTCCATAGCGGAAACCTTCGGTGTCATAGTAGCATAGTTTTCAAGCTGTACACGCACCTTTATCGTGTCGCCCTTTTGAGGGCTTGACGAGGATGTTGTAACAGTTATCTGTGCCCTGTCCTTTTCGGCAACAGCAGAAACAGGCAAGCCGACTGCTGTAAAC
>JBGVLZ010000026.1:0-7242 GCA_045124505.1 Eubacteriales bacterium
AGAGCAAAGAACGCCGGCAACATTATTATGAAAAATCTGATGGACTTCTGCATCGGAACGGTTGTATTCGTTTTGCTTGGCTTCAGCCTGATGATGGCAGAAGATTACGTCCTCGGAATTTTCGGTGTACCGAATCTTGAAATACTGACAAACTTCGGCGCTTTCTTGAAAGGCGGCAACGCTCCGTCCTTTGTTTTTAACCTTGTGTTCTGTGCAACTGCCGCAACCATCGTTTCCGGCTCTATGGCAGAAAGAACAAAGTTTGTTTCCTATTGTATTTATTCCGGCGTAATCTCGCTGTTTGTGTATCCGATTGAAGCAGGCTGGGTATGGAACTCTCAGGGGTGGCTTGTCAAACTTGGCTTCCACGACTTTGCAGGCTCTGCAGCAATTCACTCTGTCGGTGGTATCACTGCACTGATTGGTGCGATCATGGTAGGTCCCAGGCTTGGCAAGTATGTAAAAGACAAGGCCGGTAAGGTTAAGAAAGTAAACGCGATTCCCGGCCATTCGATTACACTCGGTGCTCTTGGCTGCTTTATCCTTTGGTTCGGGTGGTACGGATTTAACGGTGCAGCGGCTTGGGACGGTAATTCTCTTGCATCCATTTTTGTAACAACTACAATCGCACCCGCAGTAGCAACCTGTACCACAATGCTGTATACATGGTTTAAGAACGGCAAACCCGATGTTTCTATGTGCTTGAACGGCTCACTTGCAGGCCTTGTCGGTGTTACGGCAGGGTGCGATGCAGTCGATGCACTTGGTTCCGCAATTATCGGCATTGTTTCCGGTATTCTTGTTGTTGTGGTCGTTGAAGTGCTTGATCTCAAATTACACATTGATGATCCGGTTGGTGCAGTTGGTGTTCATTTAGCAAACGGTGTTTGGGGTACCCTTGCAGTTGGATTGCTTGCAAATCCCGATGCTCCTGCAGGTCTTGAAGGCTTGTTCTATACCGGCAGTTTCAAATTACTCGGCATTCAGACGCTTGGCATTACTGCAATCCTTGCATGGACTGCCGTTACAATGACGATAGCTTTCCTGATTATCAAAAAGACTGTCGGACTTCGCGTATCAAAGGAAGAAGAAATCAAAGGGCTTGACAGTACAGAGCATGGTCTTGCCAGTGCTTATGCTGACTTCTTACCTGCGGTTGAGAGCCTTGATTACGGCTATGAAGAAGCAGTCAATGTAACCGGTGATGTTCCTGTAGCAGAAGCTGTTACTGTAAAGAAAATGCCGAGCTTTGATGATGGTGCACCAAAACTTACCAAGGTAGAAATTATTTGCAAGGAACCTCGTTTTGAGGCTTTGAAAACGGCAATGATGGAGATCGGTATTACCGGTATGACGGTATCTCATGTTCTTGGCTGTGGAGTACAAAAAGGCAAACCCGAGTATTACCGTGGCGTTCAGGTGGAAGCAACCCTGCTCCCAAAAATTCAGGTAGATATCGTAGTAAGCAAAGTACCTGTCCGCAGTGTCATTGAAACTGCGAAAAAGGTTCTGTATACCGGACATATCGGCGACGGCAAGATCTTCGTTTACGATGTTGAGAATGTTGTAAAGGTTCGTACCGGAGAAGAAGGATATGATGCCCTTCAGGATGTGGAATAGGAGACAATATGAAGTATGCATTGGTTCTGGATTCACTCCAGGATGTTCAGAAATTTACGGAGATTGTGCAGCAGATTGATGCGGATGTACGTCTGCTGGGACGGGATGAAAACGGGAATCCATGGGAATTGTCCGCGAAATCGGAGTTTTGTACTGTTCTTTTGGGGACACATCTGCAGCGCAGGCACAGCCATCCGCCAAAAAATATTGACTGGAATGTAATCTACTGTGAATGTAATCATGATATTTATCATCTGATCCGCAATTATGTAAAAGAGTAAAGGAGTTCATTTCATGAAAACGAAGGAAAAAGAAAAAATATTACAAAAATCCACTTCTGAGATTTCGGTGGATTTTAAGAAACAGACACCGAAAATGGAAATCCATTCTCCAAAGCTGGATCCGCTGTATGAAAAGGCATTTCTTTCTTGTGACGATAAAAACACATCCGAATATGCCCTGAATACGACAACATGGGATTGAATCCCCGGGATTAAGTCCCAAAACTGAATATCTTAAAAGCGTTTGAGAAAAGACAAGTAATGCAGATCACTTCCCTTCAGCGAGTACGGGACGGTGGAAGCCGTATGGTGGGTCTGCACAAATAACACTTTTCGAGCTGCAATCCGAAAAGCGAACTCTTAGTAGGTGCGCCGTGCGTCACACGTCAGTTGACAGAGCCTTGCTTGAGGCTTGGAAATGAGAACAAATACAGGTGGCACCGCGAGTACAGCAATCACCCTGTAGGATGCTGAATTTACTTTTTACGGAGGTATTTTCAATGTGTTCTATTATGGGTTACTGTGGCAGCGGTGCCGCTTTGATAGTTTAAGAAAGGTTTTGGCCGTACAGTATCACGCGGACCGGATGATAGTCGAATTATTGATACGGGTAAAGGTCTTCTTGGTTTTCACAGGCTTGCTATTATGGGGTTGACCCCTTCGGGAATGCAGCCATTTGAACTGGAGGGCAGTTATATTGTCTGTAACGGCGAGCTTTATGGCTTTGAAAAACATAAAGCAACACTGAAGAAGAAAGGTTATACATTTATGAGTGATTCTGATTGTGAAATCCTGCTTCCTATGTACTTCGAATACGGCACAGATATGTTCGCTATGCTGGACGCAGAGTTCGCCTGCATCATCTATGACGGAAAAACAGGTGAGTATATTCGGATGAAGAATTTGAAGCTGCCCGCAGGAAATACACCCATGCCGCACCGTTTACGAAAGAATCTCTGCTTTACCGTGAAATTTTTGAAAAGTATTATCCGGGTCAGGCAGAAATGGTAGTAGACTTTTGGATACCGAACAAGTCCCGGGAGGGCTGCGACGTAAACGATCCTTCCGCACGTGTTCTTTCAAACTACGGCGACAGCGGCATATAAGTAACAATCCGAGCTGCGTTTTTTTGAAACACGGCTCATTTTTTCATTAAATTATATTGACAAATAAGAAAAAAAGGTGTATAATAATTTCGCGAGGGCAATGGCGCCTTCCGATTATATTCGGGCGTAGATTTACGGTCGGTTTTATCGGTGGCGAGTTGTCTATTTTTTTATTTGACAATAAAAACTGAATAAATACAAAGGCAAAGGCGTCTTTCATGTGGTTCGCATGAAGCGCCTTTGCCTTTTTGTTTCTTAATCGGGAAAAAATATATACAAGAGTTTTGAGAGGAGTGCGTCGATTATGAAGATAGAGCAAAGTCAAGTGAAACACGTTGCATCGCTTGCAAGGCTTAGAATAGATGAAGCGGAGCAGGAGAAATGGAGTGAGCAGATGGGGGCAATTATCGAATTTGCCGATCAATTAAACGAGCTTGATTTGAATGATGCCGAATCGAATGGACCGGGAAGAGCTTCGCTTTACAACGTGTTCCGTGAAGATGAACGGAAAGAGTCTTTTGATCGAAATAAGATCCTTTCCAATG
The DNA here is from genome assembly GCA_045124505.1 of Eubacteriales bacterium. Lineage (GTDB taxonomy): Bacteria > Bacillota > Clostridia > Oscillospirales > CAG-272 > RGIG7213. Next base: position 3,553 of record JBGVLZ010000026.1, read on the forward strand.
CGCCGGAGCAATACGAAGGCTGCTATGTTGTCCCCAAAATCGTAGAGTGAGGTGGCATGAGAATGAGTACGATACACGAATACGCAGAGCTTTTGAAGCAAAGAAAGCTCTCCTCGGTAGAGCTGACAAAGCAGTATCTTGCAAGAATAGAAAAAGCCGATGCACAAATTGGCAGTTATATTACGGTCTGTCCCGATGAAGCTCTTGCCGCGGCAGGTAAAGCAGACGAGCGCATAGCAAGGGGAGAAGCAACTCTTTTGACCGGTATCCCCGTAGGCATAAAAGACAACATCTGTACAGAGGGCATCAAGACCACCTGTGCCTCAAAAATGTTATATAACTTTGTTCCGCCTTATGATGCCACTGTAATCAAAAGGCTGAAAAATGAGGGCGCTGTCATTCTCGGCAAACTGAATATGGATGAGTTCGCTATGGGTTCATCTACCGAAAGCTCTTATTTCAAAAAGACGAAAAATCCTTACGATCTTACCCGTGTACCCGGTGGCTCGTCGGGCGGTTCAGCCGCAAGCGTATCTGCCGACCTTGCGCCATACGCGCTTGGCTCCGATACGGGTGGCTCAATCCGCCAGCCCGCAGCTTTTTGCGGAAACGTGGGGCTCAAACCGACCTACGGATTGGTATCGAGATTCGGCTTGATTGCATTTGCATCCTCGCTGGATCAGATCGGTTCCTTTACAAAGGACGTGACCGACTGCGCAATCGTTTTGAATGCGATCGCGGGTTATGACAAAATGGATTCCACATCGGTGGATGCCGATAAAACTGACTATACAAAAGCACTCGGTTTGCCGCTTGCAGGTATGAAGATCGGCGTACCGAAGCAGTATCTTGAAAGCGGTATTCAAGCGGAGATAAAGGAAGCCGTAGATAACGCAGTCAAAGTATATGAGATGCTTGGTGCCGAGTGCGAGGAATGCTCGCTGCCTCTTTCCAAATATGCGCTCCCTGCCTATTATCTGATTTCTTCGGCGGAGGCAAGCTCTAACCTTGCAAGATTTGACGGCATTAAATACGGTTACAGAGCTGAAGAATATCACAGTCTTGCAGAACTTTACGAAAAAACGCGCTCCGAGGGGTTCGGCGAAGAAGTAAAAAGAAGAATTATGCTTGGTACCTATGCTTTAAGCTCGGGCTACTATGACGCTTATTATAAAAAGGCTCAACAGGTACGAACACTGATCAAGCGCGACTTTACCGCTTGCTTTGAAAAATATGACGTTCTTCTGACACCGACTACTCCCACAACGGCATACAAATTCGGAGAAAAATCCGATCCCGTTGCGATGTATATGGGTGATATTTGTACCGTTGCAGTCAATATTGCCGGGCTTCCCGCCATCAGTATTCCCGCGGGACTTGACAAAAATGGAATGCCGATCGGAATTCAGCTGATTGCAAACAGCTTTGAGGAACGAAAATTGCTGACTGTGGCATACGCTTATGAAAATGAGACGGGGTATGATAGGCTCCGTCCGACAACAAAGGAGGCGGAGTAAATGACGTTTGAAACTGTAATTGGTCTTGAAATTCATGCAGAGCTTGCAACCAAGTCAAAGATATATTGTTCTTGCTCAACCGCATTCGGCGCTGATGTCAATACGCAAACCTGCCCGATCTGCACGGGCATGCCCGGTGTTCTCCCCGTTCTTAACAAAAAAGTTGTTGATTATGCGATCACGGCAGGACTTGCCATGAATTGTGAAATCACCGAATATGGCAAGCAGGACAGAAAAAACTATTTTTATCCCGATCTTCCCAAAGCATATCAAACATCTCAATACGATATGCCGATATGTAAAAACGGATACCTTGATATTGAGGTTGACGAAGAAATCAAGAGGATAGGTATTACCCGTATTCATATTGAGGAGGATGCAGGAAAGCTGATACACGACGGTCTGCGAGGTGCATCGCTTGTAGATTACAACAGATGCGGCGTTCCGCTGATCGAGATCGTCACCGAACCGGATATGCGTTCTCCCGAGGAAGCAAGGGCATTTCTTGAAAAAGTTAAATCAATTCTTGAATACACCGGCGTTTCCGATTGCAAGATGCAGGAAGGCTCGCTTCGCTGTGATGTCAACCTTTCAGTGCGACCTTTAGGACAAAAAGAGTTCGGAACTCGTACCGAAATGAAGAACATCAACTCCTTCCGTGCGGCTTACCGCGCAATGGTGGGCGAGCGTCAGCGTCAGATCGAGCTGATCGAGGATGGCGGCAAGGTCATACAGGCGACGCGCAGATGGGACGATGCAAAGGGCGAGAGCTTTGAAATGCGTTCCAAAGAAGAAGCGCACGACTACAGATATTTCCCTGAACCGGATCTGGTTCCCATCGTGGTTGACAAGGACTGGGTTGAGCGAATCAGAGCAAGCCTTCCCGAGCTTCCCGATGAAAGAAAGCGCAGGTATATCGACGAGCTTGGATTACCAGAATACGATGCAAGACAGTTAACGTCATCAAAATCCATTTCCGATTACTTTGAAAAGACGGTTGGACTCGGTGCTCCTGCAAAAGCTGTGAGCAATCTGCTGATGGGCGATATTTCAAGAATCTTACACGAGAGAGAAATGGAAAGTATTCCGTTTGAGCCTATGTTCCTTGCAAAAGCGATTCTTCTTTATTCAGAAGAAAAGGTCAGCTCCGGCGCACTCAAAAAAATTATTGAAGCGCTTTTCGATGAAGAAAAAGAGCCCGAAGAAATTGCCAAGGAAAAGGGTTTGATGCAGATTAGTGACGAATCGGCACTTGTTCCGATCATTCAGAAGATACTGGATGAGAATCCGAAAGCTGTGGAAGAACTGAAATCGGGCAAAGAAAAAGCAATGGGCTTTTTCGTGGGTCAGGCGATGCGTGCATCAAAAGGAAGCGCAAATCCGCAGCTCGTGAACAAACTGGTAAAAGAACTGTTGAAAATATAAAGGAGAAGATGACATGGAAAAGAGAGAACAACTTTACGAGGGAAAAGCAAAAAAAGTATTTGCAACCGACAATCCACAACTCCTTATTGTTTCCTACAAGGACGACGCTACGGCGTTCAACGGGCTCAAGAAAGGAACTATCGTTGGTAAAGGCGTTATCAACAACCGGATGAGCAATCTACTAATGCAGCACCTTGAAAAGGCAGGTATCCCCACGCATTTTGTAGAAGAACTGAGTGACCGAGAAACACTTGTAAAGAAAGTGTCCATTGTTCCTCTGGAAGTTATTATCCGCAACATCGCTGCCGGATCTTTTTCCAAACGCTATGGTGTGGAGGAAGGCTTTGTGTTTGAAACGCCTACCATCGAATTTTCCTATAAAAACGACGAACTTGGCGATCCGCTGATGGATGAATATCACGCTGTTGCAATGAAACTGGCAACCAAAGAAGAAATTGAGACCATAAAGAAATATGCTTTTGGCGTCAACGAGCAGTTGAAAGCGTTTTGGTCAAAGTGCGGCGTAATCTTGGTGGATTTCAAACTGGAATTTGGCAGACTATCGGACGGCACTATAGTTCTTGCAGATGAGATCAGCCCCGATACCTGCAGACTGTGGGACAGCGAGACAGGAGAGAAACTTGACAAAGACCGTTTCCGCCGCGATCTTGGCGGAGTAGAAGCTGCTTATGCGGAAGTGATGAAGCGTCTTAGCGAACATATATAACGGAGGTGTGATTATGGCAAA
>JBGVLZ010000027.1:0-13181 GCA_045124505.1 Eubacteriales bacterium
ACCTTGTTCTTGCAACGATTTTCCAAGTATAACGAGCGTAGCAATATCAGCCAAGCTATACCCCGTTGCTTTGGACAAGAACGGAACCGTTCTCGATGAGCGAGGGTTGACTTCGATAATATAAACGTCTTCTTTTTCATCAACGATAAATTGAATATTGAAAAGACCAATTATACCGATACCAAGCCCAAGTTTTTCCGTATATTCAAGAATCGTCTTTTTTACCTTGTCAGAAATACTGAAAGTAGGATATACGCTTATGCTGTCGCCGGAATGCACACCCGTGCGTTCGACAAGTTCCATTATTCCAGGAACGAACACGGTTTTTCCGTCACAAACCGCATCAACTTCTACTTCTTTTCCACGGATATATTTATCCACCAAAACGGGTTTGTCTTCATCAATTTCTACCGCAGTTTTTAAGTAATGACGAAGTGCTTGCTCTTTTGCGACTATTTGCATTGCTCTACCACCCAAAACGAAGGATGGACGAACAAGAACGGGATATCCGATTTCTTTTGCCGCTTTTATGCCGTCTTCTATATTTGTAACAGCATAGCCTTTAGGCTGCGGAATATTAAGTTCTTTAAGCAATTTTTCAAACGCATCCCTGTTTTCTGCTTTTTCGATAGCGTCGCAATCTGTGCCGATTATCTTAACCCCCCTGTCTCGTAGCGGCTCCGCAAGATTTATCGCCGTTTGCCCGCCGAGAGAGGCAATTACGCCTTCGGGTTTTTCAAGGGCTATTACGTTCATAACGTCTTCGGGCGTTAAGGGTTCAAAGTACAGTTTGTCGCTTGTCGTGTAATCGGTGGAAACCGTTTCGGGATTATTATTGATAATTATCGCCTCATATCCTGCCGCTTTAATGGTTTTTACTGCATGGACTGTAGAATAATCAAACTCTACCCCTTGTCCTATACGGATAGGACCACTGCCTAATACAAGTATTTTTTTCTTATTGGATACGATAGATTCGTTTTCTTCTTCGTACGTTGAATAAAAATACGGAACGTAACTGTTAAATTCCGACGAACAAGTGTCTATCATTTTGTAGACGGGGAAAATATTTTCACGCTTTCTCAAATTGAATACTTCAGTTTCTGTCTTTTTCCAAAGTTTTGCTATTTCTTTATCTGAAAAGCCTGTCTTTTTGGCGTCGAATAGCGTTTCAATATCTAAGGGATTGTTTTTTATCTCTCTTTCTTCGTCAATTACGTTTCTTAATTTGCGCAAAAAGAAATTGTCAATCTGCGTTTTTTCTCCTATCTCTTCAAGCGATACGTTTCTTCTTAAAAGTTCGGCAATGGCGTAAATTCTATCGTCTGTGCCGTGCTTAATATAATCAAGCAAGTCTTTCGTTGCCACGCCGTCGAACTTACTCATATACAAATGGTAAACACCGATTTCAAGTGAACGTATTCCTTTCAATAAGCTCTCTTCAAAAGTTCTACCCACACTCATCGTTTCGCCCGTTGCTTTCATTTGCGTGCCGAGTTCGTTATTTGCATCGGTAAACTTATCGAAAGGAAACCTCGGCATTTTAGTGACAACGTAGTCGAGCGCGGGTTCAAACGCAGCCGAAGTATTTGCAAGCGTTATTTCTTCCAAACGCATTCCGACTGCAACTTTTGCAGATACTCTTGCAATAGGATATCCACTTGCTTTGCTTGCAAGTGCGGACGAGCGGGATACTCTGGGATTGACTTCTATTAAATAATACTGAAAAGATTTTGAATCAAGCGCAAACTGAACGTTACAACCGCCTTCAATTTTAAGTTCCCTTATAATTTTTAATGCGCTATCTCGCAACATGTGATACTCTTTATTCGTCAACGTTTGCGACGGACAAACTACAATAGAATCACCCGTATGTATCCCGACAGGATCGAGATTTTCCATGTTACAAACGGTAATCGCCGTATCGTTTGCGTCACGCATTACCTCGTACTCTATTTCCTTAAAGCCTTTTATACTCTTTTCAACAAGCACTTGATGCACGGGAGACAACGTAAGGGCGTTTTTTAGAATTTCGGCGCACTCCTTTTCATCATCAGCAAAACCACCACCCGTCCCGCCTAACGTAAACGCAGGACGTAAAACAACGGGATAACCGATTTGCTTTGCTATTTGTAATCCTTCTTCTATCGTGTTAGCTATTTCGGAAGGCAAAACGGGTTCTCCTAAGTCTTCACAGAGTTTCTTAAAGAGTTCTCTATCTTCCGCTCTTTCAATACTTTCGCTTTTCGTACCTAAAAGTTCACATCTACACTCTTTAAGAACGCCTTTCTTTTCAAGTTGCATTGCCAAATTCAAACCCGTTTGACCACCTATCCCCGGCAAGATTGCGTCAGGGCGTTCGTATCTTACGATTTTTGCAATATATTCAAGCGTTAAGGGCTCCATATAAACTTTATCCGCAATTGTCGTATCTGTCATTATCGTTGCAGGGTTGGAATTACAAAGAATAACTTCATATCCCTCTTCTTTAAGAGCAAGACAGGCTTGCGTACCCGCATAATCGAATTCCGCTGCCTGACCGATAATGATTGGTCCCGAGCCAATGACAAGTATCTTTTTAACATCCTTTCTTTTAGGCATTTTTGTTCTCCTTGATGATATTGATAAACTTATCGAAAAGATAGCTACTGTCCTGTGGTCCAGGGGCACTTTCGGGATGATATTGAACACTGAAAATCTTATCTTTTTTGCATTCTATCCCTTCAATCGTCCCGTCTAAAAGGTTTACGTGCGTAACCGTAAGCGGCGTATTTTTAAGACTTCCCGCCTCGACTGCATAAGAGTGATTTTGCGAAGTTATTTCTATCTTTCCCGTTGCCAAGTTTTTAACTGGATGATTTCCGCCTCGGTGTCCGAATTTTAATTTATACGTTTTTGCACCGTATGCAAGCGATATAATCTGATGCCCTAAGCAGATGCCGAAAATCGGATATTTCCCCTTCAAATCTTTGATTGCGTTGATTACGGGAACTGCATCCGTTGGATCTCCGGGCCCGTTGGAAATAAATATGCCGTCAGGATTCAAACTCTCTATCGCTTCACTGCTTGTATCAAAAGGAACGACCGTAACCGAAACGCCGCGCCTATTTAGGGAACGTACTATATTTTGTTTCATTCCGCAATCAATAGCAACAATTTTTATTTCTCCGTCTGCGGGATATTCCGTTATTTTCTTTCTACTCACCTTTGGAACCGCATCCGTCAAAATCGGCGCACGGCTTATGATTTTTACGCCATCTTCCGCAGTCGTTTCCATTCCTGTAAGCAAACAGCGTCTGCTTCCGTAATCTCGAATGGAGCGCACGAGCTTTCTCGTATCGATTCCGTAAATACCGGGGATTTTATACTCTTTCATTACTTCAGAAAGTGTTTTTTCACTTCTCCAATTCGACGGAAAATCATTATATTCTCTTACCGCAAATCCACCTATTGTGGGTGTTTGCGTTTCAAAATCATCAGAATTAATTCCGTAATTCCCTATGAGCGGATAGCTCATCACGACCGTTTGATACGTATACGAAGGATCGGATAAAATCTCTTGATATCCAACTGGCGAAGTATTGAATACTATCTCCGTTACTTTATCTTCCCCATCGCCAAATGCATAGCCGTAGTATTCCGTGCCATCTTCTAAAATTAGTTTTCTGTCATACGGTCTTTTCATGTTAACCTCGCTTACTTCTTTCTCTCTGACAATTTCTGTTCAAAACGATTTTTACAAGTATTTTTCGGTATTTCAGTCGGATATTGACCGTCAAAACAAGCCGAACAGAAATTTTTGCCACCGATAAGTTGTGATAAACTTTCTTTGGGTAAATAGCCGAGACTGTCAACGCCTATCATCTTGGCAATAGCCTCTACCGTATGATGACAAGCAATAAGATGTTCTTCGGAATCTATGTCTGTCCCGTAATAGCAAGGATGTAAAAAAGGCGGAGCGGAAACACGCATATGAATTTCGGTTGCGCCTGCATCACGCAGAAGTTTTACAATTCTGCCGCTCGTCGTTCCACGAACGATTGAATCGTCAATCAAAATAACCCTTTTCCCCTTTACTGCCGTATTTACGGGCGAAAGTTTTATCCGAACTTTATCAAATCTGTCACTTTGCCCTGGCGATATAAAGGTTCTGCCTATATACTTATTCTTGATAAGTCCTATTCCGTATGGTATACCCGATTCCTGCGAATAACCGAGTGCAGCGTCAAGTCCCGAATCCGGAACGCCGATTACAACGTCCGCATTTACGGGAAACTTTTGCGCCAAAATTTTACCTGCCGTTATTCTTGCGCTTTGCACCGAAACACCGTCGATTATAGAATCGGGACGAGCAAAATAAATGTGCTCAAAAATACAGGTTTTCTTCTCTTTCGTATCGCAATAATCGGTAAACGATTTTATCCCCTCGTTATTGAACACAAGCATTTCACCCGGTTGCAAATCCCTTATAAATTCTGCTCCTACGGCAGATAAGGCGCAACTTTCAGACGCGACAACATAACTTCCATCATCTGTTTTTCCGTAGCATAACGGTCTGAATCCGTGCGGATCACGCACAGCAATAAGCTTTGTCGCTGACATTAAAACGAGCGAAAACGCTCCTTCCAATTTTTGCATTGCCCTACTTACGGCAGTTTCGATAGAAGGCGCATTAAGTCGCTCTTTGGTTACAATATACGCAATCGTTTCCGTGTCTGACGTAGTATGAAATATTGCGCCCGAGAGTTCTAATTCGTCACGAAGTTCAAATGCGTTGCTCAAATTCCCATTATGCGCAAGTGCTAATTTCCCCTTTTGATGATTTACTTCTATGGGTTGACAATTATTTCTCGTTGTTCCTCCCGTGGTACCGTATCTGACGTGTCCCACAGCCATTGTTCCCATGGGAAAGGCAGCCAACTTTTCTTTAGAAAATACTTCGCTGACAAGCCCTATATCTTTATGCGAATAAAAAAGTCCGTCGTCGTTGACCACGATTCCCGCGCTTTCTTGTCCTCGGTGTTGAAGTGCATAAAGTCCGTAATAAGCAATATTCGCAACATTTTCGGGTTGTGGGGAAATAATACCGAACACTCCGCATTCTTCGTGTATACTCATTATCCATTATTCTCCTTTTTATCTATTGCCGCTTTTATAAACCCTTTGAATAACGGATGTGCGTTATTCGGTCTGCTCTTAAACTCCGGATGGAACTGTACGCCGACGTAAAACGGACGCACTGTTATTTCCACCGTTTCAACCAATCTTTCATCCGGCGACGTTCCGGAAAGTTTCAATCCTGCTTTTTCGAACGCTTCTCTGTATTCGTTATTAAATTCATAACGGTGACGATGGCGTTCGGATATTTCTCTTTTACCGTAACATCTTTCCATCGTCGTTCCGTTCTTTATTTTGCAGGGATAACTGCCGAGCCTTAACGTTCCGCCTTTATCTATATCTTCGCTTTGTCCGGGCATAAAATCTATCACCTTATTCTTACAAAGCTCGTCAAATTCGCCCGAATTTGCGTCTAAGATACCGAGAACGTTTCTTGCATATTCGATTACGGCAATCTGCATCCCTAAACATATCCCGAAAAACGGGATAGCGTTTTCTCTTGCATATTTTACAGCCGTAATCATTCCTTCTATTCCACGACCGCCAAAACCACCGGGAACGATAATCCCATCCGCTTCGCTAAGCTCATCTTTTACACTTTCTTGATTTAACGTTTCCGAATCAACCCATTTTATGTTGATACGTGCACCGTATTCGTAGCCTGCATGTCTTAACGCTTCGGCGACCGAAAGATAAGCGTCGTGAAGTCTTACGTACTTTCCTACAAGCGCAATCGTCACGGTTTTTGCCCTGTTCTTAATTCTTTCAATCAGGTTTGTCCACTCCGTCAAATCAGGTTCTTTCGTTTCAAGCCCCAATTCTCTGCATACCACGCTTGAAAAATTAGAATTTTCAAGCATGAGCGGTGCTTCGTAGAGGTTAGACAAAGTTAAATTTTCGATAACACAATCCGGTTTGACGTTACAAAAAAGCGATATTTTTTTAAATATTTCTTTTTCGAGCGGCTCGTCCGCACGAAGCACTATAATATTTGGATTTATGCCCATACCCTGTAATTCCTTGACAGAGTGCTGCGTAGGTTTTGATTTGTGTTCGTCGGAACCTTTTATGTACGGAACAAGCGTAACGTGAATAAACAAGCTGTTTTCTCTTCCGACCTCCAAAGATATTTGTCTTACCGCTTCCAAAAAAGGCTGACTTTCTATATCGCCTATCGTTCCTCCGATTTCAGTTATAACAACGTCGGCATCCGTTTGTTTTCCGACACGGTAAACGAATTCCTTTATTTCATTCGTAACGTGTGGTATAACCTGAACGGTAGAGCCTAAATATTCGCCCCGACGCTCTTTATTCAAAACGTTCCAATACACCTTACCCGTAGTCAAATTTGAGTATTTATTCAAATCCTCGTCTATGAAACGCTCATAATGTCCTAAGTCCAAATCGGTTTCCGCTCCGTCTTCGGTAACGTATACCTCACCGTGTTGATAGGGGCTCATCGTACCAGGATCAACATTGATATAAGGGTCTAACTTTTGAGCAGCAACCTTTAAGCCTCTTGCCTTCAAAAGCCTGCCAAGCGACGCTGCCGTTATACCTTTTCCCAGTCCAGAGACAACGCCTCCAGTAACAAATATATACTTCGTCATAATACACCTTTTCCTTTACTCAAATTCCACCGTTGCAGGCGGTTTTGAAGTAATGTCATAGAGTACTCTATTTACTCCTTTTACTTCATTGACAATCCTGCTCGACACCTTATCAAGAACATCGTATGGTATTCGCGTCCAATCTGCCGTCATAAAATCGTCCGTCGTTACCGAGCGTAGAGCTATTGCATAATCATAACTTCTACCATCACCCATAACGCCGACCGAACGCATATTCGTAAGTGCAGCAAAATATTGATTCATACTTTTTTCAAGACCTGCTTTCGCCACTTCGTCTCTGAAAATATAATCTGCCTCTCGCAATAGTTCAAGCTTTTCCTTGGTTATCTCTCCAATAATCCGTATTCCAAGACCTGGACCTGGGAACGGTTGACGCTCTACCAAATATTCGGGAAGCCCAAGCTCTCGACCAAGTGCACGCACTTCGTCTTTAAAAAGCATTTTTAACGGCTCTATTATTTCCTTAAAATCCACAAAGTCCGGAAGTCCACCTACATTATGGTGGCTTTTTATTGTTTCTGCTTCTCCCTTGCCCGATTCTATTACGTCTGGATAAATAGTACCCTGCGCCAAATAATCAACGCTTCCGATTTTCTTTCCTTGTTCTTCAAAAACTCTTATAAATTGTTCGCCGATTATTTTGCGTTTTCTTTCGGGTTCGGTTACGCCTTTGAGTGCTGTCAAAAATTTTTCTTCCGCATTCACCTTGATTAGGTTGATATCCCATTTCTTAAACGCTTCTTCAACTTCGTCGCTTTCATTTTTACGAAGCAAACCGTGATCAACAAACACGCACGTTAATTGTTTTCCAATCGCTTCGGCAAAAAGCGCCGCACAAACAGACGAATCTACACCACCCGAAAGTGCAAGCAAGACTTCATCCTTGCCGACTTTTTTCCGAATATTCTCTATGGCAATACGAGCATAACTTTCCATATTCCAATCGCCGACCGCACCGCAAACCTTGTAAAGAAAATTCTTAATAATCGCTTTTCCGTATTCGGTATGGTTTACTTCGGGATGGAACTGCACGCCGTAAAGTTTTCTCTTTTCATCGGCAATAGCAACGTTAGGACATTTATCGGATTTTGCAACAAGTGAAAAACCTTGAGGCACTTCCACCATATAATCACCATGGCTCATCCACGTTATACTGCGTTCTTTTACACCTTGGAATATGGAACACGTCGTGTCAAAATAAGTGAGTGTTTTACCATATTCTCGAGAAGAATCGCTTTGCGCTTCCACCACTTTGCCACCAAGATGATGCGCTAAAAGCTGACAGCCGTAACAAATACCTAAAATCGGAATTCCTAATCGGAAAATCGCTTCATCGGGATGCGGCGAGTTTTCTTTGTACACGCTCTGCGGTCCACCTGTAAAAATGATTCCGATGGGATTAAACTCTTTGATTGCTTGAATGCTTACCGTATGCGGTTTAACTTCCGAATAAACGTTACACTCCCGCACCCGTCTTGCGATAAGTTCATCGTATTGCCCACCAAAATTTAAAATTAAAACTTTTTGATTTACCACGGATTTTTCTCCTTATAAGTCAATCTCCACTTTACTCCTTTCAAGTCCATACAATATAGGCTTGATTGTTTTAATATATTCTTCAACCTGCTCTATACATCTACCGATATAAAATTGAGGATTAAGCAATGCTTTAAGTTCATTTTCTACCATTCCGATTTCTTGTTCTTTAGCAAGTCTAGAAAGCAAATCACACTCCGCCCCTTCTTTCATTCTTGTCGTTGCCTCCATTGAACACTTGCGAATAATTTCGTGAATTTTTTGTCTATCACCCCCGCGTTTCACCGCTTCCATCATGAGATTTTCGGTTGCAATAAACGGGATATATTCTTTTACGGCTTTTTCAATAATTTTTTCATTAACTCTAATTCCGTCTGTAACGTTGTGGCATAGTCTTAAAATTGCGTCAGCACATAAAAAGCCTTCAGGTAAAGCTAAACGACGGTTTGCGGAATCGTCAAGCGTTCTCTCTAACCACTGGGTAGATGCCGTAATATGTGCATTCAATGCGTCCGTTATCAAATATCTTGAAAGGGAACAAATTCGTTCGCTTCTCATAGGATTTCGCTTATATGCCATTGCCGATGATCCGATTTGATTTTTCTCAAAGGGTTCCTCAATTTGCCTATCATGTTGCAAAAGTCTTATATCATTAGCCATACGATACGCGCTTTGTGCAATAGACGACAAACAATTTAATATTCTGCTATCAACCTTTCTTGGATAAGTTTGTCCACACACATCAAAGCACTCAGTAAAGCCAAATGCATTACTAATTTTCTTATTCATCACATCAATCTTTATCGTATCACCGTTAAACAAATCAACGAAACTTGCTTCTGTTCCCGTAGTTCCTCGACTACCTAAAAATTTGATATTTCTCAACACAAAATCTATTTCTTCAATATCCGATACAAAATCCTGTAACCAAAGAGTTGCTCTCTTCCCAACCGTTACAAGTTGAGCTGGTTGATAATGCGTATAACCAAGCGTTGGAACTTCTTTATACTTTTCGGCAAAATCACAAAGATTAGCAATTACTTTTAAAAGTTCGCCTCGAATATAAGTAAGTGCATCACGGTAAAGTATAAGATCGGCGTTATCAGTAACAAAGCAGCTCGTTGCACCTAAATGAATAATACCCGCTGCACTCGGTGCTACTTTTCCAAACGCATAGACGTGCGCCATTACGTCGTGGCGAACTTCCTTTTCTCTTTCGCTTACACACTCATAATCAATATCGTCAATATGATTTTGCATTTCTTTTATTTGTTCATCGGTAATCGGTATACCCAATTCTTTTTCTGCTTTTGCAAGGGCAACCCAAAGTTTACGCCAAGTTTTATATCGCGTATCTGAAGAAAACAACTCCTTCATATACTCTGATGCGTATCTGCTTGATAATGGTGATTCGTAAATATTTGTCATTGTAAGAAAACTCCTTTGCCTTCCTGTTTTATTTTCTGATAATTATACTGTTTCTTTCTGGTCCTACTGAAATATAGGTTATAGGACAACGAATTGCCTTCTCTATTATAAGAATATAATTTTTTGCTTCTTTCGGTAAATCTTCCCATTTTTTAATAGAAGAAATATCGCACTTCCATCCGTCAACGTATTCTATTTTGGGTTTTGCATATTTCAACATCGCAGGGAAAGGAAACTCATCCGTTTCTTTTCCGTTTATTATATACTTGGTGCAAACGGGAATTTTATCAAGATAACTCAAAACATCCAATTTCGTTAGCGCGATTTCTGTCGCGGATTGGACATCCACCCCGTAACGTGTTGCAACCAAATCAATTGCGCCAACCCTTCTAGCTCTCCCCGTTTTTGCACCAAACTCCACTCCTGCATTTCTCAATGCCTCAGCTTCTTTGTCAAATATTTCCGCAACAAATGGACCTTCTCCTACGCAAGTTGAATACGCTTTTACCACACCAACTATATCGTTAATTTTTGTCGATGGCAGACCTGATCCAATCGATACATAAGCCGCAGTTGTATTCGAAGATGTCGTATAGGGATAAATACCGTAATCAAGATCTCGCAGCGCACCAAGTTGTGCTTCAAATAAAATATTTTTTCCTTCCCTTTGTGCTGTTTTAAGATATTTACCAGTATCGCATATATAAGGCTTTATCCTTTCACAGTATCTTTCAAGCCATTCATCAATTATTCTCATCGTATAAGGTCGAGCGTTATATACCTTTGTTAATGTTAAATTTTTCCATTCAAGTAAATCTTTCAAGTGTTCTCTTAACTCGTTTGAATAAAAGAGTTCACCCGCCATAATTGTCTTTTTTTGATATTTATCCGAATAAAACGGCGCAATTCCTTGCTTGGTTGAACCGTATTTTTTATTAGCTAAACGTTCTTCCTCTAAAGCATCCATATCTCTATGCCAAGGCAACAATAGTGACGCCCTATCGCTAATTTTCAAATTTCCCGAAGTAATTACAACACCTTTTTTCGTCGTTTCTTCTATTTCTTTCCATAAATTTTCTGGATCGAGCGCAACGCCATCCTAAAACGTTGACTACGCCTTGTCTGAAAATCCCCGACGGCAACAAATGAAGAGCAAATTTACCATATTCGTTTATTACGGTATGTCCCGCATTGCCACCACCTTGAAATCTAACAACAATATCATATTTTTCGGTCAACAAATCGACCATTCTTCCTTTCCCCTCGTCACCCCAATTAATTCCGACTATTGCACAATTTGACATAATCACTCCTTATTGTTATTTCTTTCCAAAAATTCTTCTAAATACTTCTTGATATGCTTCTTCTACGTTCCCCAAGTCTCTACGGAAACGGTCCTTGTCCAATTTCTCGTTCGTGTTCACGTCCCAAAGTCTGCAAGTATCGGGGGAAATTTCATCCGCAAGAATGATATCACCATGGAATCTACCAAACTCTATCTTAAAATCAATAAGTTTAAGATTTGCATTTAAAAACATGCTTTTAAGAACCTCGTTGACTTTGAATGCATACTTTTTAATCGTTTCAATTTCCTGTTCCGTTGCCAATCCTAATGCTTTTGCATAGGAATCGTTAATAAAAGGATCCCCTAATGCGTCGTTCTTGTAAGAAAACTCAATAGTGGGTTCAGCCAAAATAGTTCCTTCCGCCACGCCTAAACGTTTTGAAAAACTACCTGCAGCAATGTTTCTTACTATGACTTCAAGAGGAATAATTTCTACTCTTTTCACAGCGGTTTCTCGCCCGCTCAATTCCTTGACGTAATGCGTGGGAACCCCTTTTTTTTCCAATACTTGAAAAAGATAATTGCTCATTCGGTTGTTGATTTCTCCCTTACCTGCAATTATCCCTTTCTTTTCGCCGTTAAAAGCGGTTGCCGAATCTTTATAGGATACGATTAATACGTCCTTATCCTCAGTTGTAAAAACTTTTTTCGCTTTTCCCTCATAAAGTTGGTTTATTTTTTTCATAGTAGAATCCTCCAAAAATTAATTTTTTATATGTATAGAGCAACAAAAAAAGGCAATGGTACTCTAATGTTTCACACATTAAAGACGCCATTGCCTTTATCTTTTATTTAATTTTCGCTACCTGTGCGAATAAAAAAGAAACAAATCGGTCAAATATTAACCAAAAGACCCCTTTGCCTTTTTTACTTTTCTATTATATTACTTTCATAAGCAAATGTCAATCGCATTGATTGTATTTTTCTAAAATAAATTTAAGCACTTCCAACTTTTTTTTATTGAAAGTGCTTTTTTATATTTTACTGACCACTTGCACCATAGTTTGATAAAACTCTTGCAGACGGATCGTTAACGTTACAGCCGTTCCATGCTTTATTCGGCATCCAAAAATCCACTATCATATGGCTTTGATTTGGATAATATTTTTCAAATATTTCCCTATATAAAAGTGATTCTTTGGTAAAAGGCGTTGCGTGCTTATATTTTTTTACTTTTTCTTTAAAATCACGGTCGGAATAATAACCATTCGCAAATTCTTTCAAGTAATCCACCATGGAATGTCCTACCGCATCGGAAAAAGCAGCTTTTTCACGATACAAAATATCGTGAGGTAAATACTCCCCTTCAAATGCGTATCTTAATAGATATTTACCTTTGCCGTATTTGTTCATTTTCTTTTCAGGATCGATCGCCATAACGTATTTGACAAAATCCAAATCCCCGAACGGTACTCTCGCTTCCAACGAGTTTACAGAAATGCATCTATCGGCACGCAATACGTCGTACATATGCAACTCTTTTATTCTCTTCACTGATTCTTTTTGAAATTCTTCAGAACTCGGAGCAAAGTCCGTGTATTTATACCCGAAAAGTTCATCCGATATCTCCCCTGTCAAAAGCACTCTTATATCCGTTTTCTCGTGAATAGCTTTACAAAGCAAATACATACCCATGCTTGCTCTAATCGTCGTTATGTCGTAGGTACCGAGTAGATAAACAACCTCTTCTAACGCTTGTAAAACGTCTTGTTTTGTGATGATAACCTCCGTATGCTCGCTACCGATATAATCCGCTACTTGCTTGGCATATTTCAAATCTATGGCATCTTCACTCATACCAATCGCAAACGTTTTAATAGGCTCTTTACTCTTTTTTTGTGCAATAGCGCAAACAAGAGAAGAATCCAGCCCACCCGATAATAAAAATCCTAACTTTGCATCGGCGACAAGCCGTTTTTCAACGCCTGAAATAAGTTTCTCTTTGATGTTTTTGCAAACAGTTTCCAAGTCATCATAACAGTATTTATCAACTTTGGTAACGTCGTTATAACATACGAATTTACCGTCTTTATAATAATGTCCTGGCGGAAACGGCATAATTTTGTCAACCAAACCGACGAGATTCTTTGGCTCACTCGCAAATATAATTACTTTTTTATCGT
>JBGVLZ010000028.1:0-48580 GCA_045124505.1 Eubacteriales bacterium
TGGGGGACAGGTGTCAGCCGCAGGCTGACGGATGAGGTGTTTTATGTTCAAATCAACTCCTCATCCACCACTATCGTGGTCCCCCTTCTCCCGCAGGAGAAGGCTTGGGTTCTGTGTAGCCACATCTGTGGCGGTAGGGCATCGCTTGCAAGTGTAAAATGCTTCGGTGGGCTTTCAGCCCAGTCGGTAATACGCCCTTATAGGGCTGAGCAAGCCACCGGCTAAGCCGGTGGTTATGACTATTTATATTAATAATATTGACAATGTGAGTAGTTAGTGCTATAATACCGAATGTCGGTATTATTGTTTTTTTATACAAAAAAGGGGAAAGAAAATGTACATTGTTGACAATGCGGTGATCATGGCGGCGGGAACGTCAAGCCGTTTTGCTCCGCTTTCATATGAAATGCCCAAAGCGCTTATTACCGTTAAAGGCGAGGTGCTTATCGAAAGACAGATAAGACAGCTTAAAGAAGCAGGTATTGATGAAATATATATCGTCACGGGATATAAGGCTGAAATGTTCTCATATCTTGAGGGGAAATTCGGTGTTCATCTTGTGCATAACCCCGACTTTTTGACGAGAAACAACAACGCAAGCATCTATGCAGTTAAGGATATACTTAAAAACTCATACATATGCTCGGCAGATAACTATTTTTCCGAAAACCCGTTTGAAAGGGAAGTGGAGGACTGTTATTATTCGGCAGTTTATGCAGACGGTGCAACAAAGGAATGGTGCATGAAATACGATGAAAACGGCAGGATATATGACGTTAAAATAGGCGGTGAGGACGCCTGGTACATGCTCGGCCACGTTTTCTGGTGTGAGGAGTTTACACGAAAATTCCTTGAAATTCTGATTCGTGATTATGACAAGCCAGAAACTGCCGATCTTTTGTGGGAAAGCATTTATATAGACAATATCGACAGTCTTGAAATGAAGATAAGAAAATACGAAGACGGTGTTATTTTTGAGTTTGACACGCTTGATGAGCTTCGGGAGTTTGACGAAAGCTATGTCAACGACACACGCTCCGCAATTTTAAAAGGTATAACTTTGTCACTCGGCTGTAACGAATGTGATATAAAATACGTCTTATCATATAAGGACAGCACAAATGCCGCCGCAGGCTTCAAATTCACCTGCAAAGGAAAAAAATATAAATACTCATACAGCGAAAAAGTATTAACGGAGGAATAAAAGTGGAAAAAGCAGAAAATGCAGCCGTAAAGCAGCTGCTTGAAAAGGTTTTGAAAACCGATGATTACAGCGCAATTTCCCGCATGGGCGGACTTACAAACCGCACGTATAAAGTAACTGTCCTCGGTGAGGATTACGTTGTGCGTATTCCGGGAGAGGGCACGGAGGAGCTTATCAACCGCCGTGACGAGATGGTGAGCACACGCCTTGCATGTGACCTTGGAGTTGATGCGGAGCTTCTTTATTTCGGCACCGACGGCTCAAAGGTGACAAGATACATAAAGGATGCCGTTACGATGTCAAGTGAAACGCTTAAAACGGATGAAAATATAAAGCGTATGGCAGATATCTTTAAAAAAGTACACACATCCGGTGTCAACACAGGCGTGCCGTTTGAGGTCTTTGAGATGGCAGGCGGTTACGAAAAGATAATTTCCGACAATAATGTACCGATGTACGATGACTACAAAGAGATAAAACAGTATGTAATGGCTGTTAAAAATGAGATAGATGTGCTTATAAATGCCGAAAAGGTGCCGTGCCACAATGATCCGCTTTGTGAAAACTGGGTGCTCGGTAATGACCGCATGTATCTTATCGACTGGGAATACGCAGGTATGAACGACGGAATGTGGGACGTTGCCGACGTTTCAATTGAAGCGGGCTTTGACGCTGTGTGCGACGAAAAGCTTCTGACAGCATATCTCGGCAGAACTCCCGACGAAAAGGACAAAAAGCACTTCTTGGCAAGCAAAATATACGTTGACTATCTGTGGACTCTGTGGGCAAAAACGAGAGTGCCGTATGACGGACAGCCCATGGAGGACTGGGCAACTGAAAGATATACACGTCTTAAAGGCTTTATAAACGAATATAAAAGTATAGTCGGAGGAAATACAAAATGATTGCAGGAATTATTGCAGGTATCACTTGGGCGATAGCCTCTTACATTCTCACGCTTGCCACGGGCATGGAAGCGTTTTCGGCACAGTCGCTTTTGTTTGTTACTTTTATAAGCACCTTTATACACGATGCTTCCTCGGCAATATGGGCGACGGCATACAACGGTGTCAGAGGAAATCTTAAAAACGTATGGAATGCTCTTACAAAAACAAAAAGCGGTAAATGGGTAGTTGTTGCCGCAGTTATCGGCGGCCCTGTCGGTATGACGGGATATGTTATGGCACTCACTTATATGGGTGCATCGGTCGGTGCTGTTGCAAGTGCTGTTTTCCCTGCAATAGGTGCGATACTTGCTTACATCTTCTTAAAAGAAAAAATGAAGTGGTATCAGTGGGTGTTCCTTATATTCACACTGCTCGGTGTTTACGGACTGAGCTACTCGCCTGAGCTTAATATTGAAAACTTCGCACTCGGTCTTTTAGGTGCGGCTATGTGCGCATTCGGCTGGGGCATTGAGGCTGTCATTCTTGCAAAGTGCCTGACAGATCCCGAGGTAAAGGACGAATACGCTTTGCAGATACGTCAGACAACATCAGCTCTTACTTATGCGATAATAATTCTTCCCGTTGTAAAGGGCTGGGGCTTCACGGTTGATCTTTTCACACCCGAAACAAAGTGGCTTATCCCCACGATAGTTATAGCAGGACTTTTTGCAACTCTTTCCTACCTTTACTACTATAAGGCAATTTCACAGATAGGCGCATCAAAGGCTATGGCACTTAACGTAACATACTGTGCGTGGATAGCTGTTATTCCGCTTGCGCTCGTTATCTTTGGCGGGGAGATGCCGACCTTCAGCGTTCTTCAGATAATCTGTACCGTTGTCGTTCTCGTCTGCGGTATATTTGCCGCCGCTGACTTCAAGGAGATATTCAAAAAAGGCGAATAAAATTTCAAATTGAATTTGATTTAAAACGGGCGGGGACGTCCGCCGCTACTATGTTGTTTCATTTAATTTTTTACGATGACAGCGCCATGCCCACACCCCCCGCATCTTGCAGGCGAGCCTGCAAGATGCCCTGCGGGCGAATAAAATTTCAATTTGAATTTGATTTGAAACGGACGGTCGGGGACGTCCGCCCCTACATATAAAACACGAAATGCTATTCGTTTTAAACGAATAGCATTAAATTTGAAAACGGAGATAATTATGCTGTTGTATATTGACCCCGGCACGGGGAGTATGCTTTTTACAATTTTAATAGGTGTTATCGGTGCAAGTATATTTTCTTTGAGAATGTTCTTTATAAAATTCCGCTTCCGCCTCGGCGGAGGAAGTGCAAAGGCAGATACCAAAAAGACACCCGTTGTTATATTTTCCGACAACAAAAGGTATTGGTCTGTTTTTGAGCCTGTCTGCCGTGAGCTTGACAAAAGAGGTATTGACACCGTTTATATGACGATGTCGGACGATGATAAGGCACTGCAAAGTAATTTTGAGCATATAAAGACAGAATTTATAGGTTCTGACAGTAAAGCGTTTATGAAGCTGAATTTTTTAAACGCTTCGATAGTTCTTTCTACAACCCCCGGACTTGAGGTGTATCAGTGGAAAAAATCAAAGCTCGTTGACTGCTATATACATATTCCCCATGCGGCAAGTGAAATAACGCTTTACAGAATGTTCGGTATAGACTACTATGATGCGGTACTTCTGTCGGGTGAATATCAGGCAGAAGACGTGCGTGCACTTGAAAAACTGAGAAGTCTTCCCTCCAAAGAGCTTGTTAAAATAGGCATACCGTATATGGACGAAATGGCAAAAAGACTCGAAAATGAGGGAAGTGCACAGACTCAAAGCCAAAACCGTACAGTGCTTCTTGCGCCCTCCTGGGGCAAAAGTGCCATTTTAAGTGTGTACGGCGGAAAAATAATAGACGTGCTTTTGAATACGGGATATAACGTGATAATCCGTCCGCATCCGCAGTCATTCACCTCTGAAAAGGAAATGATAGATAAGCTGATGAAGGAATATCCCGAAAGTGACAGACTTTCCTGGAACAGAGATACGGACAATTTTAACGTGCTTTCACGCTCTGACATACTTATTTCCGACTTTTCGGGCGTTATATTTGACTTTACGCTCGTTTACGACAAGCCCGTTATATATACCGACCCCGATTTTGATTTAAGTCCCTACGATGCGTGGTGGCTTGATAAGCCCTTGTGGACAGCATCAGCACTTCCCAGGATCGGTCAAAGGCTGACAGATGAAAATATGAACGACCTTAAAAATGTCATTGATACCTGCCTTGGTGATCCCAGGTATGCAGAGGGCAGACGGGAAGTCAAGGCTGAAACGTGGGAGCATTTCGGCGAAGGCGCTGTGCGTACAGCGGATTATATTGAGCAAAAATTAAATGAACTTACAAAGAAAGGGGAGAAAAACGCATAATGTCATTCTGGTCAGTTATCGAAACGCTGTTTTTGGGACCTTTAAAGCTGATATTTGAAATAATTTACAGAAATGCAAACCATATTATCGGCAATCCCGGCATGGCAATAATATTTTTGAGTCTTGTAATGAACATTCTCGTTCTGCCCCTTTATAAGCGTGCGGACGAAATGCAGGAACGCACACGTGACATAGAAGCTATGCTTTCAAAGGGTGTTGCACATATCAAAAAAACATTCTCGGGTGACGAGAGAATGATGATGCTGCAGACGTATTACAGACAGAACAACTACAAGCCGACAAATGCGCTCAACGGTTCTGTATCTTTGCTTCTGGAAATACCGTTTTTTATGGCAGCGTATCAGTTTTTGTCAGGTCTTACGGTGCTTCAGGGCGTTTCATTCGGACCTATCAAGGACCTCGGCGCACCTGACGGACTGATAGTTATAGGCGGACTTCAGGTAAATGTTCTGCCTGTGCTTATGACGCTTATAAATATTATTTCGAGTGCAATATATTTGAAGGGCTTCCCGCTTAAAACAAAAATACAGCTTTACGCCATGGCGATATTCTTCCTTGTGTTCCTTTACACATCGCCTGCGTGCCTCGTATTTTATTGGACGCTCAATAACCTTTTCTCACTTGTCAAAAACATATTCTACAAGATAAAAAATCCTCAAAAGGTTTTGCGTGTCGGTCTTTCTGTTATCGGAATTGTGTGCTTTGTTGCATTCTTTGCATCCTCTGATGCAAAGCCTGAGCTTAAAAATGCATATCTTGCACTCGCATTTTTGTTACAGCTCCCGATGCTTTTGAATATTATAAAGACGAACATTAAACTCACACAGAAAAACAAAGAATATATCCCGAACCGCATATCCTTTGTCCTCGGCGGTATATTTTTAACAGTTCTTATGGGTGTGCTTATTCCGTCTGCGTTTATCTCATCATCTCCGCAGGAGTATATTGACGCATCGTATTTTCACAATCCTCTTTGGTATGTTTTGCGCAGTGCTTGCATGGCGGCAGGCTTCTTCCTCGTATGGTTTGGAGTTTTTTATTGGCTTGCAAGTCCCAAGGGCAAGGTCTTTTTTGAAAGAATTATGTGGGTCTTGTCGGGTGTTACACTCGTCAATTATATGTTTTTCGGAACAGATCTCGGCGTCATTTCTCCCACACTTCAGTATGAAAACGGTGTTTTCTTTGAAATTGCCGAACAATGGATAAATGTACTCATCATAACCGCTTTGTGTGCGCTTCTTGTTTTTGCTTGTATAAAATGGAAGCGTGTTACATCAAGCGTACTTCTGACGGCAATTATCGCCATCGGCGGTATGTCGGCGGTAAATGTTGCGGCTATAAACACATCAGTCGGTGAGGTGTCAGCCGACAACGATTCAATTCCCGATTTCACTTTAAGCAAGAACGGAAAAAATGTCATTGTCATTATGCTTGACCGTGCGATGGGGCAGTATGTGCCTTATATGTTCAACGAAAAGCCAAAGCTTCGTGAGCAGTTTGCGGGCTTTACATACTATAAAAACACAGTATCATTCGGCGGATATACTAACTTTGCAACTCCCGCACTTTTAGGTGGATATGAGTATACCCCCGTTGAGCTTAATAAGCGTGAAAACGAAACACTCGTTTCAAAGCATAACGAGGCTTTGAAGGTTATGCCTGTGCTGTTTGATAAGCACGGCTACGATGTAACGGTCTTTGATCCCGTTTATGCAAATTATAAATGGATCCCCGACCTTACGGTATTTGATGAATATCCCGATATCGATGCATATAACACAAAGGGCAGATTCGGCGAGCTTTCGCAAAAGGAAAAGGTAGTGGAAAATAACCGCAGAAACTTCTTCTGTCTGAGCTTTATGAAATGTATGCCCCTTTTCTTCCAGCCGTCCGTATACGGTGACGGTATGTACAATCAGATAGAAGCTGATTTTGAAGAAGGAAACACAACAAGCCAGACAATACACGATATGTCAACGGCAGAGGGACTTTATGCACCGTTCATGCAGTCGTATGAGGTGCTTGAAAATATGATAGGAATGACGAATGTCACAAATGACGACAGAAATACGTTCTTGTTTATGACAAACGATTCCACGCATGAGCCTGCACTTCTTCAGACACCCGATTATGTTCCTCAGGTGGAGGTCGATAATACCGAATACGATGAAGCCCACAAGGACAGATTTACCGTTGACGGCGTTGAAATGACGGTTGACAGCACATTTGAAATGAGCCATTACCATATCAATATGGCAACAATGCTCCGACTCGGCACGTGGCTTGACCATCTGAGGGCAGAGGGTGTGTATGACAACACAAAGATAATCATCGTTGCCGACCACGGACGAAACCTCCGGCAGATAGAACAGCTCCAAAACGGCAGTATAGATGCTGAATTTTACTATCCGCTTTTCATGGTCAAGGATTTTAACAGCCGTGAGTTTACAGTATCTGACGAATTTATGACAAATGCCGATGTGCCCGTAATTGCAACAAAGGACACTATCGAAAATCCCGTCAATCCGTTTACAGGCAATAAGCTGACGTCTGATGAAAAAACAGCGCATGAACAGATGATAATAGTTTCCGATACATTCTCCACTAACAAAAACAACGGTAACACGTTTTTGCCTGCACGGTGGGCAAGCGTAAAGGACAATTTGTGGGATAAGAATAATTGGAAGTTTTACGATAAAGAAATCGTGCTGCAGGAGCATAAGCTGCCTTAATAAAAGCTGAATATTATACGGAGGCGTTCATGAAATACGTACTTTTGACTGCTCTCGGTGTCGGGGGCGCAACTGTAATAGGTGCGCTTATCGGCTTCGTTTTCAAAAAATCATCGCACAAATTCAATGATATCGTTCTGTCATTTGCCGCAGGTGTAATGCTGTCTGCGGCTGTGATGGGGCTGATAATTCCGTCGCTTGAATACGGAAGCGGCGATTCCGTTTTAACGGATATTTTAATAACCGTATCCGGTATTTTCTGCGGTGCGGTGTGTCTTAACCTTATTGATAAAATAGTTCCTCACTTACACAAAATGACAGGTGTTGACATTGAAGCGCATCCAAGCAAGACCGAACAGCTGAATAAAGTGTTGCTTTTCGTTATTGCAATAGCTATTCATAACCTTCCCGAGGGTATTGCCGCAGGTGTCAGCTTCGGAACAGGAGATGTCGCACAGGCGCTTACTGTTGCGGGCGGTATTGCACTTCAGAATATTCCTGAGGGAATGGTGATCATTTCCCCGATGCTTTTGTCGGGAATAAGTGCAAAAAGAACGTTCATTATCGCACTTATGACGGGATTGGTCGAGGTGCTCGGAACGCTTTTAGGTTTTTTTGCGGTAAGCATATCCGCATCTGTCCTGCCGTTTGCACTTGCATTTGCAGGCGGTACGATGCTTTACGTTATCAGTGACGAAATGATACCCGAAACACATGCGCACGGATGTGAAACGGGCGCAACATATACGCTTTTGCTCGGCTTTTGCGTGATGCTCGTGTTTGACGTTCTTTTAGGTTAAACGGTATGGACGGTATAAAAATTCTTTACGAAGACAAACACCTGCTTTTGTGCGAAAAGCCTGCAGGTACTCCGTCACAGCCCGACTTGTCGGGGCTTCCTGATGTTTTGACCGAGCTTTCCGAAAAATACCGTGATATAAAGCTCGTACACAGACTCGATATTCCCACAGGCGGTGTTATGGTGTATGCCAAAAACAGCACGAGTGCCGGCAAACTGTCCGCCCTTGTGCAAAACCACGATCCCGACGGGGATGACGGTATGGCAAAAACGTATCTTGCCGTTTTGTCACGTGAGCCCGATTTTGAACAAGGCGAGCTTTCCGACCTTTTGTTTCACGATAAGCAGAAAAATAAATCGTTTGCAGTTGACTCACCCCGCAAGGGCGTTAAGGAAGCAAGACTTATATGGAAAAAGCTTGCACTGAGCGATGATGGCCATACGCTCATATCCGTCACACTTTTAACAGGCAGAACGCATCAGATACGTGTGCAGTTCGCCTCACGCGGGTGTCCCTTGTGCGGTGACGGCAAATACGGAAGCCTGGAAAAATGCCCGTTTATTGCCCTTTGGTCGCACAGCCTTTCGTTTGTTCATCCGTTTACAAAGAAAAAAATAAAAGCAGTAAGCACCCCGCACGGTATTTTTCCTTGGAATTTGTTTGATATATAACCCCATGACAGATTTTTCTGTTGTTCCAATCGTGGAAAATACATGCATGAATTTCGGCAGAGAACTTGTTTTCTCTGCCGATTTGTGTTATAACGGTATGGGTGATGAAAATGGATAAATTGAAAAATCGCAAGACCACTCGTTTGAAGGGTGCAGACTATAATCGAAATCAGGTTGTGTTTCTTACGATATGCACGAAAGATAGAAAGTGTATTCTTTCGCATATTGTAGGGACCGGCGTCCCCGACGGTCCGAAAATCGAGTTAACAAAATACGGACAAATTGCGGATAAATATATCCGCCGATTAAACGATTTTTACGATGATCTATCCGTTGAAAGTTATGTGATTATGCCAAACCATATTCATATTATGATATGGATAAAAGGCACGGAAAATGTACCGTCGAGGACGCCGGATACAAACGGACCGTCGAGGACGCCGGTCCCTACAGTGCAGAATTCCGTTTTGTCACGGTTCGTATCTACATTCAAAAGATTTTGTAACAAGGAATGCGGAATAAATATTTGGCAATATCGCTCCAATGATCATATAATTCGAAATCGTCAGGATTACGATGAGCATCTGCGATATATTTATGAAAACCCCATGCGATGGTTTTATGATGAATTATACTCTCTTGAATAGTTGTATGGGCTTTGCCATGTGTCTTCGTAATACAAAGGCGAAAACGGCGATATAACAGAGGGGATTTAAGAATGTTTTATATTTCCGAATTACGTGGCTGTATACCAAATTTTCGGAATAATTTTTATTTTATGTGTTGAAATTTCCAAAAAAATTTGGTACTATAATAAGTAGTGAAAAATAAGTTTATTTTTATACTTTTCGGGAAAAATAAAGGAAACACTTGCGAGGTTTATTTATGATAATAACAAACGATATAAAATACGTCGGTGTTAACGACAAAAAAACAGACCTTTTTGAAGGTCAGTACAAAATTCCGTCGGGAATTTCATATAATTCTTACGTTATACTTGATGATGTTATAGCCGTAATGGAC
Organism: Eubacteriales bacterium; assembly: GCA_045124505.1. Taxonomy (GTDB): domain Bacteria; phylum Bacillota; class Clostridia; order Oscillospirales; family CAG-272; genus RGIG7213. The sequence continues at coordinate 9,810 of JBGVLZ010000028.1, forward strand.
ACGGTCGATGCCGCTTATACACATGAGTGGCTTGATAATATCCAGAATGTTTTAGGTGAAAGAAAGCCCGACTTTCTTGTTGTTCAGCATATGGAGCCTGATCATTCTGCGAATATATTGAGCTTTTCAAAGGTTTATCCCGATGCTGTTATTGTTTCATCAGCAAAGGCATTTACGATGATGAAGGGCTTTTTCGGCACTGATTTTGCAGATCGCCGCATGGTTGTCGGTGAGGGTGACACGCTTTTCCTCGGCAAGCATACCCTTACATTTGTTACAGCGCCCATGGTTCATTGGCCTGAGGTCATTGTAACGTACGATTCTTACGATAAGGTACTGTTTTCAGCGGACGGCTTCGGAAAATTCGGTGCACTTGATGCAGATGAACCGTGGGAGGATGAAGCAAGACGTTACTTTATCGGTATTGTCGGAAAATACGGCGCACAGGTGCAATCACTTTTGAAAAAGGCATCGGGTCTTGATATTCAGATGATATGCCCTTTGCACGGCCCCGTGTTAAAAGAAAACCTCGGAAAATATATTGACCTTTACAATACGTGGTCAAGCTATCAGGCAGAGGAGGAGGGAATCGTAATTGCGTATACCTCCGTTTACGGCAATACAAAGAAAGCTGTAATGCAGCTTGCGGAAAAGATCAAGGCAAGCGGATGCCCCAAAACAGTCGTTTATGACCTTGCAAGATGCGATATGTCAGCGGCTGTTGCCGATGCTTTTAAGTATAGTAAGCTCGTGCTTGCCACAACAACGTATAATGCCGAAATTTTCCCGTTTATGCGTGAGTTTATCACTCACCTGACGGAAAGAAACTTCCAGAACAGAACAGTTGCGTTTATCGAAAACGGAAGCTGGGCGCCTCTTGCGGCTAAGGTCATGAAAAAAATGCTTGAAAACAGCAAGAATCTGACGTATACCGATACGACGGTGAAGATAGTTTCAAGTCTGAATGAAGAAAGCAAAAAACAGCTTGACGACCTTGCAAATGAGCTTTGCCGTGAATATTCGGCACTTTCCGGCGACAAGGCTGATAAAAATGATCCGTCAGCACTTTTCAATATCGGCTACGGTCTTTACGTTGTCACGTCAAATGACGGCAAAAAGGATAACGGACTTATCGTCAATACCGTAACGCAGGTCACAAATACGCCTAACCGTATCGCCGTTACGATAAATAAGGAAAATTATTCGCACCACGTAATTATGCAGACGGGTGTTATGAATATAAACTGCCTGACGGTTGAAGCGCCGTTCAAGGTATTTGAAACATTCGGCTTCAAAAGCGGAAGAAACGTTGACAAATTTGAGGGCTGTGAGCCGCTTCGCTCGGACAACGGTCTTGTTGTGCTTCCGAGATATATAAATGCGTTTATGTCGCTGAAGGTTGAGCAGTATATCGACCTTGACACGCACGGTATGTTTATATGCTCTGTTACGGAGTCGAGAGTGATATCCGACAGAGAAACGATGACATATACGTATTATCAGAACAACGTAAAGCCGAAGCCCCAAACGGAAGGCAAAAAAGGCTTTGTATGTAAAATATGCGGTTATGTTTATGAGGGTGACACACTTCCCGATGATTTTGTGTGTCCGCTTTGTAAGCACGGCGCCGCCGATTTTGAACCTATAAAATAATAAAAGGAGAAATAAAATTATGAAAAAGTATGTATGTGATGTATGCGGTTGGGAATATGACGAAGCAGTGGGCGATCCCGATAACGGAATTGAGCCCGGCACAAAATTCGAGGATCTCCCCGATGATTTTGTCTGCCCCCTTTGCGGTGTAGGTAAGGACAGCTTCAGCGAGGCGTGAGGTATGATATGAAACAGAGATTTTTAAGATGTGCGCATTGCGGAAATATTGTCGGTGTCGTAAAGGATACAGGCGTGCCGATGATGTGCTGCGGCGAAAAAATGGGTGAGCTTGTACCGGGTGCTGTTGATGCATCTGTTGAAAAGCACGTACCCGTGTTTACAGTAGACGGAAATAAGGTATACGTTGTGGTAGGGGATACGGAGCATCCGATGAGCCCCGACCACTACATAGAATGGATATCGATCCAGACAAAAATGGGAAATCAGAGAAAGGCACTCAGCCCTGATAAGAAGCCTGCGGCTTGCTTCTCCATATGTGAAAACGATGAGGTTGAAGCGGTTTACGCTTACTGCAACCTCCACGGACTCTGGATGGCTGAAAATAAGATCGAGCCTGTTTGCGATCTTCCCCCTGTTAATACCAATACAGATGAAAACTATACGGTGTGCCACTGTAATAACGTCAAGTATTTTGACATTCTTGATGCCGTTCACGGCTCGGCATCTCTTGACAGCCTTCTGTCGCTTTTTGAAAACGTCAAAAATACAACTCACTGCTCAACAGGCTGCGGCGGCTGCTACAGCAGAGTAATTGCCATCATTTCCGATGTCATGAGCGGTAAAAAATAATTGAATATTAAAATTAAAGCGGTTCAGAATCGAACCGCTTTAATTTTTTTGTTTATCGAAAAGGGGTTGGCTCATTTAAGTAAAATATATATTACATTTGTAGGGGCGACCATTGGTCGTCCGCTTCAAAATGTATAAAAATACTAAAAGCGGGAGTGCAATGCACTCCCCTACAGAATAAATATTCAAAAAGTTCACGGGGTGACTTATTTTGGAAGTTATTTCCATAAATGAGCCACCCCCTTTTTTACTTATACTCTTTTCTTTTTTGACATTTCATTATTTGAGCAAACGTATCTGTTTGTTATGTGTGCATCTGACTTTACTTTTTCAGCATCGAGCACCATGTGCTCTGAAGTTGTGCTCATGGCTGTCGGATAAGCATTTCCGTATGTTACCTTTGACTTGAGTATATCGTTGCTGCCTGCGATCGATACACTGCTCCACTGTGAGGACGAGCCTGTAAAAGCTGCCTTTGAAAGTGCTGTACAGTTCTTGAATGCGGAAATGCCAACTGTTTTAAGCGTTGACGGAAGTGTGATAGTTTTAAGTCCTGTACACTCATTGAATGCAAGTGCGCCTATCATTTCCGTGTTGGGCGGAAGCACCACGTTATCAAGCTTATAACAGCCGTAAAATACCCCTTCGTCAATAACAGTAACATTACGGGATATAACCGCTGTTTTCAACGCTTTGCAGTCCGCAAATGCGTGTATGGAAATAGTTGTTATGTTTGACGGTATCGTTATGCTTTCCATATTTATTCCGCAAAATGCACCTCTGCCGATAGTCGTTACCGTATTTGCATCTGTCGGAATAGTGCTGTTTTTAAAACCTGCTATAACAGTCCTTGTCGATGTTTCTATAAGACAGCCGCCGCTTACCGTATATTTTGAGGAAGCGGATGTTATAACGGGTGTTGCATCCTTTGCGTATCTGAATATACCGTAGCCGATATTTGATACAGACTTCGGAATGTTTACCGACTTCAGCGATGAACAGTATTCAAATGCGTGAATATGAATTGTTGTGAGTGATGAAGGAAGTGATATGTTTTCAAGTGACTTACAGTTGTGGAATGCATAAGCGCCTATAACCTTGATTCCTGACGGAATAGTTACGCTTTTAAGGCTTGTAAAGTCATAAAATGCATAGTCGCAGATATCTACTATTCCCGACTGAATAACAACAGATACAGTCTTGTCACGCACTTCCTTCCAGAGGATAGTGTTGGGAGTGAAGAATTTACCCATTGATCCTGTGCCCGATATTGTGAGTGTTTTCGTGCCCTCATTGAATGACCAGCTTATATTGCTTTCAAGACAGGGCGTTTCGACTTTTTTTACAGCATTACACTTTGTGCATTTGTGTGTTGTGATGCCCTCACTTAAATACGTTGCGGCTGTTTTGACAACGCCACTTGCCCAGGTGTGCTTGTGTACAAAGCTTTCCTGACGGCTTCCGTTTTCAAACATAGACATCGCCGCATTATATGCTTTTGTAATAACCTCTGATTCCGTTCCGCTTGGCAGATTATACTGTATTACGGGAGGGCGGTAAGCAGTATTGGTTGTTGTAAAAGGTGTGTATTTCGGACCTACTCCGTCAACGATAACATCAGCAATAGCTGTGTATTTGTTAGGTATATTCGCATCGTATTTGAGGTAGCTGTACTTATTGTACGTTGCCAGAGTTGCCATTTTCCCTATTTTGTCCTTTAAAAGATAGCAATTTTTAAGCTCAACGGTCTGTACGGATGTAGTGATCGAAAGATTATAAAAAGCACGAAGATCACTGAATACAGTACAATTTTCAAGATATATTTTTGAATAGTTGTCTACAGCCATGAATGCACCGTTTTCCGATGAATTTGTAAAGCTGAGTGTTGCAAGTGAGATACAGTTTCTGAAATCTGCATTTACACAGAAATTATAACCCATAAAAGAGCCTACCCTGTATTCAGCTTTATAATTACCTGAAAGGAAAACCTTATCCGCCTTGACGGTCGGAAATGTTGAAAGATCGGATGTGTTGTATCCGCCGGCTGTTTCACCGCCGACTATACCTGAGGCGGAATGTCCCACAGCGCTGATGTCTGCATCCACAGCACAGTTGCTGATTGTAATGTGTGATGACGAGGTGCTTACAACACCGACAAGACCGCCTGCGTACTTTCCGTCTGTGTGTATGCTTCCGCGTACTGTACAGTCGGTTATTGTTGCTGTATTTGCCACGTTTGCGATGATTCCGCCGACATGGCTGGCACTTGTTTTGAAGTTGAGATTTTCAAGATGAAGATTATTAACTGCCGCACCTGCTCCCGCAATACCTACAAATCCGAGGTTTTCGACCGTGTAATTTGAAGATGTGAGATTGCTTACGGTATATCCGCCGCCATTTACCGTTCCTTTGAACGCATATGCGGCATCCTTTCCTATCGGTATCCACGACTTGCCGCCCATATCTATATTTTTTCCTATATTGATAACAGAGGCTGAAAAAGCTGTGTCGGAATTGACCTTGGATACAGCATTCATAAGTGCATCTGCGGAATATACAGTAAATACCGTACCTGCACGGACAGAGCCGCTTACTGTTTTACTTCCGGTGTTACTGATGACAGCGCCCGATTTTACATATCCGACTAAAGAACCCGCATTTATCGATTCGGAAATGACGTTGCCGTTAAATGTACAGTTGCGTATTTCAAGTGCTGCTTGTGAGGAGGTAATTGCCCCGACAAAGCCTGCGGCACCGCCTGTAGTGTTTTGTACATTACCTGAAACAGTACAGCCGCTGACGGTCATTTTTCCTGCACCCTCTGCCTTTCCGATTATACCGCCGACATATGCGGTTTCCGTGCGGCTTGATGTAAAAGTAACATTTTCAAAGTTAAGATCATTAACTGTCACACCGAGTCCCGCAGCACCTATAAAGCCAAGACAGATGCCGGAATAATTTTTTCTTGTAAGGTTATTTATAGTGTGTCCGTTACCGTTTACGGTTCCGGTATAGACATATGCATCGTTTTTGCCGATAGGCTTCCACGTTTTGCCTGCCATATCTATATCGTTTGCAATATTTATGTTGTATGCGGTATATAAAACCGAGGTATCACCTTCCTCACCGTTTATTATCTTTGCAACTTCCATAAGTCCGTCGGCTGTATATATCGTAAAGGATGTACCGTTTAATGTATAGTCAGATGATGCATATGTTGTAAATGCAAGTGCCGAAAGCGTGATACATAAAACAATTAAAAATAATATTATTTTTTTCATAACTTATTCCTCCGAAAACATCATTTCCTTGCTCAGCTTGCAGTAAATTCAATGTCTGCATATACAGGGCAATGGTCGGAAATTATATGGAAATATCCGTTTGTGCTGTATAACGTGTTATGAGAAAGAACCGATGTTTTTACCGATGATGATGAAGATGTGAATATAATATGGTCGATAAAGCTGTCCTTTACGGGGGTGAAATCATTTCTCGTGCCGTATTCGTTCATGTTTGAGCCTGAGCCGTGGTATCCGCCCGCGACCTTCAATGTTCCCGCGGTGCGTGCGGCGTCGCTTGCAACAGTGCCGTTTATATCATTGCAAAACTGATTAAAATATATCCCGTTGTATCTGTGGCTGTTAAAATCACCCACGCAGAATATACGTACACCGGGATACTTGATTTTATATGCATTTACTATCGCCGCTTCGGATGATGCACATTCGTTCATCTGATACGGGCGTGCACTTGTGAGCTGACCGGCGTGGTCCCAGTGTGAATTTATAACGATAAAGCGTTCTGAAGGATTATTTTTATTTTGTAAAACGAGCTGTGCGGCGCCTCTTAAATAAGTACCGTTTTTATCGGCAGAGCTTGTATGGTAATCGTAATGCTGATATTTACATTCGATAGCATCGTATTTATCCGCACGGTATATCATCGGAGTATAGTTGTTTTTTCCGTTATGCGAAGAAAGAACAAATTTGTAACCGATGCCGTAATGCTCATTCAAAACATCCATGTAATGCGGCAGCTGCTCCTGCCATTTGTAACACGCTTCTTGAAGTCCAACAACGTCAGGGGACGATGATATAAGCATTCCTGCAACTATTTCCGCCCTTTCTCGTACAGGAAGGACATTTGCATATTCCGCTTCACCGAGGATGTACGGCATTATGTTAAGTGTCATTATACGGGCATCTGTACCGTTTGGCCGTGTCAGACTTGATGCAAGTAATTTTTTGTAAGTATATCTTCCTTCACCAAGCACCTTATTGGAATTTGCGCTTGTGAATAAATTTGAGTTCATGTACTCAACTGCTTTTCTTGCGGTGAATGAACCGCCGCAAAGTATCTGGAGTGAGCCGTTATTTGCAACTATATCATACTCCATAATGTAACCGTTATCGGAATAGTATGACTTTGAAAGCTTACGGTCGGTTTCTCCGATAAGTATCTCTCTGCCCGACGGTAACTGCTCGTCCTGTGAGTAAACGGGAACAGTTACGTTATAAACGCTCTTTATCTTGTTTTTGAGCATTTCGGCAACGACACGGTAGCCGTCAAGGTTCGTTGCGTATACAATTTTGGTTTTACTGAGGTCGGCGATCTTAAAGCCGTCAGGAAGTATATCCTTGCCCTGATTGTAATATCCCTTGAACGTGAGGGTTTTTGTAGAGCTGTTGTAAAACGGTGCCATAAGATTGCTGACATAATGCTCAGCTGCTTTTATAAGTATTTCATCGTAGTTTGCATCTATTATGATGTTGCCGTTTTCCGACTGTGCGATAGCGTATGTATCGGATGCGTTGTTGAATGCCGCCCTTACATCCGCTGTGTCAGAAAGTATAGTTTCGCCTACGATTATATATTTTCCGCCTGATACAGCCGCTGTGTCATATACCGTGTCGAGCGTAATACCCGTAAGCTCATATATACCGTTTATCAGCGTGTGCACGGCGGATCTGACGGCATCGGATGCTGATTCCGAGAATACGATTTTATAGTTTGATCTTCCGTTTTGGATAATGTTTATCTCATCTGTGAAGAACGGATATACTGCATTCACATCTTCTCTTGAAATAACACCGTCGCCGTTTACGTCAACAGCTTTGTTGAATGGATAAACGTCGGGGGCTTTTATGTGCTTTAAGATTCGTACTAAATCCTTGCCGTTTATAATTCCGTCACCGTTGACATCGCATTTGAGCGAAACAACTGAAGCAAAAACGTTTGATGTTGCAACAAATACCGCACCCATTACAAATACAAGTGCCAATGCGATCGACAATATCCGTATCAAAGATTTTTTATTCATAAGCTTCTCCTGTGATAAATTTATGCATTTTATATTTAAACTGTATACACTATCTTGAATATAGATTACTATATTTTTTATTAATTGTCAACAGTATATATATTTTTTAAATTATTTTTTTGAGTATTTTTGCACAAAATATTGTATTTTTGAAATATGTATGGTATATTATGTAAAAACACTTAACAGTAAAACAAGGAGAAAAAATGACGGCGACACCTGTATTATACCAAATAACACCTGACTGCGATATGCTTATGAATTGCTATGTAATAAAAACTGCGGGCGGACACCTGATAGTTATAGACGGCGGCGGTGCGGGATCTGAAAAAAACAACGGTTATTTATACAAAAAGCTTCAGGAAATAAGCGGTGAGGAATGCCCCGTTGTTGATGCGTGGTTTTTGTCGCACATGCACGATGACCATACAAACGAATTTATCATCATCGGAAATGATGAATCGAAAAAAATAACTGTCAAAAAGATATATATGAATTTTGCCGGCCGTGAATTTATGAAAAACTCCGAGGGCGGACATTTTGCGTATCTTTATGACGGTATAATATCGGCATATGACCGCTTTTTCGGTGCAGGTGCATTTGAAAAGGTGAACGGTAAGACCGCATTTGAAGGCGACGTAATTGAAATTGACGGTGTGAAAATTGAAATTATGCTCACCGTGTCAAATGAAGAAAAAGAAAAGAATATCAACGATACATCGATGATATTCAAAGCGTATATAGAGGGGCAAACCGTGCTTTTCCTCGGTGACGGACACATAGAGGTAAGCGAAAGACTTATGGAAAAATACGGCGAAAGCCTTAAAAGCGACATCGTTCAAATGGCGCACCACGGTCAAAACGGCGTGACGTTTGAAGTATACAAGACCGTATGCCCGAAGCTGTGCCTTTGGCCAACACCCATCTGGGTATACGAAAATAAACAGGGAATTTACCAGACAACAGAGGTAAGACGTTTTATGATGGATATGGGCGTTAAACACCATATCGTCGCAGGGGTGGACCTTACACAGTCGCTTGCGTTCCCCGTTAATTTTGATACGCTCAAAGAAAACGATATAACACCGTAACAAAAATGGGTTGGCTCATTTAAGGAAATATATGGTAAAGTTTGTAGGGACGACCATTGGTCGTCCGCCTCAAAATGTATAAATGTACTAAAAGCGGGAGTGCATTGCACTCCCCTACAGAATGAATATTCAAAAAATACATGGGGCGACTTATTTTTGGGGTTATTTCCTTAAATAAGCCAGCCCCTTTTCAGTTATATTCTTTGCTACGCAAAGAGTGATATTGCCTTTATAAAGGCAGTAATATGAAAGCCTTCGGCTTTCGTTATATTCTATTCGCCGCAATGCGGGCGAACAGAGTTTTTAAAATCAAAGAACCAATGACGGGGGATTGTATACTCTTCCCGCAAGCTCCTGATTGAGCATATAAAGGCTCTTGGGATCGGAGCCGAACAGCTCCATTTTGGAAATGAGGTCGTTTGCGTTTGTTTCTTCCTCGCCCTGTTCCTTTACAAACCAGTCCAAAAACTGCATCGTGCGGAAATCTCTTACATCGTACGCCGCACCGTAGATATCGTTGATAAGCGATGTTACGTACTTTTCATGCTCAAGTCCGGCTTTAAGAACATCCATATTGCAAGTAAATACCTTATCGGGCTTTGCAATAGCGTCAAGCGTTACAGGCATATTTTCGTTCTGCAGATATGTGTAGAACAGTATTGCGTGGTCTCTTTCCTCCTGCGCCTGTATCATATACCAGTTGGCAAAGCCGTCAAGACCTGCCGCCTTGAAATAGTTTGAAAAATCAAGGTAAAGATACGCAGAGTAAAATTCTTTGTTGATCTGCTGATTTAAAAGCTCATGTACTTTCTTATCCATAGTTTTATTCTCCTGAATAAATTTATTTTTATGATTTGATTATATCACAAATCACGGGAAAAATATGTTGTTTTTTCAAAAAATAAGTAAAAACTTTGTTTTAAAAACGGTTGACGGAAATATTTTTTTATGATATGGTTTTTTTGTAACCTTATCGATTTTTTTACGACTTATAGTATAGAAGGGTGGGAAGAGTATGGATGATAAGATGATAGTGTCGCTGTATCTTTCAAGAGATGAATCGGCAATATCGGAAACCGAGAAAAAATACGGTAAATATCTTATGAAAATTGCTTACAATATTTTAACCGACACGGAAGACAGCAAGGAAAGTGTAAACGATACGTATTTAGCGGCGTGGAATTCCATACCGCCCAACATTCCCGAAATACTTTCCGTGTATCTTTCACGTATAACAAGGAGGATAAGTATCGATATATTCAGAAAAAAGAACAGTCAAAAGCGTAAAAGCTCACAGCTTACATATTCGCTCGATGAAATATCGGACTGTACGTCAAATACCCTTGCCCCCGATGAAATTATTGAAAATAAGCGTTTGTCAGAAACAATAAGTGCGTATCTTTACAGTATTTCCGAAGTACAGCGCAATATTTTCATCTGCCGATATTACTATTTCGATTCGGTGAAGGATATTGCAAAATACTGTAATATCACAGAAAGCAACGTAAAAACTACCCTGCACAGACTGCGAAACGGTCTGCGTGAATATCTTTTAAAGGAGGGGTTCAGTGTATGAATGAGCACGATATAATAAACGCAATAGGTGACATTGACGAAGAACTTATCATAAATGCGGAAAAAATAAGAAAGAAAAAGAAAAGCTTTCCAATATTCAAGCTGACAGCAGTTGCGGCAAGTCTTTTCCTCTGTATCGGCTGTGTGTATCTTGCCGTAAGATTTGCCGATGTAAATGACGTTACTGACAGTAACGGTATGAACGAAGCGGAAGACTTGCAAACCGATGACCGTGATGAAATGTCACCAACGCTTAACGAAGGCGTTGGCGGCGCCGAAACGCAAAGCGCCGCCGACATTATACCAAACGAGGGCGAAGCACCCGAAAATACCGATGGCGGGCAGGAGCTTCCCGAAATAAAGGTTGAGGTAACGGGCGTATTTGAAAGCGGTGTATTTGCAACGGTAAAAGACGGTATGGCGTCATATTTGAAAGGTGATGAGGAGGTCATTATCAAATTTGAACCTGTAATATGGTTTTCTGTTCCCGTCGAGGAGGGCAGATGGATAAATAAAACTATGCCGTTTGATGAAAGCCTGTTTAATATCGGCGACACGTTTATAGTTCAGTTTTCGTCATTTGAGGATAATAAAGACAAAGACACGCTTTATTCCGATACAGTCATACTTTTAAAAGGAGAAAACAATGAAAAATAATATTTTTAAACGCACATTGTCAGTAATTTTGCTTTGTGTTATACTTTTGGGTGTCGTAGGATGCTCAAAAAATGATATATTTCTCTCTGTTTCAGCGAGCGATTTAATGGAAGGCATTGAAAAGGACGAGGGCATAACACCGAAAAATATTGAAAATACCTCATTTTACACCGACTTTACCGCAAAGCTTTTTGACGGATGCTATACAGATGAAAAAAATACTCTCATTTCACCTATTTCAGTTTTGTCCGCCCTTGCCATGACATCAAACGGTGCAAATGGGGACACGCTTGAAGAAATGGAAAAGGCTTTTGGTATTTCACGTGATGATCTTAATGAATTTATCCTTTCGTATATGAACAGCCTTTCAAACGGTGAAAAATACAAATTAAGCCTTGCAAATTCAATTTGGTTCCGTGATGATGAATCGCTTACCGTAAACGAGAGTTTTTTAAAAACGAACGCAAACTATTACGGAGCAGGAATTTACAAAGCGCCGTTTAACGAAAAAACACGCAATGATATAAACGGCTGGATAAAGAACAAGACCGACGGAATGATAGATAACGTCATCGATAATATTCCCGAGGATGCTGTGATGTATCTTGTAAATGCCCTTTGCTTTGATGCTGAATGGGAAGAAAAATACAATGAATATCAGGTAAACGAAGGCAATTTCAGCTGTCTTAACGGCAACACAAAAACGGTCGATTTTATGAGCTGTAACGTATCGGATTACATTTCCGATGACACAACAACGGGATTCATCAAGTATTATGCAGGACGCAAATACGCCTTTGCCGCTTTGCTTCCGAATGAAAATATTACACTTTCCGATTATGTTGCATCTCTTACGGGTGAGAAAATTTCAAAGCTTCTGACCGAACGCAAAAAAGGTGTCGAGGTCATCACCAAGACACCTAAATTCGAAACAGAATATTCAAGCCTTTTAAACGGTACGCTTTTCGATATGGGCATAAAAAAGGCATTTGACGGGGAGCTTGCCGATTTTTCAAAGCTTGGCAGAAGTGAAAACGGTAACATTTATATAAACCGGGTAATACACAAAACGTACATTTCGGTAAATGAAAGCGGAACAAAAGCAGGGGCGGCAACGGTCGTTGAAATGTTAAATGAAGGCGCATGCCCTGCGGATATGTACTTTGTCACGCTTGACCATCCGTTTGTGTATATGCTGATAGACTGCGAAAACGATCTTCCTTTATTCATCGGAACACTTACAAATATTTAATCAAAACATACGGCAGAAGATACCCTCTGCCGTATAATTTTATTTAACGCATTCAACCTTAATTGTATTCGTATTGCCCGATGTGCCGTTTATCATACCGCCTGTGAGTACTACATTATCCCCCGATTTGAGCGAAAAGATACGCTGCGCGTGGTTGAGTCCCTGGAAGAAAACGATATCAAGGGAATTGTATTCCTCACTCATAACAGGTGTGACGCCCCAGCTTAAATTGAGCTGACGCCACGCACGTCTGTTTGTTGTGATGCCTATTATGTCGGCAGGACAGCGGAAACGGCTGACCATGCGCACGGTATTACCTGAAATTGAGTTTACAACAATGCATTTGGCTCCAACGTCAATTGCCATGGCGCACGTTGCGTGAGAAATGGCATCGAGCGTATTTTTTATCTTGAACTCCGTTGACATAAACCAATTTTTGTAATCGATTCTTTCCTCTGTAAACTTTGCTATCTGTGCCATGTTCATAACAGCTAAGGCGGGATATTTACCCATTGCTGTTTCTCCCGAAAGCATAACGGCAGACGATCCGTCATAAACGGCATTTGCAACGTCCGATATTTCCGCCCTTGTAGGTCTCGGATTTTGTATCATCGATTCAAGCATTTCAGTCGCCGTTATAACACGCTTACCGAGCAGACGGCACTTTTGTATAAGATATTTCTGTATTGACGGTACTTCCACAAACGGAATTTCAACACCGAGGTCGCCTCGTGCAACCATAATACCGTCGGCAATACTGCATATTTCGTCTATGTTGTCAACACCTGAACGGTTTTCTATCTTTGCTATTATGTTTATTGCACCGCCGCCGTTTTCGTTTAAAAACTCACGCATTTCGGTGATATCTTCCTTTGTTGATACAAATGAAGCGGCAACAAAATCTATTTCGTTTTCAATGCCGAATAAAAGGTCTGACTTGTCCTGCTCGCTGAGAAAATTGTGCTTGAGCACCTTGTTCGGAAAATGCATGCTCTTTCTGTCTGAAAGCGTACCGCCGACCTTTACACGGCAGATAACATCGTGACCGCATATATTTTCGACAGTAAGCGCAACAAGTCCGTTGTTGACGGTTACTGTGTCACCGATTGAAAGATCGTCGGTAAGATTTTTATAATTTACCGAAACACGTGTTTCGTCGCCCTCAATATCATCTGTTGTGAAAATGAACGCATCGCCCTCGGAAAGCGTGATGTTTTTCTCTTTGAATGTACCTATCCTGTATTCAGGCCCCTTTGTGTCAAGCATTATGGCTATCGGCAGGTCGAGCTCTTCACGTACATCCTTTACAAGATCTATCATTTTTTTGTGTTCTGCGTGGGTACCGTGTGAAAAATTGAGTCTTGCGACATTCATCCCTTCAAGGCACATTTTCGTAAGGGTTTCCTTGTTGTCGCATGCAGGCCCTATAGTACATATAATTTTTGTTTTTCTCATAATTACCTCCGCAAAATTTTTTCGAATATATTATAGCATCTTTCGGGTAAAAAGTCTATACATGAAAATAAAAATTTACACAAGATGAAAAGCGCGGACATCAAGGTGATGACTTTGTGCATAATACCGTGCAAAATTGCAGTCTTTTTTTGCAACAGCCCGCAGAATTGATAAAAAGTCAGGAAATACCCCCCAAGACCTCTGCGATATCCCCCCAAGATTATTTGCCCACCTATATTGACAAAAGCCGAGTTTTATGTTATGATTACTGCAACCTATAAAGAGTGCGCGAGGGACAAGCCCGTTGACCGCACAGCAACCTACCGGAAGGCAAGGTGCTAAAGCTTGAACGATGGGGTTGATAAGGTTATTCAAGCAATCCTGTTGTGACGATGGGATTGCTTTTTCTATGCTCTCTTTGTAGGAAATAATATCAAAGGGAGATATACCATGAAAAAGAGAAAAACCATCAAGAGCTTAATGTCGAACAACAAGGTTGTTTATGTTAAGTTATCAACAGAAAAAGCGGCAGAAGCCTTCTTTGCTTTAGCGAAATACGAAGGGTTCATATTAACAAACGAAGTAGTAAAAACGGGTATTCGTAACAATTGTTTTGTTAGACTCAACGAGGATATGACCATATCCTACCCCGACTTCCGAACTTGGGGAGGAGCTATGCGATTCCACCACTCAAGAGTCGAAGACGGCAAAAAGGTTGTCAAGATTGATTTTGAAGAAATGCTGTAAGGTGAAATGATATGCCAGACTTAAATGATTATTATGCATATAAAAGTACAAGCTCCGACAGCGGTTCGGGCAGCGGAGGTAAAGGTAATGGTTTCGGTTGCGGCGGTTGGACTTTTAACTCCCACAGTGCCGAGATGCCCGCACCTCGGATGTGCGCTTAAATATAACAGTGAAGAGCATACGCGGGACTGCCCATACCACGGCTCCCGCTTTACCGAGCACGGCGAGCTTATCAATAACCCCGCCACAGACGACCACGAAAAATAGGAAAGTGAAATAAAATTTGTCCTATGCCAAGACGGGCAAATTTCATTAAAAATAACCTATGTTTGCCACATGCAAACATAGGTTATTTTTTAGTACGGGTGTTCATAAGTGATTTTATGATTTTTGTTATTTGTAATCCAAGTAACTGTTTTTTCTTTGGTAAAGAGGTTGTCTTATTGCTCTTTATGGTCTTTAATCAAAAATGAAACTCCAAAAAGAATTCCACCAACAATAATACAAGGCGTAGAACCTTTTTCACCAAATTCTTCTAATGAATAATAAAAGTTTGCTTTACTTCTATCTTCCATATCTTCGCCACCAAAAATATAGTCGTAATGATATTCATCTCCTTTTTCGTTGAAATGATCAACATTCAACGAAAAATACATACCGATAAGTATTAATGAAATTCCTATTATCGCTATGACTATTTTTTTCAACTCTATCACCTCCTTAAAAACAAAAAGTGTGAGCAACCGAAGCCACCCACACCGAAAAATGCAAACTCCGATTGCTGCTACACAAAACCAGATAAATGGGATATGGTATCCAAGCACACTATCTGTTGGAATTTGCATTTTTACCAAATTCAAAAATAGTGTGCACAAAAAAGGATATAGTATTCCCATAAAAATAAAAACACCATTTCCCAAAATGTTTATTCGGTTTTGTGTAGCACAATCAGTCTATCATAAAAAAATTTTCTTGTCAATAGTTTTTATTGAAATATATTGTTGCTTGTGTGATATCAAAAGAAAAAATTTAGTATTAAGATGACAAACTCTCTTTTGAAACGAGATATAAACAAGCGCCTCCACGGTACCCCCCACACCGTGGGAGGCGCATATTTCCTGCGGAAATATATCTAAAAAGTAATGTAATATTCTTTTTGATATACGTGAGCGTGTCAAATGTGAGGGGATGAGCGGACAGCAATAAAAAATCTCTTTTGTCAATCAGACAAAAGAGATTTTTTTGGTCGCCCACATGCAACTTTATCCGAACACGGAATGTCCGTAAAAAGCACGGTTTTTGAGCCGTAACCGAAGTTTAATGTAAGTAAGAATCGGTCATTGTATAGGAAAACTGTATTGACGAAAACATCAATAAGCTGTCTGCGTTCCTCAAGTCTCGTCAGATCAAAGTTTCGCATATAGCGGAACCAATCCCAAAGTTCTTTTTCGGTTCGCAAAGGTCGCTTCATATTTTCGATCAATATCTTATCTTCCAACTCGCGCTTGGATATCTCCAACGTCTCAAGGCGTTGCTTGGTGGACGGTGTGATAATTCCTTGCTCGATAGCCGCTATTAGATTGTCAATGGAACGTTGCGTGTCGGAAAGACTCTTTTCAAGATATGGGATGACCGTGTTTTCTTGCTGTTGATACTCTAAATATTTGTGTATTACATCTCCAATGAAAACATCGTCATGGAGAACCGTCTTGACTTGGTCAAGCACCGCATCTTCAATCCACTTTTTCTTAACGGGCTTGCGATTGCATCCCGTTTTCTTTTTCGCATTGGAACATTTGTAGTAATGGTACGTCGCTCCGCTTTGGCTTGTCCCACTTTCGCCGAACATCAAGGATTGACAATCACCGCAGAACAGCTTGGTTGTCAGCAGATAATCGTCTTCCGCTTTGTGCCTTGCGGGAGCCTTTTTGTTTTTTGCGAGTTTTTCTTGCACTCTGTCAAATAGATCTTTCGGGATAATTGCAGGAATACCGTCGGGAACAAGAACCTCGCGGTATTTGTATTCACCGATGTAGAACCGATTCTGAAGCAATCGAGAAACACTATTCAGATTAAGCTCGCCGCCGCGCTGATTTTTAAGACCGTGTTGATTAAGTACGGCAACGATCTCTTTCATCGTTCGTCCCTCATCGTACATTGTGAAGGCTTCCACGATGTACGGCGAAGTAATTGGGTCAATGTGATAGTTTTTGTCCTTGTCTATCGAAAAGCCAATCGGCAGCGTTCCTCCATTATATCGGCATTTAAGCGCGTTTTCGTGATGCCCACGCAAAACCTTTTCAGAAAGCTCAGCCGAATGGTATTCTGCCATACCTTCGAGTACGGATTCCAAAAGAATACCTTCCGAACCATCCGAGATGGATTCCGTTACCGACATAACCTTAACACCGTTTCGCTTGAGTGTGGCTTTGTAGTTAGCCGAATCATATCGGTTGCGCGCAAAGCGGTCAAGCTTCCATACCAGCACAAGATTGAAGTTTTTCTTGGCACTGTCCTTGATCATACGTTGGAAATCGGGGCGACGGTCGGTCTTTGCCGAAAATGCGCGGTCTATATACTCGGCAACAACGCTGATGTTATTCTTTCTCGCGAAAGCGTAGCACTCGCGTATCTGTCCTTCGATGGATTCCTCACGCTGGTTCTCGCTTGAATAACGGGCATATATCACCGCTTTCATCGAGCCATCGTCATTAACTCGTTTGTTTGCCATATTACTTCATCTCCTTTCGCTGATAGTATAATATAAATTCGGTGTAATGACAAATGTGTGAAACACTTTTATCTATAACTTGCTTGGGATTTGGTTATTTTTATTGATTTATCATCCATGTTCGCAAGAATTCCTAAGCTAATAAGAAAATGCTTTATATCTACTATGCTTTCAGTACACTTTGGACCGATAACAATTTCTGATATAGCATTTTTTATGTTTGGAAATTTTATTTCAAAGTGTGATACCAATTTGTTATTTAAAACAATATAGTCTAACTTTCCGAATTTATAGTCATCTGTATTGAATCCAGAAAGATCGGCTCCGGCAAAATGATCCATTACATATGTAATTACAATGCGCCATTCTTTTTCTTCTGCAAACGAAGAATTCTTAAAATATGGGCTCTCCTTTTCAAGTTTTGCCATTGCGCCAAATACGCACCGCTTTAACTCATCAATTGTTTGACATTTTTCAACATTTGATATTCCAGTTTCGTTAATGTAATCATTGGCGATGTTTTTATCATAATGAACTTTATCAAAAAAGATGGTTGCTTTGGGATCTTTGGAGGGAGATGTATATAAACTACATATGCCATCTAAAAACTCTCCGTTAAAGCCAATAGATATTCCTTTTCCATCATCTGCGTATCCTCGCCACTGACTTAACAGATCTTTTTCCTCAGATAAACAGAACACCCATGTTTTTAGAAATGCTATTCGTGCCGCTTCGTTAGCTTTTTGATAAATATTTAGAAAATCATCAATTTGATCAATATTCAAGTCATTTACCAATTTCAGTTGGAATTTATATAGTTCGTCATTCATCTGTTTCGTGAAAAGTTGTTTTAACCAAATCACTTCC
This sequence comes from Eubacteriales bacterium, assembly GCA_045124505.1. Taxonomy (GTDB): domain Bacteria; phylum Bacillota; class Clostridia; order Oscillospirales; family CAG-272; genus RGIG7213. The sequence continues at coordinate 27,968 of JBGVLZ010000028.1, forward strand.
AAAGAATCATTGGATTTTTGAACATCAGAAACCCAAATGGATTGGTTTTTGACAATGTTGTAAAATGTAGATAAACTACAATAATGGTACAATTTTTGAGGCGTTTCGTATTCCATACAATATCCTTCCATGTTTATTTTGCAATTTTTCTTCCCGCCAACTGCTGGGGATCAACCACACCTGTGTCAATGAGCTTTTGTCCGATGCGCTTTATTGCTTTCTTGACACCGCTTGCATCGTGATATCCAAGTGTGGTAGCAATCTCACTCATATTTTTGCCTTGTAAGCGTAACCGCAAGATGCTTTGCTCCTTTTCGGAAAGGGCCTTCATACTCTGCTGAATACATATCTCGGTGGTGATTTCTGCAATCATATCTGGCGCTTCAATATCGAGGGGTGTTGGATTACCACCTTCATCGGCAGGACCTCCGGTTTCAAGAGAGACCTTTGTGACAAGCTCGCCATTCATTGTATGTTCAATCTTCTTTTGTGCATCGAGGTATCTGAAATTGTTCGGCTTAAAACGGTTGAAATCATCGTAATCGGGCATTTTACGTTGGATGCTCGCAATCATAGGCATCTGCTGAAGATGCGCCAATACCGCGCATTCTGTATTAAGAAAATCATCGATATTGCTGCCGTCCACGCCTGCTTGTGCCATAGCTTCAAGGAACGCGCCCATAATATCCTCGCTTTCCAAGATAGCAAGCGTCCAAAACCGGATTAGCTTATAGTTGGATTCATAAAGTAGCGAGATCGGGTCATTTGACGAATAGCACATTGGCGGAAACGAAAGCTTCATATCGCGGCGAGTGGGGATAAAAGCACTCTCAATCTCGCTTTTAACGTATTTATATACCTCGGTCGAATCGCTCTGATCTGTGGGCGTAACCTTACGATATAAATGCTCTGTAGAACGGTCAACAAATTGCGATTTCAAACCCTTGGCAATCTCCTTTGGTGTGCCGTTTGCCATTGTGTATACCAAGATTTTTGTCAGTTGATTGATCTCCTCAATTGGGAGAGCTTGCGTTGTTCTTTCTTCTGCCAATAGTTTTACCTCCTGCTTTTTATTAAGTGATTTGATTACATTTGTTAACGTACTTTTCTTGATAGTCCTTGATTTTTTCACAAGGATAATCACAGCATTCAGAACACATTTCAATTTCGTGTTCTTTACAACATTTTATAAACGGACACTCCTTGCACAAACAAAATACATCTTCCGAGCGACCGCCAAGGCAATGAATATCTTTAAGCGGAATATCAATTGCAAACTCGGTTTTGTAAAAGCTCTGCGATTGTTTTCGTAAGTTTTCATCGTTGTTAATGGTTGCAAGATATGTAAGGCACTGGGAACAATCGTGACCGCAACAGCACATTAATTGATTCATAATATATACCTCACAGCTTCTTCAAAACGTGCTCTGCAACACCTTGAATGATAATGTTATCATAGATCTGATTAGGATAATTCTTCTTATCGTCATTCTCGGCTTTCAACACAACTTTGTGATTTGCCCGATCATAGGAAAGGGTTTTGAGTGTAGCCGAATCATCAATCAAGGCAACGACAATATTGCCCTCGTTGGCGGTGTTCTGCTTGCGGATCAATACTAAATCACCACTGTCAATTCCGGCATTGATCATAGAGTCGCCTTTTGCGCGAAGCCAAAAGTATTCGCCCTTGCCTATAAAATCGGTCGGGATCGGGAATGTATCGTCGTGCCGCTCCTCTGCATAGATCGGTGAGCCGCAGGCAATATCACCGCTGACCGGCGCGCGAAACTTGCCTTGCAATTCTTCAATGTAGGGCGTGATGATGTGCCGCCCGTCAAAATACAGCTTGTCCATCTCTGTCATACGGTGCAGATATTTGTGCACCGTTCCAACCGCCAAAGACAAGCTTCGCGAAATCTCCGCAATCGTCGGCGAGTAGCTGTTCTCGTTGTAATATTCGTCTACAAAGGCTATGATCCTCTGCATCGTTTCTTCGCTTAAGTATCGCATATGTGTACCTCAATACATAAATGAAAATATATTCACGATAGAATTATAGCATACTTTTGTGAATTTGTCAAGAATAAAACTTCTTATTTTGATCAAGAGTTTTCATGATGCCGTTTTTGCGGAAATCGGCAATAGCAAAGACACATAAAACAAACTAAACGCAACTTCTCAAGATTGCTTTTACAAAACGCAACGTTATTTGGTTGCATTTCAAAAAAGCAACGATTTATACTTGCTTTTTTTAATAAAGTTGTGATATAATAACTATGTAAACCTAAAAAAGGAGATATTGAGCATATATGAAATACGCTGCTTTAATGTTTGATATTGTTGAATCAAGACACTATCAAGGTCGATATGATATTCAAAACACTTTAATGAATGCCGTCAGTTATTTGAATCATTTGTACAGAGAAGACATAAAAAAAGAAGTTGTTTCAAGTGCAGGCGATGAGTTTCAAGGGCTATTTTTAAGTCTACAATCTGCATTTCTGTATATCAGGAAATTGCAATTGCTTATTTATCCAATTAAGATAAGATGCGGAATAGGCTATGGCGAGATAAAATACGATGTTGAAAAATGGTCTTCTTCTGCATTTGATGGAGAAGCATATTATTTGGCACGAGATGCTATTAATGAAGTTTCAAAGCGAAAGAGTAATGCAATCTTTTTTAATACAAAATCTCATTTTGATAAATATTTGAATATGCTATGCTTTTCCAGCATCGAATTAAAAGTGCGTCAATCTCAGGTGGCTCGATGGATCGAGCTTTTGGCGGATCTTATTTTGCCCATCAAACAAGTTGAAGAAGATATATCATTTTATAATTTTGTTTTGGACATAAGACATAAAGTTATTGAATCTGAACGTTGGAACAAAGTTTACGGTAGACCTCGTGAAGTTGAACCATTCGAAACAAATTTTGACTTGCTCTTTGGAGGCAAGGATGATTTTGACTTAAAGGAAGATAATAATAAACTTTTTGTTGATGAATTTTGGGGTCATGGTATGTCTACTTTCCTTGCTCAAGCAATGAACACATCACGTCAAAATATTGACAGATATGTTTCTTTAGGTAAAATAAAAGAAAGCCGTACAATGGATAAAGCTATATATGAATTGTTAGGAGAAAAGATATGGTAAATTTTTTTATTATATTGATTTTGCATATTATAGGAGATTTTTATCTACAAACATCAAAGATTGCCAAATGCAAAAACGCAAGCTTAGGAGACAGTTGCGATGAGTGTAAAAGTTGTAAGAAAAATGCTTCATTCAACATCAAATATATTTTTCTCCACTCTTTGTTGTATGTAGCTCCTTTCGCATTTCTGTTTTTGATGACAAAATGGCTTAATGTTGTTATAATTTTAGTTGGGCTATTGATTTCTCATTTTGTTATAGACATCATTTCTTGTTGCTTAAATAAAAAGTTTAAGCATTCCATTGTCTTCATTGCAGATCAAGCACTACATATCGCTCTTCTTTGGGGAGCTTACATTTTGTTTGACTTTAATGGTGCCTTTGCTCAATATGAATTTGCAATAAAAGTTGTTTTTTCTGTTTTGGCTATAACCATACCTTCATCAGTTTTTATAAATAAAATATTCCATGACTTATATCCGGATTCCGATGAAGGCAAAATATTTGATGTTGGCTCCATAATCGGAATGCTTGAACGAATCTTAGTGTTGATATTCGCATATTTCGAGGGCTTTGCCGCTATAGCCATTATCATTACCATAAAAACATGGGCAAGATCAGGCGATTTGCAAAACAGCGATGTATTTAGAAACAAATATTTGCTGGGGACATTGGCAAGTTTGGTTTTGGCTTTAACTGTTTTTTTAGTATATAAACTGTGATGCTAATTCTATGGATCAAGTGGCCAAAATGACCACTTGAAAATCAATGGTCCAAATTGGCCCGTTGATCGTGAAAGCGGTATATGAAAAATCAATGGGTCTTTTGACCCTTTGATCGGCAGAGATGTGGTATGGATGGTTTTCATCCATACCGCATTTTCGTTCTGGTGCGGGTCGCGGAGACCCGCACCAGAATCAAAGGTTCATTTTGAGCCTTTGATCTTCCAAAGCATAATGCCAACACTTCATTAAAGTGGTAGTGGTCGCAGCGACCACCACCAAAATCAAGTGCTCGTTTTGAGCACTTGAAAATTAGTGAGCGAAATTCACACGCTAAAATAACGTTGATATGGGCATGTCGTGCCCATACCGTTACGATCTTCTCTTTTCAATTTTATTTTAAAAAGCGTTTCGAAATATATTGACATAAATAGAAAACTGTGCTATAATAATGCAAATATTTTTATGAAAGGACTACGGCAATGGCAGTTTATAATCTCAACCGAGTTATGAATACTGTTGAAGAGCGCGGCGTGGATACTATGTATTGGTATTCGTCGGGCTTGTATTGTCGTACCCAAATTTCAGCATAGTCTCTTTGTAGGATTATAGGATATTAGGATACTTACGGTGCAAGTCGAAGGAGATTTCGATTTGCACCGTTTTTTATTTTCTCGGAGGTTAAATCATGGAAAGAATGGAAGCACTCACAAACTATTACGCGACTCACAATGAAGATGCCCGACTGACATCCAAGCATGGTATGGTCGAGTTTCTGACCACAATTCATTATGTTGAGAAGTATCTGAAACCCGGTATGCGCATCCTTGAGATCGGCGCAGGCACCGGACGGTATTCACACTATTTCGCTCAAAATGGATATGACGTGGATGCCGTAGAACTCATGGAGTGCAATATTGAAGTATTTAAGGCGAACACGAAAGAAGGAGAAAACATCACCGTTCAACAAGGCGATGCAGTAGATCTTCAGAATATTCCTTCTGACCAATATGACATCACTTTACTATTGGGACCTATGTATCACCTCTATACCGATGAGGACAAGATTGCAGCTATGAGCGAGGCAATTCGTGTAACCAAGAAAGGCGGCATTGTATTTGCGGCATACTGTAACAGTGATATGACTGTTTATCAGTTTTGCTTCGTGTGTGGTGGTATCAACAACGAACAGTACAGCGATTTGATAGATCCAGATACTTTTGCTCTCAGCTCCACACCCAGAGAAAATTTTGCGCTTTACAGAAAAGAAGATATTGATAAGCTGATGGGAACATTCGATGTTGAAAGGTTACATTATGTTGGTACAGATATGCTTACACATTTTATCGGAAATGCTGTGGATGAAATGACTGACGATACTTTTTCAAAATATATGAAATATCATCTTTACATCTGTGAGCGTGCTGATATGGTAGGCACAACAAATCATATATTGGATATTTTCAGAAAGGAATAGAGTTATGAGTCTATCAATTAAAATCACAAGTGCCTCGGAAGCCGAGGAATTATCTCAAATACAGAAAGCAGCTTTTAAGCCTTTGTACGAAAAGTTCCATGACGAAGGAAACCCGTTCCTCAGAGGTTCAGAAGATATTCTTCGCAGACTAAACAAGTTCAACCGTCATTTCACAATTCTGCTTGATGGAAAAATTGTTGGTGGCATCTTCTATCGCTTGTATGGAAAACGCAGTCCTACCGATGAGATCGGCGTGGGTGAATACTACCTGGCACGAGTTTACATTCACCCGGACTATCAAAACAAAGGAATCGCACGAGAAGCTATTCTGCTCTGTGAGAAAGAGTTTGCTGATGCAGAATTTTATTACGTTGACTTCCCGGAAGTCATGGAGAAGAACCGTAAATGCTATCAAAACGCCGGTTACCGCGACACAGGAGAACGAATCACCATGGATGGGGCACCGGCTCTGGCAATGTTCAAAAAGACAGTAAGCGAAACATTCAACCCGGCGGGCGTTTCCTTGCCGATGATTTATGAGGTTGCGCAGAATGAGCTGCAAGAGTGCCTGGATGTCATTCATCAGAGCTTCCGTACTGTGGCAGATCAGTTTGGATTGACGAAAGAAAACTGTCCGAAGCATACGAGCTTTATCCCTCTTTCTTTTCTTGAAACGCAGAAGAATTGGGGTTGGAATATGTACGCACTATATGCCGGTAAGAAAATTATCGGATATATGTCGCTCTCTAAAGAAAGCGACGATGCCTTTGAGCTTCACAACCTTGCTGTGTTACCGGAGTATAGACACAATGGCTTTGGTAAATTGCTTCTCGATCATGCAAAGGATGTAGTGAAAGCATTGGGCGGTAATGTAATAAAAATAGGTATTATCGAAGAAAGTACCGTTTTGAAGAATTGGTACATAGCGAATGGCTTTGTGCATATCGGAACGAAGAAATTTGACCATTTACCGTTTACAAGCGGTTATCTTGAATGGATAAGAGGTTAATTATTATGATTTTTGATGATAAACAGATAGCGTTAAAAGATGGTAGAACTGCCATATTAAAAACGCCGTGTATTGAGGATGCTGAAAAAATGCTGAATTACATAAAGAAATCCTGCGGCGAAACCGATTTTCTTGCGCGATATCCCGAGAAATGGAATAGTGTAAGTGTTTAGAGTGAAGAAAAGTGGGTAAAAAACTTAAGAGAATCACAAAGTGTGTTGGCAATTACGTGCTATATAGATGGTGAAATAGCCGGAAACTGCGAGATCAATTTTAGAGGCGGCATAAAAACCGCTCACCGAGCGACCGTCGCAATTGCAATTCTCAAAGAGTATTGGAATTTCGGAATTGGTTCTGCCATGTTCGCAGAGCTTATATCCGCAGCAGAATCAAGACTTGAGACCGAAATCGTTGAGCTTGAATTTGTGGAAGGTAATGACCGTGCCAAAGCACTTTATGAGAAGTACGGATTCAAGATTGTTGGCGAGCGTCCTAACGCTTTCAAATTAAAGGATGGACGATTGCTGAAAGAATACTTTATGCAAAAGAAATTGAAAAAGAAATGAAACTAATACTATCATCTTGCGATTTTGGTAATCCAACATCTGCAAGATTTATAAGCGATAATCTTTGCAAGCCGATATCTGATTGCAAAGTGTTGTACTTTCCTAATGAGAAGGTCACACCCGAAAAAATAAAAAGCGGCAAGTATGAGGCGCGTGTGGCAGCGTTCGGCTTTCAGAAGAAGAATATCTATGTGGCAAATTATTTTGAGCCCTCGCAGTTTTTCAATCTTGATATTGATGTGATCTACATTAGCGGCGGAAACACATTCGGCACGCTCAAACTGATCCGCGATTCTGGATTTGATAAAGCAATCGTTGATTACGTTCAAAAAGGTGTTATCTATATTGGCGGTAGTGCCGGCGCACATATTGCAACTGCAGATATTGCTCACGTAGCCAAGTACGACAAGGACACTTTTTGTTTGACTGATGTTTCTGGACTTGGATTATATAATGGCATTTTAATTTGCCATTTCACAGAAGATCGAAAAGCAGATTTCGATACCTTGAACTCTTTAGGTAAATATCGTGTTATCGCGCTACGTGATGACCAGTCAATTATTATTAAAGATTAATCTAACAACACCGCCGAGAGTAACCGTTTGGTCGCTCTCGGCGGTGGTTCGCTTTAGTGATAAATTATCTCTCTCAGCACGATTTCTTCTGCGGAATGTTTGGCGTTGTTCATTTCCTGTACCCAACGGAGAGGGTTTGTAGCTTTAAGTTCTTCGGTGATTCCGCGCGCTTTTACTAACCGGGAGAGGGTGATATCGATTTGCCGCTTTGCCTCCTGCTCGGTTTCGTATAGGTGCTGATTGAGTGTGCACGTGGTGAGAAGCGAGGTATAGGTGCCGCGGCGGTGCTTTTTGAGATAGTCGAGGCGCATTCTGCCGTACTTGCCGATGGGGTGGTTGGTCTGCTCGGGGAGAGCCAAGTCGGGATACATAACGCCGTTTCTTTCTGTGTAAGTGAGCTCCATAATTCATCCTCCGTAATTCGATATTTTTTACATAGCCATTCTACCATATTTGTCCTCAAAAGACGAATGTGCGGAATGGCTTTTTTCTTTTTACCTTGTCGCAGTTTGCGACAAAGTTGATGGATAAAAAATATTTTTTTAGGCTCAGGACAAATTTCGCGTTTTCGTGTCGGATATAGAGTGAGGGGGAGATTTTCATCGGGCGAAATTCGCCCCTTGATGTGGTCTGGTTGAAAATCAACCGCACCACTTTAACAAAAGAAAGTGGTATGGGTCAAAATGACCCATACCACTCCGCGTGGACAAAATGTCCACACGGTAAAATGAATACTGCTCCCATAATTATGCGCGGGACGAAGATAAATCATTTAGCGTATTGATTTAATCTTTCAACAATGGAAATAAAACGAGGATCTTGACGAATACCGTCATAGCGACCATGCTGTAAGCGATCCAGCATATAGTAGCAATGAGTATGTTCTGTGAGTTCATGGAAATCTCTGTTTTTCTCGGGATAGACTTGAGTATCAACCAAGAAGGAAGTGAAATGCTTGCCGTGATCATTCTGATAAGATATATCGTAAGATACGGCATGATCGCACATTTTTTCAAGAGATTCCATAGCATCCTCGGTTTTGCCAAGCGACATTTGGTAAGTGGAGATCACCCAATGATTAAAGGATATCCGGTTATGATGGAACATTAGATCATCGCCATAGATCATGAAGTACAGTTGATTAGAAACACGGAGCATTTCTATTTTACTGTCCCATGTAGTGGGATCATTGGGAATATCCTCGTTCATTACAAGATTTCGAATAGCAAGACCAAGAGCGTCAGTCAGCTTATCAATTTCATCTTGAATATAAAATTTGGTCTTTCCGTCACCAATTCCGCCCGAAAGAGCCGTTTCGCGACGGTATTTCATAGGTGTTAAACGATTCACCCATTCTTTTGCTTTTTCAGACTGTTTGACTTCGCCATACAGTGTAATAAGAGTATTGATAGCGTCGTATCGTGTATTCTCATCGTTACATTCGTTGGCTACCGATCCAAGCAACGATTCGATCTCCTTGAAAAGCGCCTCGTCGTGCGTTTCCTCCCATACAAAATACAGGCACACCGCAAGATGATCTCGAATCTCATAATCGTTCGGATAATGTGCAAAAGCATTTCTTGCATAAGCTACTCGCTCTTCAATAGAACCAACCTCAGCAAGGCGTTCCAGCTCCTTCTTGATAATGATAAGTTCTTGTTCTCGTTCCGATAACTTGTATCCAAGAAGTTCATCCGTGCTTACCGAGAAAAAATCAGCCAGTGCAGGCAGGAGTTCAATATCGGGATAGCCGCCTTCAGACTCCCAGCGAGATATAGCTTGAGGGGTCACCCCTATGGCATTGGCAAGAGTGTCTTGTGTGATATTATTTTCTGCGCGAAGTTTTTTGATAATCGCACCTATTTTAATGTTCATATTGTACCTCCAAAAAGTTTATCACCGGTGTAATTATATTATAGCATATATTTGTCAAAAAGCAATTATCAATTCGTTGTTTAGCATATCAAGTATTGCTTGTGTTAGTGTTCATACATAAAAACAACGAAAGGACGTGATCCAATGGACACCAGTTAAGAGAAGTGGCGGACGATGTCCGATACTTTAACGAGCATAGCATTCGTGCTAACGCCCGAATGCGTCGAGTTTGCTTCGACGGCTAAACACCGTCGTTTTGCCAAGGCAAAAACAGCAAACGTCGCAGCCAAGCAACCTTGTTGGGTTGCTTTTTCTTTAGGGACGTATCCCTAATACCCACTACAAAAGAAAGGACAAACAAATGAGCAAAACAGAAAAAATGACCGAGCACGTCACGGTCAAAATGGACGCGAATCTGAAAGCCAAGCTGCAGCGTGAGGCGGAGCAGTGCGGCGGAGATATGTCTGCGTATATCCGCTCCTTGATCGAGAATCGTCTTTCGCAGGCGGCGGGAACTTGCTACAACTGCATTGGTCGGCTGGAAAAGGCACTCGATGCAGAGAACGTTGGATATGAGCTTCACTCCTTTATCCGTTCCAAGTACAAGGTGAAGGACGGTGAGAGCTGATGGCAACAACATCGCTATGGGCAGTGAGAGGAACGATACGCGACGTAGTGGCTTACGTCAAAGACCCCAACAAGACCGCCAATCCCGATTATGATCTTACGAACGTGCTGACCTATGCCGCCGATAACGACAAGACCGAAAAGCAGTATTACGTTACGGGGCTAAACTGCTCGCCCCATTTCGCTTTTGAGCGTATGACGGCAACCAAGGAGCGATACGGCAAGCGAGGCGCATCGTCGGATATCACGGATATCAGAGCTTCAAGCCGGGAGAGCTAACTCCCGAGGAATGTCACAAGATCGGTGTGCTGACAGCCAAGCGAATGTGGGGCGACCGCTTTGAGGTCATCGTGGCAACCCACGTCAAGGGCTCGTCGGCGCTGCACAACCATTTTGTGATCAACAGCGTATCCTTCAAGGACGGCAAGAAGTACCGCTGGCAGAAAGGCAGTTATCGATATTTGCGCCGAGTTTCGGACGAGCTATGCCGTCAGCATCAATTATCCATTATTAAAAATCCAATGCCCAAGAAAGTCCCGAGGCAAATATGGATCGCGGAAAAGCAAGGCAAGGTCACCCACGCTTCCATCCTGCGCTACGATATCGACCGTGCTATACGGAGCAATATCAGCTTCAAATATTTCTTGCAAGCCTTGGAATACCTCGGCTACGTTGTTGTACGAGACAGCAAATATAAGCACCTCTCGGTTATCATCGAGGGATGGAGCAAACGTGCGCATTGACAGCTTGGGTGCGAATTATACACTTGAAGCCATCGAGAGACGAATCCGAGATAATCTCCACAAGGAGCCCGTGCCGTATATCCGTAAACCGCAAAGGCGTGTAGCTTGCGAGCTTGAAAAGCAGATGAAGGCACTGGAACGGTATTCCACTATCGAGATACTGTTTATGATCTTCTTTGAGTTGATGGGGATTCCGTATGATGACCCATTCACCAAGGAGCAGAGGATGCCGCCTAAATATGAGAGTGCATCACCGTATTTTGCGCAGGAAGCAATCAACAATGACCGCTATTGCCGTGAGATTCGCCTTATGAGTTGGTATGACCTTCACACAACAGAGGACGTGACCGCATTCCGTGACAAGCGAAAAGCTGAACTTCAAAACTTGGAGCGCAAGAAAAAGGCGGTTGACAATCGCAGACGCCGCCTTACCGATCCCGACGAGAAACAGAAAAACAGCACAGAGCGAAGCGCGATCACAAAGAAAATGACCAACGTCCGCAGGGAGATGAACCTTGCGGGCGATATTTTATCCGATTCGATAAGACTTGCCAAAGCCATAGCCGCCGAAAAGGCTTGCGAGGAGCGTCTGGTGCCGGATAGAACCAAACAAAAACACAAAGAACAGGAGAGATAACATGTATAAGAAATTAAAAGAACAGATTACCGAAACCACGCAGTATTATTTATTACGCAACGTACACCCGAGGGCAGAACAGCCCTTCCAAGTCCGCGACGATGAAGAAATGGAACAGCTTGTGGAAAGCATCCGTATGAACGGAGTCCTCAATCCGCTTATCGTGACACCAAGGCGCGGAGGAGGTTATGAGATCGTGTCGGGACACCGCCGCTATGCCGCTTGTCAGAAGCTTGGCGTGGAGACCATACCCGTTATCGTCCGTGACCTTGATCCCGATGAAGCAACACTTTGTATGATCGATTCCAATCTGCACAGAGAGCATTTGTTGCCCTCGGAGAAAGCCTACGCGTACAAGGCAAAGATGGAGGTGCTGAACCGCCAAGGTCAACGATACGGACAAACTTCGTCGCAACCTGCGACAAAGTGGGATGCCGCTACCGAGATCGGTAAGGCAACCAACGAGAGCCGCGACCAAGTCTTCCGCTATATTCGCTTGACTAATCTTATCAAGCCGCTGATGGATATTGTAGACAGCGGACGAATCGCGTTTACCCCCGCCGTGGAGCTTTCCTATCTGCCGCACGAATTGCAGGACAAGGTTGTGGAGATCTTTGAGAGAGATGAAGCCGCGCCGTCCTATGCGCAGACGGTGAGATTCAGAAGGTTGCTCGGCGAGGGCAAGCTGACGGCTGATACCATTGAGGATATCATGGCAAAGCCGAAAGCTAATCAGAAAGAGACGGTCAAATTCAGCTACGAGAGAATCGCCCGTTTCTTTCCTCCCAATTATAGCACCAAACAGATGGAGGATGCAATTGTGCGGATGCTTGAAGAACACAGACGAGATATAGGTCGCCGCCGTGACGATGAGGAAAGGGGATGATCTGTTGGGAAAGATAAACAGATGAAAATGGTTTTTATTTATGGCGCGGTTTTACCTTGACAACAAGGTGGGCGGATATCGCTGTCGCTCCCAAGTCCCCGAGCACGAAATTTTGAAGATCGTGCGTATGTATGCACCGATCATAACCGAGTTTTTCGATAATGAGGAAGAAATGGCGAAATTTCCAAAGTGGCGCGAGGAATATGAGGAAAAAGAACGGTTGGAGAAGGAAGAAAAAGCAAAGAAGAAAGCGGGCGCGGCGTAATTTAGTATGATCGAGAAAGCCTCGGCAGGGAGTTTCCTTGCCGAGGCTTTTAGTGTGCACAACCAAAAGTTGTAAAATCCGCCCGTAAATAAACTTTGCTATAGTCAAGATAAGCGCTTATCAATCTAAATAAAGGTGGATTGAATTTATGGAAATTAATTTGAAAGAAAAATTACGCTCATTGAGACAGCAGAAAAATATTACCCAAGAAGCCCTCGCCAACCATCTCGGAATTACACCTCAATCTGTAGGAAAGTGGGAGCGAGGTGAAGGTTTTCCGGATATTACTTTGTTACCCAAAATCGCTTTTTATTTTGATGTGACTGTTGATGAATTGCTTTGCGCAGATCAAGTAAGAGTAGAAGAAGCGATTTGTGAATATCAGCGGCAAAGTAAAATTTACTGTCAAAACGGTGAAAATCAAAAGAACCTTGAAATCTGGGAAAAGGCATATTCCGAATTTCCGAAGGATTGCCGTGTTATCGAAGGTCTTATGCATGCCATCAATAGAGATGCGGTGTATCCTTGCCCTAAAGCTGAAGCAGAGCGCATCATTGCTCTTGGTGAGGAGCTTTTGCAGAGATCTACGGACACTCGTCAAAGAGAAAGTGCTGTACAGTGTTTGTGCTACACTTATGATAATATAGATAAAGAAAAAGCGCTATATTATGCCGATATGAGTGGAACATTTCATATAACAAGGGAGGATCTTAGAACTACGATTCTCGACGGAGAAGAAGGCGTTAAGGCTTGTCAAAGTTATATGATGTCTTTGATCCATACAGCTGCGATGACGGCATCAAGTATGATTTCAAAAACAAACTTTTCACACCAAGAAGCTATTGAAGCCTATACCTTTGCAATTGATATTCTTAATCGATTGTTTTCAGATGATAATGTTGGTTTTTATGCTTTTGATATATCCTATTACTACCGTCATATAGCTCTTGAGTATGCAGAACTGAAGGATGTAGAGAACACTCTGAAAGCGCTTGAAGAAAGCTGTCGATATGCAATTATCGAGACAAATCTAAAAGATATGAATTACACAGCACCAATGGTAAATCGTATGAAGCATACAAAAGCAAATACTTCTAAAAATTATAAGGGGAATGCTTGTAATCTCAGATTGAAAGCATTAGAGGACAACAGATTTGATCTTGTGAGAAACGAAGAAAGATTTAAGAAGATAATTGCTGATCTCGAAAAAAACGCTGAACAAATCTAATAGTTAAGCCTCCGATAGGGGAAATCCTTGTCGGAGGCTATTTTCATTTCTTACTATTAAAGTTGGGATACTCAAATAAAACAAATAATCCGAACGCTTCTACAAGTAAGAGAATGTTCGGATTATTTTCATGTGGTCGGAGTGACGGGATTCGAACACGCGACCTCTTGGTCCCGAACCAAGCGCTCTACCAAACTGAGCCACACCCCGAAATATGAAATTTTAAGACTTGTTGTTTTATGTAATTGATTTTGATTTGCGAGCGCTTACGCACTCTTCCTGTTGCAACTATCGGCTCTGCTCTCGTTTCGCACGCTCACTCGGCAATCACCGAGTTGCTGCCACTCAAAACGCCTTGCTTTATCCGCCACAGGCGGCGCAAGGTGTTTTTCCCCAAACTGAGCCACACCCCGAGATATTAAATTGTAAATTTGCTGTTTTAATAAATAATTTCTGCTTTGCGAGCGCTTACGCACTCTTCCTGTTGCAACTATCGGCTCTGCTTTCGTCGTAAACTCCTCGGCAATCACCGAGTTGCTGCCACTCAAAACGGCTTACTTCATCTGCCACAGGCAGCGTGCGCCGTTTCTCCCCAAACTGAGCCACACCCCGAAATATTAACGCAAGGTATAGTTTATCACAGTTTTGTTTTTTTGTCAATATAATTTCAGAATATTTTATAAAGAAAACGGAAAATGCTTCGAGGGGTTGACTTACGAGCATTATCGTGATAAAATACGAAAAAACGAAAGGTGTAATATATGAAAAAAACGATTGCCTTATTGCTTGCTTTGATAACATCCGCATCGCTCTTTGCCTGCGGTACGGGTGAAGATACAACAAACGGCACTGCCGCAGATTCTCTTACGGTGTCTGAAGACACTGAAGCACCTACACAAACGGATGAAGGATCGGAAGAGGTGACAGAGGCTGAAACGGAAGCTTTGACAAATGCCGAAACAGAGCCCGAAATAGTGGAAGAACCCAAAAACTTTATGGTGCAAAGACATAATTTTGCTGACATTACCGATAAGGTGAAATTTCTCGGCAGAACCTATACAGAGGGGACAGGCGTTGTGTGCGATATGAGCGCATCGGGATTTGAGTTTTGCGGATATATGAAAGGCGCTGTACGTATTTCAATAACTTGCACTGAAATGTGTTATTTTACCGTTTACGTTGACGGTGAACGTACATCCTCACGCTTTTTCATATCAAAAGGCACACATGAAATAACAGTTGCCACATTTACGGAATTCGGATTCCATACCGTGCGTGTTGTAAAACAAACGGAGCCGTCGCTGGCGCAGTGTACATTCAACGTTCTGCAGACCGCTTGTATATTCAGCGAAAAGCCCGAAAATAAAGAAATTTACATTGAATTTATCGGTGACAGTATCGTATCCGGTTACGGCAATCTTTGCGATAATACAGCGGTAAATGCGGGAAAACCTCAAAGACAGGATGCAACGCAGGCGTTTCCTTATATGACTGCGGAATTGCTCGGTGCTGATTGCTCCGTTATAAGCTGCAGCGGTATCGGACTTGTAAAGGGCGCATATAAGTACAATGCAAAAGATTTTTATTCCGCACGTTCATATTATAAAGGTGCGGCGCATTATGCATTTGACCGTGTGCCGAATGTTGTTGTGATAAACTTAGGTACAAACGATTCAGCCCTCGGTGTATCCGAAACGGATTTTAAAAACGGTGTAAAAGCACTTGTCGAATATGTCAGAGCATCGTATAAAAAAGACGTTCCCGTTGTATGGACATACAATTCAATGAACGATGAAGCTGTAGCTTCCTGGCTGCAAGCGCAGTTTACAGCTTTGGGCGGTGAAGAAGCGGGACTTTATCTCTTTAAGCTTGACAGAAACGGTGACGGCGGTGACTTCCATCCTTCACTTGATGCACACAAAGCCTACTCCGAAAAGCTTTCGGAATTTATAGGAAATATTATCAAATAACAGACAAGGGGTTGGCTCATTTAGGAAATATATGGTAAACTTTGTAGGGGCGACCATTGGTCGTCCGCCTCGAAATGTATAAATATACTAAAAGCGGGAGTGCATTGCACTCCCCTACAGAATAAATATTCAAAAAAAATACATGGGGCGACTTATTTTGGGAGTTATTTCCTTAAATGAGCCAGCCCCCTTTCAATATTTCATAAAGCTCGTCTGTTGTTTTTGCTGTTTTATAAGCCGATTTTGTAATTTCGTCTTTATTGCCGTAACCCCACAAAACAGCAACGGTGGGAATGTTATTGGCTTTTGCTCCGTTGATGTCGGTCATCGTGTCACCGATCATTATGGGATTTTTTATATCGCTAACGGTATCAAGAAGTTTTTTGATAATGTCCTTTTTTTCTGTCATTTCGGGGCTTGCACCGCATATTTTCTCAAAATATTCGGCAAGTCTGAAATATTCAAGTATCTCAACCGATACTTCCTCAGGCTTTGCCGTTGCAACGAACAGACGGCAACCGTCATTTTTTAAATTTTTCAAAAGCGTATCTATGCCGTCGTATACGTAATTTTCAAATTTTCCGACGGTGTTGTATCTGCTTCTGTATACCTTTATCGCCTCGTCGATATGCGCTATGTCTATTCCGTGATTTAAAAAGCTGTCACGCAGGGGCGGTCCGACAAATGTCAGAAGCTCAGCCTCGTTGGGCGGTGTCAATCCAAAATGCTCAAATGTTACAACAGCGCTTTTCATGATACCCTCGCCTGAGCAGGTGAGCGTACCGTCAAGATCAAATATAATACATTTCATAATCAGTAAAGCAAATATTCAGCGTTATCCCTTTCAAACTTTTCAGCCTGTGCTGTCCATTTATCCATTATCTCGTCAACCGTCATAACACCGTCACGCACGTCTGTGTTGCCCGTGGAAAGGTCGATATGATAATGTGCGCCTTCCTTTGCAGGCTGTCTGAAAGCAAAATCGTCGGGGTACATTTTTTGCAGTGTGCGTATGAGCGACACACCGAGGCGTATCGGATCAAAAGTATTTCTGTCATAAATATGAAGATTTGCACCGCAAACGAGCTCATCCGGGTATTTGGAAAATTTGGGAATGAAGAGTGCAGGGGAGAATTTAACACCCGCAAGACCGAGGCAGTTAAGCTCATTTGTGAATTTTATCGGATCTATATACGGTGCGCCGACTGTTGTAAAAGGTGTTGTCGTGCCGCGTCCTTCCGATGCATTCGTCCCCGAAAGCATACATGTGCCGTTGTAAGCAACTATCGAATCCATTGTCGGCAAATTCGGACTTGGCTTTATGAACGGCATACCTGTGTCTTCAAAATACATATCACGGCGCCAATTCTGAAGCTCAACTACGTGAAGCTCACAGCCGAGATGATATTCACCGTTGTAAAATCTTGCAAGCTCACCAAGTGTCATTCCGTGGCGGATCGGCACAGATGTCATGCCGATGTAAGAGGAATATTTCATATCAAGGCAGTTACCGGCAACTTTACCGCTTATCGGGTTCGGTCTGTCAAGCAAAACGAGGGGCTTGTTCAGCTTTGCGCACGTTTTCATGGCGCAGAACAATGTCGAAGCATACGTAAAATACCGTGAGCCGACGTCCTGCATATCGAAAACGATGATATCGACACTTTCAATTGCACCCGATGCATCGGCTCCCTCAGCCTCTTTTCCGGGAGTTTCAAGCAAGTCCTTGTAAAGACTGTGCATTGGTATACCTGTGTATTTGTCAACACCGCCGTCAACCTTCTCACCGGGGCCGAGTGCGCCCCAGACTCCATGCTCAGGGGCGAAAAGCGCTGTTACATTGAACGATTCCTTCATAATGTCAACCGTGAAACGGTAATCGGATGATATACCCGACACGGCTGAAATAAGTCCGATTCGTCCCGACTTCAGATATTTATATATATTTTCTTCCTTGACTCTGTCAATTCCGACAAGCGTTTTCATAAGTGCCTCCGCATTCGTTTTTTGTAATTATACCCCATAAGCCTTTATTTGTCAACTGAGTCCACTAAATGATAAATTTACATTTTATTCATTATTTTTCATATCAATATATTGCAAAGCAGGGGATTATATAGTATAATAAAAAGGCTATTTAAATATGAAATTGGAGTTGTATACCGATGTTTAACAATTTTCTTACAGCAGCGGGCGGAACAGGTTCGGGACTTTTCTCGATAGTTCTTATCGTTGTGATGTTCGTTGTTTTCTACTTCTTTATAATCCGTCCGCAGAAAAAGCAGGAAAAAGAAGTTGCAAAAATGCTTGATGAGCTGTCTGTCGGCGATGAAATAACGACAATAGGCGGAATTATCGGCGAGATCGTAAGCATAAAGGACGAAACAGTGCTTATCGAATCCTCCCGTGACAGAACAAGGATCCGTATTCTTAAAGGCTCTGTCAAGAGTGTTGACGTAAAGGCGTCCGAAAAATAATCATAAAAAAACTCCTCACCGAATATAATTGAAATAAAAAATTTTCGGAGGGGAAAATGAGCAGTAATGACCGTGAAAACGGAAAAACAGTCACCGAAATTCTGAAAAACGGACTTGTATCCCTTGGTGTTTCTTACGCTGTATGCGCCGCCTTGGCGGTGCTGTGCACCGGATTTGCCATGATGACGGAGCATCCGAGGAGCATGGCCTTTCTCGGCAAGGTTATATTTTTCGCAGGATGCGCCCTGTGCGGATTTATTTGCGGAAAAAAGACGGGAAAAATGGGCTTTTTATGCGGTCTTTTTTCAGGCGGTGTTTACTGTCTTTTAACTATTTTGCTGTCGGCGGTGTGCATGCCGGGTGATGAAATCAATCTTCTGATACCTCTTTCAGGTATCTTGGTGTCGATTGCCGCATCATGCGTTGTATGTATGGGCAAAGCCCCAAAAAACTCCGCACCGACAGGAATAAAGCAGAAAAAAGCCGTCAGGTATACCGGCGGTTACAATAAATAAAAACCGAAAGGATATAATAAAATGAAAAACGTAAAAACACTTAACAAGACAACATACGCAAAGAACGCATCAGGTGCAGGCTGCGGAGAATGCCAGGCTTCCTGCCAGTCCGCTTGCAAGACATCTTGCACAGTAGCTAACCAGAAGTGCGAAAATAAGAGCAAGACAGAAAGCAAATAATGGTACATATTTTTTGCCAGAACGGTTACAAATTGGCATTGGACAGCGAATCCGGCGCTGTCCATATTTTAAGCGATATTGCGTATTCCATCCTTGAAAAATTCCCCGACGGGCTTCCCGAAAGCTTTGACGGTGTGCCCGAATTTGACGGCTTTTCAAGGGAAGATGTAAAAGAAGCTTATGAGGAGCTTTGCACTCTTCGTGATGACGGTACACTGTTTTCAGAGCCTGTCATAACAAAGCCTCTTAAATATACCCCCGGTGTTTCGCCCATAAAATCGATGTGCCTTCACATTTCGCATGACTGTAATATGAGATGCCGTTATTGCTTTGCAGACGGCGGCGACTATAAGCGTGCAAGAGGTCTTATGAGCTATGAGTGCGGATGCCGTGCTATTGATTTTCTGCTTGAAAAATCAAAGGGTATAAAGAATCTTGAGCTTGACTTTTTCGGCGGTGAGCCGCTTTTGAACTTTGACGTTGTCAAAAAGCTCGTTGCTTACGGCAGAGAAAAAGAAAAGGAATACGGCAAAAATTTCCGTTTCACAATAACTACAAACGGTGTTTTGCTTGATGATGAATCTATCGCTTTCATTAACGAGCATATGTCGAATGCCGTGCTTTCCATTGACGGACGCCGTGAGGTAAATGACTATATGCGCCCGCTTGCAAACGGAAAGGGCACGTATGACAAGATCCTTCCGCTTTATAAGAAGCTTACGAAGGACAGAACGATGGATTGGTATGTAAGAGGCACTTACACAAGACGAAACCTCGATTTTGTAAACGATGTTCTTTGTCTTGCTGACGAGGGCTTTGCAAATATATCTGTTGAGCCTGTTGTTCTGCCCGATGAAAGTGAGTTTGCTATCCGCCGTGAGGATCTCCCCGCAATTTATGCGGAATATGACAAGCTTGCAGATGAAATGATAAAGCGTGAAAAGGAAGGCCGTGGCTTTACATTCTTCCACTTTATGATCGATCTTGATGCAGGTCCCTGCGTTTATAAGCGCACAAAGGGCTGTGGCTGCGGTGCGGAATACGTTGCAGTGACACCGAATGGCGACATTTACCCTTGCCACCAGTTTGTTGAGCATACGGAAATGAAGCTCGGTAATATCTTTGATGATACATTCAACGGTGAAATATCATCAGCTTTTGCAGAGTGTAATATTCTTACAAACGAAAAGTGTAAGGAATGTTGGGCGAGATATTTCTGCGGAGGCGGTTGCTGTGCGAATAACTACAATTTCCATAAGGATATAAAAGAGCCTTATGAAATAGCCTGCGACCTTGAGAAAAAGCGTGTTGAATGTGCTATTGCCATCAAAGCAGCACTTGCTGATGCGGAATAATTAATAAAATATCTTGAATATTAAAACGGTGGGAAATATATTCCCGCCGTTTTTTTGTGACACTTTTACAAATTGCGATATATAAATTTATTCAATAACACAAATTTAAGCAAATCTGTCGACATCTGTTGACAACATAAAAAAATTATGATATAGTTTAATTGTAAAGAGTATTGTCTATACAGAAATCCAAGCAGTGAGCGCTTTTGCAAATGTTCATTTAAAATCAGTTAAGAAAGGAAAGGACTTAAAGCTATGAAAAAAATAATATCATTAATTCTTTGTATCACTCTGTTTTCACCATTACTCTTGATATCTGCAAACGCAGATACAGCGATAACAAAAACCGAG
>JBGVLZ010000029.1:0-66200 GCA_045124505.1 Eubacteriales bacterium
GAATCCGAAACGGAATATGGATTATTCAATATTTAAAATATTGATTTTCTTCTTTTTAAGCAAGAATATATACGCAACGAGTGATACGATTGCATCGAACGCATTGCCGACACCAAACAGCAGAGCTATGCCGATAAGGGACGGCGTCCATACTCCGCAGAGATAAAGAATAAACGCTCCACCGTAATAAAGCGTATTCGTCACCACCGATTCAAACAGCATATAATTCGTTTTACCGAGCCCATAGAACGTCGAATCAAACACGTTTTGGAATGCGTAAAGCATATAAAATCCAAGCAAGACCATAACAAGTTCAAACAGCTTGTCCACGTCGCTAAAATTCAAAACGTGCGCCATAAACGGTTTCCAAAGCGGAATGGTGATACACCACAAAACACATACCACTGCCGTGATAACAAAATATCCAAGCGAGTTGTTTCTTACCGCGTTTTCGTCCGTTGCCGTTTCACGCTTGATAAGTTCGCCAAGTTGCAATACGGGGAGCAATAACCAACCCCAAATAAAGTTGTTCGCCACCCAATACGTTCCCTGCTCGCCTACCATATTCACCATACGCGCAATCATAAGCATATAGGCGATATTTCTAACGAACGATTCCAAACCCGATATTTCACCGACTTTCGCAAAGTCTTTCATCCAACCGAAAGAGAGTTTTTCTTTCTTGAAAAGAGCAATCCCCTCTTTGTTTAATAAGATAATCGCCGTTGCGACGAGAATTACGTTGACGATTATATTCGAGAACGCAATACCGTTTACCCCAAGATTTAATGACACGGGCAAGGTGGAAACCAGAAACGTATCGACGAGCAAACACAAAACGAGTTTTACCGCCGTAAGCGCGTAAACGTATTTTTCTTTGCCAAGCGTTACCATACCAACCATAATAAAGTTGAATGCAAGCGAAAAGATACTCGCTACGCTTTCGATTCTTATATAGGTTGCCGACGCATCGATAATCGCCTTATCCGTTGCCATTAAAGAAAGTAACGGCTTTGCAAGGGCTATAATCAAAAAGGACAGCACCATGTACGCGCCGACGGATACAAGCAAGCCCGTCCGCATACGGTTTACAAACTCTTTTTTGTCGGTTAAAACCTTGCCGATAAAGAAGAATAACGGCAAAACGATTGCTTCGCTCAAAATTTCGTATAAAAGATTTACCCACGATAATTGCCCTGCAATCGAAAACGAATATTCGCCGGGGAGTTGTCCTAAAAAGAACACCCGAACCGTCGTATAAATCGTCGGCACTAACCCAAGCACCAACAACGCCAAAAACAGTTTATAATTGATTTTACTTAATGAATTTTTAACTTTTGTAAACATTTTATCCCCTTAATCCATTTCATCAAAGACAGTTAATCCCAAAGGATTTTCTATCATTTCTATTTCGTCATAAACAGGTTTTTCAAAATACTTAACATAGTTCCATTGCGCTTCATCGTACTTCTCGCCATAAACACAGTCACAGTATTCTTTAAAAAATTCGGCGCACCCATCTAGTAGTTCAATCACTAATTCTTTTGAAAACTTTAAGTACGACATAGCCATATGTCCTTGCTTAAATTCATTTTCAACTAAAACTTCTGGATAATTCGCTTTTAAATTTTCATAGGTTGACATACTGTTATGCTTAATAAAATGCCAAATTAAATATAATTTATCATGATATTTATGATGTTCAAAATCCCTAGCCGTCCCTGTCTTTCGATTAGGTTTAGGGGTGAACCCACCAAATTCCTTATAAAATCAAACATTCAATCTTTAAAAATAGGTATTGACAAGTCTTTCAATTAGGTTGTGGGGTTTCCAATTTTTTAGCCAAAATAATAAATCCCACGATATATACTATACATCATGGGATAGAATTATAACGATAATGTTCTGTCGTTTTTTGATAGTTCTTATCTTAAATTTAGGATGTTAAAATTGGTTTCAAAAACTATACCTCTTCGAATTTGTAAACAATAGTAATTTTAAAATTATTCTTATCCGTCACTTCATCAATATAGACCTTTTCAATCGCCGCACGAATAACCTCTAAGCAATTTTCAGGTTTGTCTTTCAACCCTTCAAGGAATTTTTTAAACTTGATTTCATATAAACTCAACCGAGTTTGTATATCACCATAATTATTAATACTATATTCAGAACGTTTAATCTTATTTTTTAATTGCTCTGCTTTTGTCGCAAAAACTTGTTCGGGAATTTTCTTTAAGAAATACATTTCAAGTAATTCCGCATATTCATCGTTTAATTCATCTAATCGTTTCTTCAACTTTTCTAAATTACATTCTTGTCGTCCAAACAATTTTTCTTTGAAAATATTATACAATTGTTCACGTTCTCCTGTTGCCAGCTCAATAATCTTAATCGAATCTTTATATAAAACATCTTCCAAAACTTTTGCACTGATTATATATTGTTGGATACTTCCAACTCGATAAAAATAAAATGAGTTATCAAATGTTTTTGCAATATTTTTCGAATAAAATAAATGCCTACCTGATTCTCTATCAATAAGCATACGCCCTAAATGGTCTAACCGATTTTTAACCCTCGAACGTTTTTCAATTTTTTCTTGTGTGCGCATAAATAAATTTTCGTCAATAATCGCAGGATGTGTATTTTTTAGCAATATTTGCTCTTCTTTTTTATGTCTTCCCCAATTTATAGCATGTCCACAATATTCATAATCACGAGCAATTTCCCATACTTTTTCCGCATTCCATTCCCTAGCAGGTTCTTTATGCAATGGTTTTAATTTCAGAATTGCCGTCGCATAATACGAACGAGTTGGTACATTTTCTTCATTAAACAATTTAGAAACACGTTGCGGAGTATATCCTTGATTTCCAATCAAGTCAAAAACTCTCCGAACAATTCCAGCGGATACTTGATCAATTACAGGCTTTCTATCCTCATCAAACCGATAGCCAAACTTTGGGTAATAATTTAGGTGCACTGTATTTGCGGCACGTATTCTAGCCAGCCTATTTTTCTTTTTTACTTCTCTTAAATAATAATCGTTAAGAAAGTTTTTAAGAACAATTGGAACTTCCGAAGAATATGTCGCACTATCATAATTGTCACCTAACGATATAACTCTTATATTATGACGAGGGAAAATATTTTCAATCAAATCCCCGACCCTGTGCATTACACGTCCCAATCGAGAAAAATCTTTTAATAACAATATGTTAAATGCGCCTTTTTTCATTTCATTTAACACTTTATTAAAACCTGGTCTATCAAACGTTCCGCCCGAAACACCGTCGTCATAAAAGATTTTGTATATCTCCATTTCTCGCTCTTTTGCATATTCGGATAAAACTTTAATTTGATTTTCAATACTACGAGACTCGGATTTATTTCGAGTAAATCTCTCTTCGTCTTCACGTGACAATCTTGCATAAATTATAGCTTTACTTTTCATCCCCCATAAATCCCTTTATTATTTCATCGCAATTAAAGTATTGTATTGTCAATTCAACCACACGATTATTTACGGATTTATTTATAAAACGCGTGCGTATAATTAACTTTTTAATTATCTTTTGAATAATATTTGCTTCTAATAAAGCAGTTTCGTCTGATTCTTTCAAATACCTAACAATATCTTGCGCCCTAATCTCATTTTGCGGATTCGCAATCTCATCATTTCTTCTTCTAGTTAAAATCTTAATTTGTCTTTCATATACCTCTTTCTCCTTTCTATATTTAGCCATCATCATATTAAAAGTTGAAATTGGAATAATTCCTTTTACGTTTTGCTCAAACAACTGTTCAATAAATAGATCTATCTCTTCGTTCTTTTCAATAGCTTTATTAAGATCTCGTTCTATATCGGTTTTGATATTACGTCCATTTTTATCAAATGAAGCAGCAAACTCTAAAAATGCAACTTCATTAGATAAAATGATTTCTTTTAACTTTAATAATTCGAGCATTAAAGTTGATTCTAGACTCTTTTTTGTAATGGAATTTGTAAATTTACAAGTTTTACTTTTACAGTAATATCTATAATCGGTACTTTGTTTATCCTTATAATTCTTTCGCTCAAAACGCATCGCACATCCACAATCTGCACAATATACCAACCCTAAAAACTTATTGTCAATAACAGGAACAGATGTACCGTTTGTAACCCTTATAAGCTTTTGCGCAATTTCCCAAGTTTCACGATCAATTAAAGGTTCATATCTATTTTCAAAAATATAGCAATTTTTGTTATCTATTCGCTTTTTATTTTTATAACTAATTGATCTTGTCTGCGCCGTCTTATATACGCCCAAATATTCTTCTCTAATCAGAATATCCCTTACTTTTGATTTATTCCACTCACACCATTTTTCTTCTGGCATGGCCAAAACCTTTTTCTTATTATAATTATATTTTATTGCATTATAATATTGCGGAGTCCTTATCTTGCGCTCAGTTAAATATGCCGCGACTTTACTAGTCGAGGCAAGCTCAACAAATTTTTTATATATCAACTGAACAATAGGAGCCGTTTCCGAATCCGGAACTCTTTCATATATCTCATTATATGCGTATCCAAAGATCGGAAAAACTGTATTTCTTGGTTCTCCGTTTCTAGACTTACTATCAAGGGTAAATCGAATTTTTTTAGATATATCCTTGGCATACCATTCATTTATAACATTTCGAAATGGAATAAAATCATCCCCGTCCCCGTCATCTGAATCGTAGTTATCATTTAATGCGATATATCTAACGTTTTTTTCCGGGAAATATTCCTCAGTATAATATCCAACTTGAATATAATTTCGTCCAAGACGGGAAAGGTCTTTGGTAATAACCAAATCAATTCGACCCAACTCTATATCCTCTATTAGACGCTTAAAATTAGGCCTCTCAAAATTTGTCCCAGAGTATCCATCGTCCGCATATTCATCAACAATCGTCCAGCCTTGTTTTTCCACATATGCACTTAAAACCTCTCTTTGACTTTGAATGGATTGACTCTCTTCATTCCCGTCATCCTTAGACAAACGCATATAAATTGCAACGCGATAATTTCTTTTCATCAAATTTCTCGCCTCCCTCTTTTGAATATTTGAGATACCTATTCGCCTATCGGCTCATCACAATCCGAAGTTGCTAAGGTAAGCTTTTCTGCTTCCATCATATCAAGCAACATACCTATTAATTGTCTCAAAACAGTTGTCCCTTCAGCACAAAACTGTCTATGTACAATCACTTTGCAACCATCTAATTCATAGCAAATTTCCTCCGTTTTTCCTTTGTGCGTTCCCAATTCATTTTCTGTCTTTACCATCTATCTCCTTCTACAATAAAGACTGCTATTGTTTACGCATTCAGTTGTAATTGCTATGTATATTCAATAGCAGCCTAATAAGCTACATATTTTCCATCTCTTGCTTTTCCTTTTGAATTATTATATTATTCATCAATAAAATTTAGACTATATAAAACCCTTAGCTATAATGCTAGTTTTTTCAAGAAAAGGTTCATCCCAATACCTTGAGTCTATTGAGTTTTTCTCGTTGTCCCCTAACACAAAATAACTGTCCTCTGGTACAGTATAGCTAATCCCATCAACCGTAATAGTTTCGCCTGCTGTTGCAGCAATACGCTTAACCATAACCGTTCCGTCTTTTTTGAATACAATAATATCACCCACATCCAAATCACCAAAGATTCTCGTTCCAAAAATCAAACTACCTTTCTTTAACGCCGGTTCCATCGAAGCCGTTGGGACATATCCAATAAAAAATACCGTCTTCATCAACACAAGCACCATCGTTGCGACGAAAACGGGGATTATTAACCATTTATATTTTTTCAACCTGCTTCCCTTTTCTCCTCGCGTAATTTTCCGCGACTAATCAAAAGTTTTTTACTTTCGTCAATGACTTGCTGGCAGTAATATTCGCCCATAAGCCCGATATGCGCTTGGGATAATGGTGCGCATACTTTATAGGCAAGCCACTGATACGCTTCGGTTTTCGTCATAAGGCCAGATTTATGGATCATATCAAAATAACGATGTGCCATATTCCGCATTGCCCTAAGTTTACCATTCGCCATCGTGCCCACCGGTTTATTCGTTCCCGGAAGGACGCGAACGTATGCATCACATACAGGATACTTTCGACACACTAACAACATCGTTTTACGCGCGTCTTCTTTATAAATTCCTTCCGCGCTGCGAAGCTCAACGTTTCCGCCACAATAGGGACATTTCATCATCTTTTGTTTTTGCTTTTTATTCTTTTTCATTGCGCCCTCCTTTTTTTGAAATTAAAAAAGCCGAAAGGCCGTAACTAATACAAGTCTTCGGGAATTCAGTCTCACCCGAGTATCGACTCTGTACTATATTACAGCCTTTCAGCTTAAATTTTTATATAAGGGTTTGCGGCTTGTGAGACGGTCGCAATGCCGTCCGTAACGGGTCCGCCGTTAGTTGTACCCGAGAGCCTGTCCGCCTAACCCTCGCTTGATTATAGTATAGCAAAAACCTAAAAATATGTCAATACTTTTTCGTAATTTTTTCAAAAAAAATCGTAAAAAAGCCTTTATTTTCAAGGTTTTTTGCTCAAAGTCAGTCTTGGAGATTTTTCACCGTTTCCAAGACTGACTTTTGCTTTTTTGACCTTAAAAAACCTTCTTCTTTTTCAATACAAAGAACACGATTCCACCAACAAGCGCAACGCCGCCAATTGCAATCAAAGCAATGGTCGCACCGCTGATTGTCTTCTCAATTTCAAAAGAATACTCGTTAAAATTGCCACACTCGTCCGTTGCAACAACCTTGTATTTGCCAGCCGCCTTTAAGATATCACCGTGCTTATAAGAAATTTCCTTTCCATCCAAATACACCTTGACATCAGCAGTTTCGGAAATATCTGTAATCGTCACACTTTCCTTGGTTACACCGCCGTTTTCAACGCCGTTCAATGTAAGCGTAGGAGCCGTTGCATCAATCTCAACCGTAAAAGAATACGTCTTTCCGTTAATAATTACGCCCACTTCATGAACCCCTTCTTCAAAGAGTTCCAACGTGCCGTAATTCAAACGTTTTTCCGCACCATTCATAACGACCATTTCAAAACCAGGCACGTCGTCAAAATTGTGCGTAAATGCATTTTGTTTCGGCTCGATAATAATGAAGCTAAAACTTTCCGAATTGCCAAGCAAATCTTGGATCGTTACGTTGTACTTTCCTGGTTCAGTGAGTTCCGTACCTAATGCATAATCCAAAACCGCCTCGCCTTTCGTCATGCTGATAAACACCTCTTCATTTCCAGTAATTGTAACGGTATTCGCCAACCCTTTATCGTTAACGTTTACGGTATAATCCACTACTTTATCAATTGAAAAGTTCACTTCGCTAGTATTATTTGCATTATCAGAAATTCGCACAACGTAGGAACCCGACTCTGTAATTTCCGTGCCGGATACGTAATCCCCGACTTCTTCGCCATCCTTATAAAGTTTCGCGGTAAACTCGGTTTCAGTATAATGTACAGTTACGTTCGTTTGCGTTTTTCCTTGCATCTTAACACCTTCCACCAAAAGCTCAGGGCTCATCGTATCGATTACAAATTCATACGTTTCCATAAAGCCGTCGTAATTTTCAAAAATAAGCACGTATGCTCCGTCTTCGGTAAGCTTATCTTTTGATTTATATTCCATAAGAGTACCGTCTTTAAAAAGCGTAACTTTGGCTTCGTCTTTCCAAACAAACGAAACCGAGCCATTCGTAAATCCTCCGTCTTCTACGCCAATTAATTCGCCGTTAGGAGTTTCTTGGATATAATCCGCCTCTATGGTAATTACGTCGATACCCGTACGGAACTCATCAGTAATTACCACCCGATAACAGCCGCTCGTACGGAATGAATATTTCAAACAATCCGTAGTAATAACCGT
Organism: Eubacteriales bacterium; assembly: GCA_045124505.1. GTDB lineage: Bacteria > Bacillota > Clostridia > Oscillospirales > CAG-272 > RGIG7213. The sequence goes on from JBGVLZ010000029.1 coordinate 7,942, forward strand.
ACCATAATCATCTTTACTCAAAAGCGTCCAAGTTTCCCCATTATCAAGCGATTTATAGATTTCTAACGTTTGTATATGCGATTCATTATCCACGCTTTCTGAGACAGTTAATTCAAGTTTTTTATCCTCGACCAACTCTTCAAAATACGCTTCAGGCGCAAAGCGCGAAATAATTAATTGGAAGGTTTTAGATTCCCCGAAATGATTAATAGCCACAACGTTATATCTTCCACTTTCCGTTAATTCTACAACGTCGTTCAAATGATAGTTCCCCATCAAGTCCCCGTATTCGTTGTAGATACTGAACATAGCAAACTCGTCGTTTTCATCATCAATAAACACGCTAATTGCTTCCTTGAAACGATAGACTCTATCATACACAACAAGATTACTACTACCTTCACCTACAGTATAACGAATATCCGCAGCACTACGTACTACGGTTACGCTATAATCACAGGTGTTGCCCCACTCGTCAAACACGGTCAATACGTGCTTGCCTTCTCCTTCGTAAACAGTGCCGATATATTCTTCCCCGTCCACTAAACACCCGATATTCTCGCAAAGCGTAATACTATTTGCGAGCACCTTCTTAGTATCGGAATAGCTGAACAGGTTTTCGCCGTCGGCAATCGGCGCATTCTCTTTTTCCCAATAATAGTAGTGATTGATATTCACTTTCGCATACTGAGCAATAACCTCATCTAAACGCGCTTTCGTGAAATACGCTACTTCTTCATCAAGAACGCCACTCTTTTTATAAATATAAAAAGTACCGTTAACCGCATTCACGCTATCTACGCCGTCCATAGCAATACCTGTATCCCATGACGTGTTATGCCACTCTCCCGTTCTTACAAACGTCATTTCTCTTGCGACAGCAAACGCAAACGCGCTTTCATAGGTTGCAAACGTATAATAATTACCGTTTACATCATGCGCTTCGTAATATTCTTTTTGGAAGGTCTGCGTTAAAACGTTATGTTTTGAAGAAGTAAAACTGGTTTCCCATACGTTCCCTGCTGCGTCCGTACATACCACGTTGTATTTACCCGTGTCCATTGTATATACGATTTGGTCTTTCGTATAGGGTTTCCCGTTAATTGTTACCGAAACCACGGGTGCGTACACATTAGGTTTTCCATCCTCCCAAGTAATCACTACATCACCGTCCGTTTTACCGTCTAATACGTTTAAGAGTTCCAACGGTTTAACTGTACGATCAATAACGATAGTATAATATTCGGTTCGCGTGCCTGATTCCGTTTCGCCGTAGAACACGTATTTCCCTGGCTTATAATATTCCATTCCAGAAATATATTCCGAGAACGTATTCTTATCAGGCGTCATCACATAGCACATCGGCGCATCGCATTCAAAACGGATATGCGCACCGTTTGTATAACCGTTATTATTTATCGGCTTATCATCCACATACAACTGCGCCGCTGGAATTTTTCTATCGAGTGTTACTGTGTAAGTTTCCGATACGTTGCCGGCTCTATCCACCGAATAAAAACTATACACGCCCTCTGCCGTAAACTGCGTTCCAGCAGTATAGCTCACGTACGAGCTATCGCCAGGTTTCTTTACATACGCATTCGCTATGCCATATAAATCATACGGCGCAAATTTAATATACGCAGCATTCGTTGCCGTTCCATTTGCGACTGAAGAACCGCCCGCATATAAGGTACCCGTCGGCTTGCTTTTATCCAACGTAATACTTACAGTTGACGTATAGTTACCGCTCTTATCTACTGCATAGAAATAGTATAAACCTTCTGTTGCGAGTTGTGTACCGCTTGCATAATTGGAATAGTACGACGTATTCGGCATCCTTACGTAACAATTTTGAAGTCCTGATGAACTGTCGCTAACAACGTATTTAACGTATTCCGCATTCGTATATGAACCGCTACTCTTTGCCGTCGTACCGCCGTACAGGGTATAACTAGGCGCATTCGTGTCGTAATACACCTTGTATTCCGCTGAATAGTTCCCAGCTCTATCATACGAACGGAATGTATGCCAACCCGTTCCAGTTACCGCCGTTCCAGAAGTATAACTACTCCAACTTGTTGCACTAGGGCTTTTATACTGATAACCCGATACACCGCTGCCCGAATCGGTTGCCGTGTATTTGATAGCGCTATTCGTATATCCACCATTAGCAATCGTTGCTCCGCTTGCGTTCGTCACACTCCCAATAGGTAAAACTGTATCAAGATAAAACCTCACCTCCGAGTTCGTATTCCCAATATGGTCTTCCGCATATACGTAATACCAACCGTTCGTCGCGCTCGTGCTTACCGTATACGAATTAGAATAAGTATAGGAATAACTCGTGTTATTAGGGCGCCTATACCGAATCCGATAAACACTTCGATTATCCGATGCAGTATAAACAACCTGTTTATTGGTATAGCTACCGCTACTAATCGTTGTTCCGTCCGCTTTTAAGGTATAACTCGGCGAATCAACGTCAACGATAAATCTGTAACTATACGTATACGTAGTAGTAATCCATAAGAAGCCTACTTTTTCACCTGTATATTTTAACTCATAATTACCGCTCGATAACGCTGCGGAATACATCGTCATATCTCCGCTTCCCGATAAGCTTTTGCTGGTATACAAGGAACCGTTTTTATATAACTTAAACGATTTATGGTCAATATCGCTTGCGTCAATGTAAAAATGATACATAGACCAATTCGTTACCACGTCTTGTCCAAGCGAGCTTGAACCGCTTGTAGAACTACTGTACATATAAATCTTAAAATTACTCGGACAACCGTTAGAGGTTTTATCTCCGTCGTTGGTTGTACCAACCGTCAAATATTTAGAAGTCGTATAGGTAAGCGCCGACGCTGTTTCCGTAGATAAACTACCAAGTGCGCCTGCTCCCAACGCCATAAATGATAAGGCAAAAAGCCCTGCCGTTAAAAACTTTTTCTTTCTTCCTTTCAATCTACTGTCTTCTCTCCTTTTTAGATTTTAAAAACTATAAAAATGAAACTTTTCGACAATTATAACGCCATCGATGCGTGGGTAATGATACCCCAAATTCGATTGCTCTTCTCGTCAATACCGAGAATTTGCACCGTAGCTCTTGCGCCTTTCATCGGTCTCCCACGCGCAGGGAATCTGCAAAGACAATCCACTCCGCCATCCAACGCAACGAATACACCATTCTTGTCTACCATACTCACTTTCCCGACGTATCGGTTTCCTACGCTATACTTTTTCAGCGCAAAATCATACGGATTGATGGAGGCTTGCTTGACGGACGCTTGAATTTTGATATTGTTCAAATCCTTATTCTCCACAGAAAGAATCTTCACAATAACCCTATCACCTGCATTAAACTGATACATTGCGTTTCCAATACGTTGATAACTCAGCTCTCTCAACGGAATAAAAGTTTCTACCCCGAACACGTCAACAAAGATTCCCGCACGGATAACCGAAACCACTCGAGCCTCGGCTCTTACACCCTCATGCACAAGTGCACCCTCTCCACCACGGTAAAAACGTTTCCTTTTAATTTGCATAGCATCTAAACGACTCGCAAATGCAATCATTTCATCATAGAAAATCCGATTAACAACGTAATCCACTTCCGCACCCAAACGCCGCGTCACAAGATAGTGATAAGACTCGTTCAACGTTCGGTCTTCTACCTCTTCGGGGTTATCTACCATTTCCTCTGCGGGGATTACAATTTTAAATACGCCGTGATACAAAACCGCTACGCTATCGTGTCCTTGAAAATCCCGTTCTACACCTTGTACCTTACCCGTCATAATTTTATCCGACTTCAACGATTCCGTTAAATCAATCAAATCGTTCTTGGCTTTGTCGGCGTCCGTTTCTACGGTCCGCCTCGCATCAATAGACATAACAGCGGGACCACCCCTGCTTCTCGCCCTACGTTTACCGCCACGCTTTTGTTCTTTCGGGTTATCTTCCGTTAAAATCGATTCTTCCGTTTTCTCTTCGCCTTTCAAAACATTGTCTTGAACCTCAACAGTTTTTTCGTCTTTGCTTTGCTTCGGTTCTTCTACGATTTCAATTACCGGCGCAACATACGGTTTTTTCTTGGGTTTGCTTGTTTTACTTTCCATTTCTTCGGGTTTATACGGTTCCTCCACGTCCGTTTTTACCACTGCTACATCTTCACTGATTGCCTGTTCAACAGGCTCTGCCAACTGCTCGCCCGTTTCGGGCAGGTTCTCTTTTTTGGTCATATCTTTAACCCTCCTTTAATTTTTTTAATATAAAAAAGTGCTATTTTTAGCACTTTCCTTTAATGTGTTATTAGGTATGCGATACCGTTCACCAAATACGGCATTGCAACCAAGATACCAAAGATAACCACCAAACCGATTACGTAGTTCTTTATCATTTGGTTGGCTTTTATTTTATCTTCATTACGGTACGCTATGATAACCGCAATCCCCATCGCTATACTCCATACGCCTGCAGTGGATAAAAATACCCATATCATATACGGTGAGTATTCTTCGTAAAGGTATTCTATATAATTTGTCACCACTTCATATTGATTTCCTTTATCTTCACTACGTGAATATCCGCATTCGCTACAATCATAATGCCGTACCACAGAACCATTTACCTCGGTATCCGTAATAACGTATTTATGCTCTAAGCACGGGATTTGAGAAACAAATCTTTCCCCGCAAATTTCACATTGATGAATACGATTTCCTTCTTTTTGACAGGTCGCCGCTATGCTCACCCATGTTAAATGCGTATGTCCAAAAGCACTTTGCTCATCTGATTTATACCGATAATCACACTCGGTACAAATATGCTCTATATATCCATCCGTCTCACAAGTCGGTTCTACCCGTTCCTCATAATAATGATGTCCTAGCGCACTTGCCGTATAAACCACGTATTCATCTCCGCACCGATCGCATTCATAATGAATCCCACCTTTTTCCGTGCACGTTGCGTCAAAGGAAACGGTAAGATAATTATGCCCTAACGACGGTACGTAGTCGCTACGATAACTATAGCCACAAACCTTACAAGTATTGATCGTATATCCTTGCGCCGTACACGTTGGCTCTATTACGTCATGAGAATAATTATGTCCGTACGCAGGAACTATGTCGCCTGTATAGGTATAATTACAAACCGTACATACGTAAACAGTGTAACCTTGTTCAGTACAACTCGCGGGATGTAGCGTCGTTGAATAGTTATGCCCTTTCGCCTCAACAAAATCCGTATAATAATAGTCGTCACAAGAACTACACTCATATAAGGTATAGCCTTGCGACGTACAAGTGGGTGGAATGGTTTCTATCTTCTGATAACAATGAAGGATAGAAAAATAATACGTTTTACTTCGTCCTGTTGCGTTATCCAGTACGTAAACATCATAATCACCTTCGGCAGTTATCCAAGTTTCTTTCGTGTATACAGAGCCGTTTACTTTTACAAGATAATCACCAGTCCAGGTAATATATGTTTTATTTTCCGTATTTGAAGAGACAATTTCCACTGTCGGCATCGGAATGGATAACTCTATCCATACCGTTTCCGACCTATTCCCCATTGCGTCTTCCGCATAAAAATAATACTTACCATCTTTGGCATAAGCTGTAAACCCAACCCCGTCCGACCCGCTTGTACAAAACTCTGTATCGGATGGACTCTTATAATACAATTTAGCATTCCCAAATTTATCGTAACTATATATACTAAAACCTGTTGATATCGTATCTCCAAACTGTCCTACATTACATTCCAGTATCGGTGCATCGTGGTCCATAAACACTTCATAAACCTCTGACTCATTCCCAGCTAAATCGACAGAATAAAAAGAATAATAGCCACTTTCATTTAGTGACGCGCCGTTTACATATTCTACATAACTTTCTGCATTCGGTAGTTTTACATAACACGTCGAAATCCCGCCCGTGTCTGTTGCCGAGTAATACAACGACGAAGCCGTAGTTTTCCCATCTTTACTTAACAACACTCCGTTTGCATATACTTTTCCAGAAGGGGCTACCGTATCCAAATACAGCGTTGATTCCTCCGAAATATTACCTAATAAATCCACAGCTCGAAATGTATAAATACCATTTGTATCTGTAGGGTTTATCCAAGTGCTTTCCGAATACGTTTGCCAAGTAGTTGTTCCAGGAGTTTTATACTGTCGATAATTCATCCCAAACCCTTCATCTGTTGCTTTATATCGAAATCTTCCGTTATAATACGATGTTGTAATTTCATTATCGTTTTGGTTATAAAACTTCCCTACTGGCAACGTGGCATCATAATACGCATAATAAATAGGCGAAGTATTTCCAGCTGCATCTTCCGCATAAAACTCATATAATCCAGGTCTATCGTCCAAATATATCTTGGTTAAAGAACCTGTATGTACATTAAATTCATCATTGCCTGGATACTTCTTATAGATATACTTTACACCGCTGCCTGTGTCCACGCCGTTTATTGTAACGACCTTATTACTCATAACGTCATACGGCGTAGTTGATGCACCTGTTATCGTTGGATTTTGTAAATCCACCTTAAAACTAAAAGTTACCGTTAATTCATATCTTGTCATTAACGTTGCCGAACCAGTACCCATACCAAAGCCTAAATACTCTACGTTATAAGTAGTGCCGTGCGTTAAACCTGTAAGCTCAATAGAGGTAGTTTTCGTTACTTTCTTTATTTGAGTACCGGAGCCGTTCGTAACGGTTATCGTGTGGTCGGTATACGTAGAGCTAAATGAAATATTCACCGTACTTGAACCTATCCAACCGCCGTTTGTTAATATCCCAGAGCCCGAATAATCACTACCCCAAGCATAAACGCGCATCGTCATATTCGTACCATCATTATCCAATACCGACGCACTGGATACGTTTGTCCCTGAACGGTATTTCGTAGTCGAATTGTTCCCTAAATTGCTCAATATTTTATTGTTCACGTAGGAAAATTGCACGCCGTATTTTGGTGTCGTTTCCGCGCTTGCTGTTTTTTGATTATTTATCGTAAAACCAAATGCAATAAACAGGCAACACATTACAACCAAGGCGCTCAATAGTATCAGATTAAGACGCTTTTTTGTTTTCATTGCTCTCACCTCCCCGTTTCCTATCGTCAAATAAGCCTTGCATATACTCACCCGTTGTCACACGTATTCTCGTGCGAAGCTCAGATGAACCGACAAAGAACGCTTGACCAGTAATCGCCGAAAGTATCATTCTTTGTTCATCAACGTTGAAACCGTCCCCTGCTTTGTAGATATCCAAAACGTCTTTCATATCCGGTGCCGAGAGCTTGAAAATGAACATATATTGACTGTTCTTGATAATCGCGCTCGTCTTACTACGCAACTCTTCATTCGCATTCCAGTCAGCAATATTTTGCGTCGCCGGTATAAACGAGCCGTTATATTTACGGATACGCTTACTCATCGTATAAAAGAAGTCAAGCGCAATTGGGAACTTGGCGTCAATAAAGCAATGCGCTTCATCCACAATAACAAGCGTTCTTATATTCTTACCGTTTCTATTCGCCTCACGGGTATTGATAATTTCCTGCTCAATAAATCGAAATACAAGCAACATCTGGGCATTGGCCACAACGTTATTCTTATTCGCAAACAACGACTGAAAACAGAAATTGATAATGCTATTATCTACTTCAAGCGTTGAAGGCGAATTCCAAATGTCCGAATACCTGCCCGTAACAAATTTCTGCAAATACAACTCCGCCGTCATAAACTCACGATTTGATACGTGTTTCATTTGTCCGTTATCCCGATACAAATACAAGGTTTCAAGCAAATCCTTGAACAACGGAAACGCTTCGGCTGGAAGATTCGTACAATCTTTTTTATCCGTAATACCTTTCCGTTTATACGTTTCAATCGCAAGGTTATTGACAAGTTCGATAATATCGCTTTGCGCGCCTTCAAGTACTATCTTGAAAAACGATTCCAATACCTTTAAATGTGTATTGAACGTCGTTTTCGGATCGGCAACCGTCCCGTCTTCCGTTAAAATATTATAGATATGGAACGGATTAATCTTCCCGCTCTGTGCGCTACCGACGTCGATATTTTCGCCTTGCAAATTCCGGACTAGCGAAAGATACTCCGCCTCGGGATCAGCCAAAATGATTCGAGTATTATTCGACCATTCATTAAGGATAAGCGATTTCAAGAAAAACGACTTACCACTCCCCGATTGCCCGATCACCATTGCGTTGGAGTTTTGATACAAGCTCCCACGCTTCCAGATATTCAAAAACAACGGCGAACGGTTTTCCATATTCTCACCGAGCATAAACCCGTTTTCGTCCATCACACTATTTCTTACAAACGGGAAAACCGCTGCAAGAGAAGAACTGTTAATACCGTTCTCGTAATTAGGTAACTTTGTTTCAGGTGATACGCATGCCGAGTCAAAACCCTGCATTTGTAAGCCTGAGAGCAACGTTGTCTTAAAGTTCCCTGTTTGCATTGCACGCCGAGCGACACGCTTATAATTCGGGTTATCCAAATAGTTATAAGCCGTTACCGTAAGCGTTACGTCTAGCAAGGATTCGTTCTCTGCTTGCAAGCTATCCAGCAGCGCATTCATTGTATTACGGTGGATTTGTGCCGTATTCGCTTCACTCGCCTGCTCGCTTGTGATTTGTTTTACTTCCATATCCCCGATACATTTATCGATACGCCGGATTGCTTTTGTTTTATCAACCGGTTGCATATGCAAAACCACTTTCGTATTCGGGATATTGAATATCCCTGCACCCCAAGCGTTTTTTACGCGCAACGGATAATCTGATACCGCCATAACCGACGCTTCAATGCCGTCTATCGTATAGCGATTACTCTTAAACTCTAACGATTTCGGTTTCGTCCATTCCAAAAGCTCTTCTTGGGGTATATCTTCTACCGTGCGTTCGTCAAAGTTCCTGAAATTACAGTACTTCAAGAAAACCGCAACCTGCCGATTATCCAAAATTTGCGTTGCCAAACCGCATTTATTGATTTCGGATGAGATATTACTTGCCGTGTTCTCCAAGTCCTGCTCACCTCGTCCATAGACGACGAAATAGAATTGGGAAACGTATTGCTTATAGATATTGTTGATATCGTCTACCCGATCCAAGCGTTCTTGTAAAATACCTATCCTTGCATCCTTTTGTCGGCTTGTGCCTGCCGATTGTTTCTCGACGCTCAAACGGGTAAACAGATCTTCCGAGTATTTATCAAGTTTCATAGGTCTATCTATTTTAACGATATCCGCTGACTGATTTTCCTCCAATAACTTCAACGCATTTGCAAAATACTCAATATCGATGTCTTGCTGAATTTCCGTTTCAATCTTGAAGTTTTTCTGACCGATTTGAATAACGCGACCGTAATACCCGTTTTTATACACCAGCAACCCGTTTTCTTTTATTTCCTTGATATGCAGTTTATCGTCTATCTTCTCTTTTTCTTTCTTCGAGTTCTCATCAAACCGTTTCCGAGAAAACAAAAAACGGACGTTTTCCGCTATGTATGAATAGAAAATCCCATCGCCCGTAGGCATAAGCATTACAAGAGATATAAGCCCAACAACAATAGCAAGCCACCAAACGCTTGCAGTTATACATACGAATATAATCGCGAACATTATAAGCGCCAGTATTATATCTTTCATTGAATAACATTTCCAAACGTTATTTCTAACCTTTATCTTTCTTGGTATAATCCGCATATTATCCTCCTAACCCTTCGTGTTCTCGTTCTATTTCGTCGCCTACGTATCTATTAGATTCGTAATACGGCAAATCCACTTTATCCGTTCTTCTAACGTGATGTTCACTATACCGATTCTCGCGGAAGACATTTTTAATAGAACGTACCAACGCAATACCAGAACTTCCGCCTACAAACTTATCGCCCGCAAAAAGACGAGAAAACAAGGCTTGTCCTGCAGGAATAACCATTGTTCCGCCTAACATCATTACGATTTGGAAAAGATGGTTTGTCGTAGATGAAAAGCCATCTATTTGAATACGCGTTGCTATAGGCACAATTAAAGCGAACAAATTGACAGCGATTACTGTACCGTAGGCTATAATGATTTTACTAACAAACGATTCACTCCAAGAACGGAATCTTGCGCCGTCGTCAAGCGGTAAAGTGGACATAAAAAGCGGCATTGTTACGTACATAAAAGCCAGTTCATATACTCGTTTTGCAAGACGAACGGCAGCTACAACAAGCGAACCGCCTACTATACCCGCGATAATGATTGCCGGGAAATAAAGGAATGTATCCGGGTTTATCATCCCGTTATATTTCCAATTCACCGGATAATCACCAAACGTACCGACTTGTTCGTAATCCCCCAAAAGGTCCCTTACCGTTATCGTTTGAATATCCACCTCTGCTATGCTATATCCACTCAGCCAATCCCCAACGCATGCATTGAAAATGGTTTCAGATAAGTTGACGGTCATATCCATCTCAAATATCCTTGCTAAAACCTGTAAAAGCGTGCCCACGATGGAAATCCCCAATAAAACAATCAAAACCATTACAAGCGTACCGAGTACCGCCAAGAAGAACTTGCCCAGTATAGTTGATACGCTACGTCGGTTGGATACCATATTTTTCGCTAAGGATACAATCGCAAACACACAGGAAAGACCAATAGCAAGAATGAACATACACCAAAATATTCTGCCAACAATCGAATCGCCGAATAGAACCTCAACAAGATTCATTTCCTGTCCTCGATATTCAAAAGATTTCACACCTGTCAGGACTGAAAACAAATCCATAAAACCGTCTATAGTTCTAAGCACCCAAAGGAATATTTGCAATATAATTTCCTGAAAAAATATTAGCATATTCCTCCTACCAAGCAAGCCAAGAAGACAAACCGTTAATAAGCATAGGCGCAGCTACTGCTATCACAAAAACAACAATAATACCAATAATCAGGCTTTTTACCATATCCCTAGCATTGATTTGCTCCTCTCTTTTCCTTGCCACGGCTATCCTGATGCCTATAACCGCACCCCATACAACAACGACGGCTACGCCTGCCATAATGATATACGTCCAGAACGAATCGATAAGCTCTTCTAATTTTGCAACGATTTGTTTGAAACTGTTTTCCGTTTTGATTCGTTGTCCTATCATTAACGCGATCTGCTCATTCGTATAATCTTCCACGAGCAACGTATCATATGCAGCGTGCTGAGGTGTTGCGTACGCAATATTTCCTTCAGCGTCTCTCGCAAAGAAGATATACGCCAATTCAATATGTCCAGCCTGCTCGGGTATCTCGATAATCCCACACTTCAAAATTTTCCCTTCGTTTGTAGACGCGGGCTTTTTAACCGTCATAATAGATAACGATTCTTCCATACCGATTGCCGTATACTCTTCTATATAATTCCCTGTAATCCCGTAACGTTCAGCAAACCATCTTGGAAACACGATAACACCGTATTCTAAAGATGCGTCATATACCGTATCTGGTATGTAAAAACATCCGTAAATATATTGACCATCTGTTTCGTTTTTACCTTTTTTAAACGTTATAAAAGTCATATTTTCTACGACCGTTTCTACGGAAACCTTTTCTTCCACTTCCTCAGCACTTGCTCCTATTGGCGCAGCGACCGTGAAAATAGAAGATAAAAGTATCATTAATATCAAGATAAAGCCCATAAACGGGCTCGTTTTTTTCTGTTTTAATTGCTCCATTTCTCCCTCCTTTACCAAGCAACCCAATGCATTAATCCATTCATAAGCATAGGCACGACAACAGCTATTGAAAACATCACGATTATTCCTATCACAAGGTTTTTCAGCATTCCCCGCGCATTGATTTTTTCGTCATTTTTCTTTGCGACAATTACTCGAATACCGATATAACCTCCCCATACCGTCACAATGCCCGCCATTGCGAGAATGACGTAATACCAAACTGCATCAACAAGTTCGGTTATTTTATTTAAAATTGTTCTGAAACTATTTTCTGTTTGTACCTTACCTTCAACCATTTCCAAAAGCTCGGCATCCGTGAAATCTCTCGCGTCTAACGTGTTATACATAGCAAATTGTGCGGGTGTATATTCAATATTCCCCTCGGCATCTTTTGCATAGAAGATGAATGCAAAGTCTCTTGATAAATTATGTTCCATCATCTCGGCAATACCACACTTAAAAATACGACCGTTAGAACCTACTAATTGACCGGGCGAAACAATGTCCATAATCAATACGTTTTGTTCCTCGGCCTTTTGTAAATAGTCGCTTGTCAAACCGTACTTATCTCCATAAACCTTGGGGAAAATAACAACCCCATAGGTATAAGTGCTTTCATAAACGGAATCGGGCACGTAATAACAAGCAAAAATCGAATACTTGTATTTTGACGTAAGATCGCTTTTCCTGAAGGCAACAAACGTCGTATTCTCTATTATTGTCTCTACGGAATGCGGAGCGTCCTCTCCTGCCTCATCCGCACTCGCGCTCATAACCGATATAGGCATAAACATCGCGAGGCAAAGAAGCAAAGATAAAAGCAACGATGTAAAAGGACATCTTTTCTTCTTTATTTTTATCATTTATACCTCCAACTGAAAAAAATAAGGCGGTAAGTAAAACCTACCTACCGCCTCGCCGTTTTAAAAATTTTATTACGCCATAAGCGCTGCGGAAGCTACTGCTGCCGACGTTTCGGTGCCTGCCCAAGCTGCCAAGCCGTTGATAAGCAAAGGTGCACCCATAGCAATCACGAACATAATCACAATGCCGATAATAAGGCTCTTGACCATACCGCGTGCATTGATTTTGTCTTCGTTACGATGCGCGAGAGCGATTCTGATACCGATGTATGCACCCCATACAACGACTGCAGCTGCCATTGCAAGGACGATGTAGAGCCAGAAGGAATCCATAAGGTCGTTAAGTTTCGTTACGATACCCTGCAAACTTCCGTCGAGGGTGGTTGTTGCTAATAAATTCATCATAAATTTAAAATCTCCAATTATTTTTAATTATTTCCGTTTTAATCTGAAACGGATAAAGAGAATCAGCCGAGTCGTATCGGCGTCAAAAATGCCTTAAACCTGCCATATCTTTATCTATTTTCTTATCACATTGGACTCACCTCCTTTATAGAAATAAAGAGAAAAAATTTTAAAAGTCACGTTCAAAAGAAGTAATATCATACACTTTATCCATTATTTCTTCCAGCCCGATTCTTTTTAAGTTCGGTTCAGTTACATCACCATAATCATAAAGTGCAAAAGACGTAAATATCGGTTTGAGACCTTTCATGGACGTCACTACCACGTCTTCATCTTTCGCCCTGTCTAATACACGTTGCTGAATCATAGCAATCGGAGTTTCAAGCTTTGTTCTGGGTATAGACGTATTATCTTTACAAAGTTCGATATACTCAAGTTCTTTCCCACTGCCGTGGAACCAAATTTTTTCATCAAACCAACCCGTGATATCCGCCGTTAAATCAGAATAGCGCTCTTGAAGCGTTTTCAAATTATTCAGTTCTACAATTGCGTCGAGCTTTTTATCTTTGAGCGCAATTAAGAACTGCTCATATAATCCCAAAGGCAAGTTATCTTTCACAAGGAATTTTGCATTAGCGTCCATTTGCTCTTTGAAACATACCTGCTTCAAGAACAACATAGAAAACCGTTCCTTAATCCCCGATTCCGTAGACAATGCAATGAAAACTGCTCGCGGTTCTGTCGCCTTTTGTTCAAAAACATTCTCCCCGCTCACGCTCAAAAGCAATAACTCATCGTCCAATTCTTTTACATAGTTATGTACGATATCCATTGCCGACTTTAATGCTTTCACGTCAGCGAATACGTCTTTAACCGTCATTTTTGCAAGAGAGTATTTCGTGCGCTTAGATATCAAGTATTTACGAAGTTGTTCGGTATCTGCCACACCTTTTTCCATAGCGTTGAAAAGCGAAAACATATTAAACTGTGTCCTTTCCATTTTTCCGTTTACGTAGTCTTCCGTGAATGCAATCATAATCCCAAGCACAATCGTTTTGGCGTCTTCCTCTGCTTCTCCACCTTCATATTTTGGAAGAATTGCTTCGAGCAACGCTTGAATATGCCATACAAGCTCCGATTGCATTACTTGCAAACGCTCGCGCGCTGCTTTATAGGTTTGGAAAGTTTCTCCTGCTCCTTGATACTTCCCGTCCTTATTTTCTAAGCCGTTCGTAAGTTCTTTGATAGGCTCTACCTTTTCAAGTAGTGCCGTAAACGGATTCCAATAATTGATAAATGCTGGGTTATTAAAATCAACATCGATTAGAGAATATCCCGCCTCTTCAAAACTCACGTTGTAGTTATTAAGCACCTCTTTTTGAGTATCAAAGATGAAAAGAGTCGGTTTAGTCTTATCCGATTGCCATTTATCTAAGTTAAAGCCCAGGTGTGCTTTCGCAGCTGCGCCTTCTAAACAGCCGAGTACTGCCGTTACTCTCGCGTTTGATACAATACCGCTTGGACCTTTTGACATTTCTTCTACGCCGATAACGTGTCCAGTAGTGTTAGCTCCCGCCTTAGTCCAATCGGTAATCTTAAAGCCAAGACGTTTGAGTTGTCTACTTTCTAACCAGAACGGCTTCTCTTTCGGTTCTTCGTTATACGATTTCATGTATCCGTACACTCCTTTGATTGAATAATAGCCTGCCATTAAGATACCGCCGATACTAAAGCCTATCATCCAGTACTTTGGCATTGATAACGTTTCTGCTATGGGCTTACCGGTAAAAGCAAAGATAAGTAGCTCTGCCAAAAAGACGTAGGCTATTACCACCGCCCAAAACAAAATACTTCGACCTACAAGATTTTTATAGTTGGTTTTCTTGTTCATTTTTCTAATTCTCCTTTTTTAAATTCCTGACCAGCCGAGTAATCGACTGCTAACCCCTACGTACCAGCGCGGATCTTTCTCATATTCTAAATCCACGTCTTTGGTATGTTCTATTTTATATCCCTGCTCGTATAGTTTACAGTGCAAACGGTATTCGCCTAAACAGTCCGTTACAGTTCGGGATAAGTGCTTGCCGTCTTCTTGTAAATACGACTGAATAAATAGTATTACTTGCGTTTGGTCTTCCGTCGTGGACACACGATACGCGTCTTCTATTATTACGCTAGTATTTCTAAACCGTAAGTTTACTTTTACCCCGTCGTGCAACCGCAAACATATTACATCGCCATCTATTTCATAGCTATAACACTGCCTATACTCATTCAGAGCTTTATTTCTTAAATACGTTCCCGTCCAGCAGAGGATTCCGAGTAAAAGAAAAAGGACATTGATAAGCGTTAATACACTTATTCGCCTGCCCTTTCGTTTTTTGGTTTTGCTCCTGGTCTCCTCTGCCGACGAGTACGATTGTTGTCTTATACGCATCACCTCCCACTCCTTAAACCGAATCAAGCGGGAGGTCAACGTAGATTTCCTTGACCTTGTTTTTCCGTTTCGGTTTTTCTTTCTCTTCCGCCTTTGCAAGAACTATCGTTTCCGTTTCGTTAAAACTATCCGACGGAGCGATTGGCGAATAGTCCATTATCGACGTACGAACGATGTTCTTTGCATACGGGTGTTTCGTGTAATCCATTTTTCCAAGCACTAAAATATTGCATCCACGAACGATACAAAGCATTTGATTATTTGGCAATCTTAACACTTCGTCCGGTGTCAATAGTTTCCGTTTACCCTGCCCGTCCATTTGTCTGTATTGCGGAATAATTTGCACTAACGCTATCGTTCTTCTAGTCGTCATTGTATTACTTACTTCCACACTCATTTCACCGCTTCGATTCGAGAAGTATTTCGCGCTCACCTCATCCGTACAACCAAGCATAAGCTGGATATCACAGTTCCCCACGATTTCCGCCCATAAATTGTCTGCATATCGGTTTTGAAGTTGCCCTAAGCTCTGTACTGCAAGCATTACTCGAATATCTCTTGAACGACAAGTGCTCAGCATTCTCGCAAAATCGGAACCGTCCGCTGCGCCACCGATACGACCTATGTTATTAAACTCGTCTAAAATAAGATTCACAGGAACTTTACATTTCATATCAGGCTGCGAGTCTGCATATCTAGTCAGCTTAATAAACAGGAATGAAAAGAATAGCGAAGACAAAAAAGCAAGCGTCGTGTCTTGATCGCTTATAATCACATAGTAAGCGCACTTTCTTTGTCCCGGTGCGGCAAGATCAATATCCGATCTGGATGTAATTACTTGTACTTCCTTGTTTTGCAAAACCTGCAAACGAGTACCCAGTCCGAGTAATATTCCTGATTTCACCGTATCACTCGCTTGGTTAAACAAACAATACGGCTGTCGCGCCGATTTACAATCCGGGGAAGATAATATAAGAGCGCCAGTGTCTTCAATGCTACGAACCGTAAATGAGTTATATACTTCCGAGAGATTCCGTTGCGAATTCGTTAGCTCCTTTTTATCCTTTACATACAACACTAATGCTTTAAGTAGATTCTGCTCACCGTTATCCCAGAAATGGTCTCCCTTGCCGTTGCTCGTATTCCCGATAATAACGCTAGCTAAAAGTTGGCTCATTAACGTGTCTTTCCCTAAATCGTCCATACAGTTCCACGAATCGCTATGCTCAGGGTTAGTAAGATTAAATACCTTGACATCATACCCGTTCTGTCGATACATTTCAGCCGTATCAGCATACAACTCACCCTTAGGGTCAGTAATAACGACCGACTCTTGATTTTTTAAGGCCTGGAAGAGTGCATTTCGGATAATTGCTCTTGATTTCATCGTTCCCGATGCACCGAAAATCGCTATGTGCCGATTGAGCCTTGTATCCTTGGGCATACAAACGGTTTTGCCGTTCAGCTCGCCAAGTATTACCCCTTCTGCTTTTTCGGGTGTGGATATTTCCAAATTTTCTTTGATTTCCTTTTCCGTCATCATAGACGCCGTGCCGTAAGTGCCTTCCTTGATTTTTCCAAATCCTCGAGGGTCTTTGTCCTTGCTCCCGAAACGGTCATACAAAGTATAAATCCCGAAAATGATTGCCGAGATTACCACGATTAACAGCATGCTCTTTAAGCCGTTTGCCGTAAACGCATACGGAATACATACAAGCGGATTCCAATCCACTCGTTTTATCGTTGCCTGCCCGAGTATGCCGTCGCTGTTTAGCCATTCGGTATAGTTCGTAAATACTTGACCGAATACACCGCTAAAATACAAGACTGCTATTAGTGTAAACACGCCTGCCACGATTGCAATCATTAACCGTTTCTTATCTGTTTTCAATCTTCACCTCCTATTTCCATTGCATTTTCTATTACCTCCAAATTTACCGTTTTTATTTTTGCTAAATCCCCCAAATAACCCTTGACAAGCTCTACTTGGAACGGGAAGCATAACACCTCGTATTCTCCATCCATTCTTTGCGCCGCATACCGAAAACGTTGTAGTCTTGCGATATTTCCGTCAAAAAATGTAAAGATATATTTTCTTTCTATACTTGCGTCATATTCAAAGCCGCCTTCATCGTAAGAACGCATTGCGTCCGGAAATATCGACGATAAAAGTTCTTCTCGCCAATTCCCCATTATGAGCAAGCGAAATTGCCGAACACCATTTCCATCCAATGGAACGAAATATATTTGCGAGTAAATTCCGTCAAAGCAACGCTCCAAACGTTTCGTGTTATCCGTTATCTTTAACGTTTCTAATGCGATTCTCATATCTTTACCAAAGAGAATAGCGGAATTGATATGATGCACGTTTGCATTCATCCTTGAAATTTCTTCTAAATTGACAAGGGCTTTTTTCTCACCCTTACCGCACCACTTCATTATTCGGTTGCGGGTATTATAGACTGCATACACGTTCTTATTAGCAAAGACTGCACCGATAATCCTTGTGTAGATGTTCTTTTTCATCTCTAGCTTTGAAAGCCCTTTCAATTGCTTACTACCATAAAAGCATTGCTTTTCCAAAAATAAATTTCTAATGCTTTCTTGTTGCAACTTTGGCATTTCCATTGGATTAATTTCTAATCCTGACATATACGCCATTAGATATCCTTCCGCTATTCGATGCGATCTATCTCGGTGCGTCAAATCGCCATGATAACGGATTTCCCCGTGTAACGAGTTAAAGAGCTCCAAAAGCCCCAGCCATTCAAGCACTCGTTCTGCCCCCGATAAAAATCGCAAAGATTTTTGTCTGCCTTTGCCGACGATTGTAAGAAGTGTTGTGGTATATCGCTCCTTAGTTTCACAGTTGAAATATTCACACGGCTTCGTTGTTTTACCTAGAAGACGCATATACATTTGATAATTTCCCAAAAGCGATATAGAAGACATAGGAAATTCGCCTGCAATGGTTAGCACGTAAAGCAATTTTGCTATAAGACTGCCTGCACGGATTTTAATCAACTTTGGAGTTCCCCGAAAGGCGAACCTGAGCCATGTTGCGTGGGATATCTGGCTTTTTTCGGCGGTTTTCACCTTGAAATTTTCCTTTATTTTCAAGCGTTTGCGCAGTTTTTAAGGTGCTGATTTTTCGACGATCTTTTTTTGCCCCATTTTTATACCTGTTCTTAGGCTCTCTAAAGCTTCGTTTCATACAGTTTTACCCCCTCTTTCGGCATTGTTTTTTCTTGGTTTAGCCAGTCTAAAAATTCAGATTGAGGAACCACATAAACCTCCGTTCTTTCAATGTCGCCTTCTGCTGTACAATCGTAATTGTTGCATAAATACGGACAGTCATCATATAAAACGTAAAGAGCCACCATATCCGAAATCATATACGTTTCAATATTGTCATGGTCGCGCATATACCGTTTATTGTATTGCGGTCCGTAAACGTGCCGATAAATGAGCGTACAGTTTTCATAGCGCACCATCGGTTTCCCTTCAAAAAATCTACGAAGCGCGGGCCATAAAATACCGCGAATATAGTCTACACCGCCAAACCCTTTTTTAGGCAACAGCTTTGGTATGCGAATAGAAAACCAACCCTCTTTCGTAAAACCTATCTCCACGGGAACAATCTTCTCAATGCATACTTCGATATCCCAAGGTGCTTTCGGGTTGCCCGTATAACACGGCAATGTCCGTGTCAACAGCACCATTTTTTCTGCTATCGCCGCAAGCTGAAACGCTTCCGAATACGCTTGCTCTTTATTTCCCGAAGCATAAAAGTGACGAATAAATCGACACTCTTCTTGTAGTTTTGGAAGCTCGCGCTCGATACGATTTAATGTGTTTTCAAATTTATCACTCATCTTCCGTTCCCTCCGTATAGAACCGTACGTTCGGCTTTTCATTATCTTGATATTCCAGCATCGCAAATACACACGGCGCGTCTGGTAACGGTACTCTTGCTATCATTCCCACGTTCTCCACGACGATAATGTATTTATTTACTTCGCTTGGCGGAAGTAGCATAGCTAAACTTTCTTCCCCCTCAAATAAAACCACGACTTCATATCCAACATTCTCTTTCAAGAAAAACAACTGTGCAGGATGCGTTGCAGGATAATGGTCTAACGGGTTTACCTTATCAATAAATTGCAGCATTACCCATAACGCTATAACCGTCTTGTTATTTACCTTGCACAGCTCGTCCATTGCCAAAATTTCTCCTTTACAAAGCTCGGCAATGCGCTGTTCCCGAACTAAATTCCGTATGATTTTCTCAGCGGTTTTTTCTTCGGGTTTGCGTAGCATTTTAATTGCTTGCGCTCTCGTCATCGCACCGTATTGCGACAACCATTTGAGTAAGTATCTTTCGTCTTCTAAAAGCAATGTTTTACCTCCTTACTGCTTTTGTTTTCGGGCAAAAAGTTCTTCCAGCTCCGCCCGATCTGTTGTTATCATTTCTTTCTCTTCCGCGCTTGCTTTCACGGAAACGGGGACTTTGTTCGAACTCGAACATATTAACGCTTCCCCGCGTTCAAACCGCGTTACGGCACTTACTTCCGTTTTCGTCAGTTTCAAAATATCCTGTACGTATTTCGCTTCGTCAGGCTCAAGATTAAGAATAATCTTGTTTTGGCTATTGTTGATAATCGCTCGTCCGTACTTCCCATCTTCCAAGCTAAAAAAGTCCGACAAATCCTGCGTCGCCGCTATTGCAGCACCGCCATAGCCACGGATTGTCTTAAATATATTCAAACAAAAATCGGCGGCAAGTCTATTACTTGATGCGCCGATGAGTTGCCATATTTCGTCTATATATACTGCCTTTTTCTTTATCCTATCCGCCTTGATATTATCCCAAACGTAATCCAGCGCTATCATCATTCCAACAGGCAATAACTTACCCTTGAGTTCAGATAGGTCTAACACTACGTATTTATTCGATAAATCCACGTTTGTTTGGCGGTTGAATGACTGCGCTGAACCCGTAACGAATCTACTTAATATAATCGCTATCCGTTCCGCGCGTTCTATCCCTTTCAAATTCTTATGTAAGTCGCCAAGTATTGGCATTCGCTTCATCTTTAGAGGCGCCGCATTTGCATCCACGTACAAAGACGAGTTCTTATGCGTAATCCCGAATTGCTTATATGTCTTGATAAGCGCTTCATCCAAAATCTGCTCTTCTTCATTGGATAAATCGGGTATCAATAAGGAAAAGAATATCATTAGTTGCTGAATTTTCCCTGCTAAAATCGAACCGCTACTCCCACCTAAATCTTCGATTAAATCGGTTTCAGGAGATACCGTATGACGGATTTCCATTACATTGATACAATGCGGTGAACCAGGCGCTATCTTTATATAAGTCCCACCTATTTTCTTACACGCACGTATAAACTCGTGTCCTTTAATCGGGGCTATAATATAGTTTTGTACCCCGCGCATACGCATCCGCAGTGCAAGCAGTTGCATTGTAAAAGTCTTCCCTGCACCGCTTGTCCCAATAATATTCAAATTTGCGTTCTTGTTCTTCTTGGTATTGAAAAGGTCTATGATACAAAGAGAATTATTGTGTTGATTTACGCCAAGCAATACTCCGCTATCGTCCGACATTTCATAGCTCGTGAACATATACAGCGACGCCGCACTACTCGTTAAAACGTTGCGTTTAGCCTTTTTTTCTAAGTACGGCTCGATATGCAAAAACGGCATTACCGTTTTCAGCGCCATCTCTTGACGATACCGACAATCCGATAAATACACGTC
Source organism: Eubacteriales bacterium (assembly GCA_045124505.1). Lineage (GTDB taxonomy): Bacteria > Bacillota > Clostridia > Oscillospirales > CAG-272 > RGIG7213. The sequence goes on from JBGVLZ010000029.1 coordinate 29,207, forward strand.
TATGGATTTCAACATATCCGTTATTTGTTGCTTGCGCCAAAAAAGTTCCTTTAAAGTCTTTGCTGATACCGTAATAAAGATACTCATATAAAACAGGTCTTCGTTATTGCTTGCAAGACCGCGCTTGATATAATACCCAGCGTTAATCGAATCGGATAATTCTTCATAATCCGTACTCGTGTCCTGCATTCCTTTAATCTTCGTCCTGTTCAAACGGATACGCTGGGCTACCTTGTCAATAATTCGGCTACGGTTTTCTTTCCGTAAATGAATATCCACGTCAATACCTTCCCCCGCATTGATGAGCGCCGACATCCAGCCTGCCCGAACGGCGCTTGGATAGCCGTTTCCTTTTATGAATAGCACGCTATAATACATACCATCCATAATCACGTACCTGCTATGCGTAAAATCTATCCCACGCGGAGCGATAAAAGCCGAAATGGGGATACCAGGTACTTGTTCAACACCTATCGTTTTATTCTCCCGTTGCATTACGTCTACAATTATTTTCTCTACTCTATCCGCAAACGGCTCGTCTACACACGACTTCCTGTTAAAGAAAATATACAACATTTCCGCTGTTGCTTCGTCTTCATCCTCATACTCTAATATCGTGTTTCCGCAAAGCGAAAAGTAAGCCCTTGCGTTCTGCTCTACCGCTTTTAGGGCGCTATACGCCGTAGAGAAATCGTCGTATAGTCTATGCGGAGATTCGTATTCAAAAATCAGAAAAAAACGCCTTGTCAACGCTTCTTTCGTGCCTACCTCTTTGATGAGCTGTATATATCCTTCCCCAAGCTCTTTACACTTGCGGTTTTTCTCTTTGGATAGTTCCTCCCGTAAAACTGCAATATGCCTATCCGAATCCGCTTTTCGAGTAATACTCTTAAACTGTAAGCGTATAGGCGAAATTTTCAGCCAATTTGCAAACGTCGTAATGATATTATACTGTTCGTCTTCGGAACGCAACATAAAGTTAATAGGCTCAATTTCAAGGATTTTAAGATACCGCCCGTCAATCGTTTCGACGATCCCAGCGCGGATATTTTTGATAGGAATAAAATCCTGCACGCTTTCTTGCTTTTTCTTATTCATCTATCTTGATCTCCTTCTTAAAATGTAGTTTCCTTTTCCGGCTTAAAAACCTAAAAATATGCCCTATGTATTCAAATAACGAGTCTCCGTCTATGCCCATCATTGTAATAAGCACCAACGGGAGCATTGTTAAAACCATTACGATAATCCGCACCGTACCGCTCATCGGTATCAATGCGCCTTCAACATATCCTAACCCTGCTAATAAAATTACAGTCTCCACGGCGTTTCGGAATGATAACAATCCACCAAGCCATTTCCCCGAGTCTGTATAATTCGCAGGAATCACGTAATATTTATTCTCTTCTTCCATACTCTCCTCCCTTACATTTCTTCTGCTAACGTTTTTCTAAGCGAATCCGTCAAATAATCCACATATTCACGATTGCTTATACCGTAGCTATACTCCGCGTCTAAATCCAAATTAAACGCATCTAAAAGCACGCTGTCGTCAAACGGAGCTATCGTACATACTAAATAATCTATCGTTTCAAACAGTATTTCCCCTAAAGGACTTACTACCTGTCTTTTTAACGTACGCTCTTCATAGCTTACAGGAAACATTCTGTCCGATACACTATTCATTTTCTCTAATAGATTGCTTTTGCTTGTGTTCTGTTGATTCATTGATACACAATACGATGCCAAAATATAGCATACGTCGTATGCTTGTGCTTCCTTGGTATTATCTACTATATTCGCAAGAGATAATGCTAAATCAAAAGTAGAACCTGTAAGGCTCTCTACTATTCTTTCAAGTGTGGAATCGTAAGCCCCATTTATTGCGTCATTGATGGATACAGATAAATCGTCATAAGAATCCAAGAAGGAATTTTGACCTGTAATACCCCCAAATACAATGCTTGGCAAGGATACGATCGTGATGATGAGGATAAGCACAAACATACAGACACAAACAAGTATCTTAAATAAGGTATGCCTTAATGCCCACGCTGCTGATATAATCGCACCCCAGGGCCCACCAGCCGCTGTTCCTGCCGCCACTTCCGCAACGGCTTTACCAGTTTCGACGCCGGCTTTCACCGTCGAGGCAGCGGCGTTTACGGTTGCTTCGGTTGCTTTTTTTGCGGCTTCTTTTGCTACGGTTTTCCCCGCCTGCTTTGTTGCCTTCGCCATTTCCCTGGCGGCTTGTCCATAGTTGTCCGAGCCTTCCCCTACCTGCTGCTTCGTCGGTTCTTTTGCCATTGTCTTTATATTACCTCCTTACGTTAGTCTCTTTTTCTTCTTGGGGATTGAGTACTACTCATATCCCGTCTTGACGGCTCTGCATACCTTGACGGTGTGCCACTATACCGTACTGTTTCTACGGATACCGTTTTCACATTTCCGTCCGCACCATATACAGCTTCCCCGTCTTCATATACAGGTCGCCTTTCTACGCTCGGCGTTCCCTGAATACCATACCACGAATTACCGTTTGCATCTTCATACACCTGATAATCCCAACGCGGGGTTGTGTATTGCGACGCATCATAAAACGTTGTTCCTGACCCGTCTTCGTGACGAACCTCAAAATGCCCGTGTTCGCTTCCCGAACTATCTACTGACGTAATCGGTTGGTCATAACTTGGCATAAAGTTCTCAAACTGTGCCTGATTAAAATCATTTGCGTTTACACCTTCTTCAAAGGCAGGGATTTCAGAGCGCGGTTGCATTGCGTACCAATCCACTCCGTCTGCCGTTTGAATAATAGAATGTGGCGCGTCTGGTTCTTCAAAATACGCGCTGTTATACCACATACTTTGCCCATTAGGTGTCGTCGCAGCAATCACTCCGTTATCTATTGTACGAAGCGTTGTACCGCCTTGTGCTGTAGGGAACGTTGCTTGAACCTGTTCACCATCTCCGCCGTTAAACGTAGGAGCATTGAAAAACTGTCCTGCATTTGCCCCACTTGCCGTTTGATACCACGTAGAACCATCCGACGCAGATACAACAGAATGCGGTCCTTGCGGTTTATCAAATTGTTCTGCATTAAATAAACCTAAAGACGTTTGCTTACCGTCTGCACCTATGGCGTTCGTGGTAATTTTTCCGCCTGATATCTCAGTTCCAGACAAATTTTGCCCTTTTAGATGTGGCATATAATTGCCTAAACTTCTATCCGCTATATCTCCACCGATTTTACCTGATACGTTAGGGGTTTTACTTGCAACAGATGCGATGGAATTCCCGTTCAGCGTTGCACCGTTTCTCGCTGCCATACCGCCAAACATTCTTCCAAAGAATCCAATACTTCCGCCCATGCCCATCTTTTGTCCGCCTTGCGTTACCGCATCACGAACGTAGGAATTACCGCTAAACTTATTTGCAAGTCCTGCCATAAATCCTCCACCGGCTCCACCAGATACTCCAGCACCGGCAAAGGCTTGTCCTGCTTTCATAAAGCCACCGCCCATACCTGTAACTACACGCGCTGCCATAAGAAGTTCAAAACCTAAGCCACTTCCCGTTTGCGCTACGTTTAAGCCAATGGACGCAAGGTAGGAATCGAAACGTTGTGCCGTCTTCAAAAATGCGATTGCACAAAATAACCAAAGGAAGATACTTCCTTTACCATTTGATAACGTTCCACCGTTCGCCATATAATGTCCTACTGAACTGTTGAACGCACGTAAAAACCATACGTTCATAATAAGCAGTAAGAGCTGTGAGCCAACCATTCTGCACCAAGATTTGAAAACCTGTCCCGTTGCTTTGGAGGCACCCATTGAATATGCAAGCGGCGACGTATAACAAAGGACGCCGACTACGACGTAGCGTTCTACCACTTCAAGTAAGAGCTTGAAATAATTCCAACCCAATGCCAGCATTAGGATTAAAACAAGTATTTCTCCTACAACCGATAAAGTATTTACGAAGTTCTTTAACCCATTTTTAAGCACGTTCTCTATCCCGACAAACGTAAACGTTTCTCTGCCGTTAGATAAATCCATTAGTGCTGTATACGGAGCTTTTGCTATTTCCAATACATATAAAAAGATTGGTTTCGCAAACCAAATCAATACCGCGAATAACGCGCTTCTAAGGATTAAGCTCCAAGGATTCTCTGCTTCTGTAATCGGTCCGCCAAATGAACGGAATAACTGCCATACTGTTATTAGGAACAATATTGTCCAAGCTATGTACTGCATAACGGTAAACGCTGTTGAAACAAACGGAAAATAGGATTCCATTGCAAGCATATCCGTCCCGAGTGCGTTTAGAAAAATTCCTGAAACGGCATCCATAAGATCGGTTGTCGTTCTTGCCACCCAGTCCACTATGCCCTCTAAAATCCAGTTCAATAAGCATCACCTCCTTCTCTTATCCCGGATTTAGCCGACATAGTTCCCGCCGGTAATCAACGGTTGTAAGTAAGCTACAATGAACCCAAGCGAATTCAAGATTATCCACGTAATCACGATACGCTTTATCCACGCCGTAGCTTCGTCTACCGCTTTTTGGTTTCGAGAAACCATTCTTATTACCAACGCTACTGCTGCCATTGTGACTGCCACGATTGTGCTAATCGCCACGATTTTACCATAGAAATCTCGCATAATCGTAGAGAATCTGTCCCAAATCGTTTCTGCTTCCGCAGCAAACGTGGGCTGAATACACACCATAAGCGCCATTATGACCGCTATCAGCGTCCAATACAATACTTTCGGTTTCCCTTTTGTCTTTTTTTGTTTCAGCATCCTGCACCTCCTTATATAAATTCAATAAAGATACGTGCTTTCTGCAAACGCTAAATCCAAAACTTAAAATTGTAGGCAATTCCTTTTCTTTGATTTCATTTTTACTACTTCACGTACCTTATTTTCTAAAATAATATACTATAACCACTTTCACACGTGATTGAAGAAACTTATTTAATCGCCTATAATCCACCTGGCAAAAATACCTCCTTTAATGATTTTGTTAAAAAATTTGCACGTTGACAAAAGGCCAGTTCCTTCGCCCTTTCTTTGACCGAGTAATTTGCAGGGTGCCGCTATGCGCGCAATTAAACGTTGGGCGAGCTCTTGTCTTCGCACACTATCCGAACGTGCCTGTATCCTTCCTGATGCAACGCTATTCAGTTGTGATTTATATCTATTACGCTCTCATAAACGGAACCGTTTATAAAAACGATAATAGCGAGTTACTGCTTGCCTTTTTTCTCAGGCTTTTTGAAGGTTTTGATAATACTATGTAAAACTTCTTTATCCTTACCTTCCTGTGTTTTCAACAATCTTTCCAAGAGTTCGCATTGACTATCAGTTAGATACTTCATACCGAGCCGAAACCCTTCCACCACGTGAACTCCTCCACCCGTGCCCTTTGTTGTATAGAAGGGATAAGATAAAGATAACAACTCTATATCACGACGTATTGTACGTCTATTTACAGAAAACTCAAATGCAAGATTATCTATCGTTTCATAGCGACGCTCACACAAAAGCCTTACTAATGCTTGTCTTCTCTCAGTCGTCGCCTTCATATTGATTTTCCTCCTTGAAGGGCTTGTGCGAGAAGTTTAATGCTCTAATGGGACACCTAATGTCCCATTGTAAAAAATATTTTTTATTTTTTGAAAAAATTTTTTTCATATTTACCTCCATTTGCTAAAACTCGTTTTGTCGAATTTCGCTGTCGGAGGTGCACGAATAATCGTACTTTTTCTTGAATTATGAAGAAGTTTGTCGATAGGGCAAAATAAAAAGCACCTACCGAACAGTTTTATCTGTTCGATAGATGCTTTATAGCTATCTTTTGTTTTTCCCCTTACGCTATAATTCTTGACTTGTATTCGCTGCTCTTAACAAGCAGCGTAGCGCAGGTTTTGTCCCAACGCATCAGTATATACCTATCCTTTGTATTTTTTCCTATATTTTAATCACCAAAGCAAATACCCATAGCTCTGGCCATCGTAACAAGCTCGCCATTAGGTTCTACATTCTTTGTTTTTTTCCCGATTACGTCTTCCAACGAAACCGCACCCATAGTATCACCTTGCAAGGTTACCATTTTACCAAAATCACCCTTCATGCAAAGTTCTACCGCTGCATATCCATAACGAGATGATAATACTCTATCATGCGCCGTAGGGATACCACCACGTTGAATATGTCCAAGCGTTGTTGCTCTTGCTTCTGAACCAACGATTTTTTCAAGCTGATCAGCAACAACTGCGCCTACACCGCCTAAACGAATGGAATCCGCGCTATCTTCGATAATTTTCGCAACGACTTGCTTGCCGTCTAAGGATTTGGACCCCTCTGAAACGGCAACAATAGAAAATTCTTTACCGCTTGCTTTATCCGCCTTAATTTTCTCAGCAACTTTATTAATATCGTAAGGAATTTCAGGAATCAAGATAACGTCCGCTGCGCCTGCAATACCGGCGTGTAAGGTCATCCAACCTGCACCGCGTCCCATGATTTCTACAACCATAATTCTGTGGTGGGACATCCCCGTTGTACGAATTCTGTCCAACCCCTCCGTCGCTACGCTGATTGCCGTATCAAAGCCAAAAGTATAATCAGTGAACGCTAAATCGTTGTCAATCGTCTTAGGAATAGCAACAACATTCACGCCTTTTCTTGCAAAATCTCTACCAGAAGTAAGCGTGCCGTCACCCCCCAAAATGAACAATGCATCGATACCAGCCTCGTTCAAATGGTCTACCGCAACATCAGAAACATCCTCGTAGGTGAGTTTTCCGTTTTCATCACGGACAAAGTTTCCGTTTTCGTCTTTCACGGGATATTGGAATAAATTATCCTTATTCGAGCTATACAAAATTGTTCCACCACGAGTAATAATTTCTTCTACGTCTTCCAACCCAAGCTTGATAAAATCGCCGTGATAAAGGCCATGATAGCCATGACGAACACCTACCACATTCAAGCCGTATTTCATAATGGCAGTTTTTACTACGGCACGAATTACAGGGTTCAATCCCGAACAATCACCACCACCTGTCATAATTGCTATCTTTCGTATTTCTTTCATTTCTTTTCCTTTTCCTTTTCTATCCTTCCATCCAAAGTGCTACAGCACCAAGCAAACCCGCACTATTCCCAAGTGTTGCCGTAAGTATTTTTACTTGCGGACCTTTCTCGCCCGCAAATATTTCTTTATTCACGAATTCTTGCAAAGGTTTAATTAAATTATCTCCTTGCGCACACACGCCACCGCCAAGTATAACCGCTTCGGGACGGAATTCGTTAGCAATATTCGTTATACCCACGCCCAATTTTTCAATATAACTATCCACCACGGTTTTTGCTGATTGGTCGCAATCCTTATAATCAAACGCCGATTTGCCTGTTACGTTATCAAGTGAGCCAATCTCCCACATTTTGCTATTATTATCCGCAAGCATAGCCCGTTTGATATCCCGAATGAGCGCAGTTGCCGAAGCGTATGCTTCCAGACAGCCCTTTCTTCCACAAGTACATTGTTCGCCACCTGCAACGATAACGGAATGTCCAAGTTCTGCGCCAGCCGAACGGTTGCCTTCAAACAATTTGCCGTCAATGATAATACCACCGCCGACACCTGTTCCAAGCGTAAGCATTACCGTATTGTTATACGCCTTTCCGCAACCGAATTTCGTTTCGCCAAGTGCTGCTACGTTTGCGTCGTTGGCTATCTTTACAGGCAAACCCGTTTGCTTTTCCACTTCGTCCGATATAAAGAAATGTTCCCAGCCAAGATTATTAGAATACACCACTTCGCCTTTTGCGCTGTCTATCATTCCTGGCACGCCCATACCTATACCAACAATATCACTTGCCGTCATATTAACTCGTTCAAGCAATGTTTTGCAAAGGTTTGCGATATTCAATGCAACCCTGCCTGCCCCGTTTTCACTTTCAGTAGGTACTTTGTCGCTTATAAGAATATTCCCAAGGTCGTCTACTATACCGCCTTTGATAAACGTTCCACCCAAATCGATACCGATATAATATTTGCGGATTTCCGTCAAAATAATTTCCATATCCCCTTTCAACGTATATTCCCCAAAGTTTGCAGGTACGAAGAAACTATCACCCGTCTGCATAGTTTGTCCGTCTATTTCGCCTTGACCTTTTACACAAGTAAGACATTGAAATGTTTTGATATCTGCCCGTAAAACTTCGTTTTTAACGCAAAGTTTCTTTACGGTAAAGTATTTACTCACTCCAAGCGTATCGCCCGTTAAAGACGCATTTTTGTGCTTTGTAAGTTTCGTTACTTGCAAAGCCTTTTCTATATGTAATTCACGCTCGTTGCCGTTTTTATCTTTACGACCGTAATCGTACACTCGATAAGTTAAATTACTGTTTTGTTGTATTTCGCAAATCAAACAACCTTTTCCGATGGCGTGTATCGTTCCCGACGGAATAAAATAACATTCCCCTGCTTTTACTTCATAAAAATTGAGAAGCTCGGTCAATCGCTTTTCTTTGATTGCCGTTTCGTATTCCTCTTTGGTTATATCGTGGTTAAAACCAAGATATATCCCTGCGCCTTGCTCCGCTTCGACGATATACCACATTTCCGTTTTCCCAAACGAGTTTTCGTTTTTCAATGCGTATTCGTCCGACGGGTGTACTTGTACAGATAAAGCTTGTTTCGCGTCAATAAACTTGATAAGCACGGGAAAGAAAGGGAAAACATTTACGTTCTCCCCTAAATCCAATGCCGTTGCACTTTCCGCAAGCGTTTTCCCGCTCGCAAGGCGTGTTAAACCGTCTTTATGAAAAGACAATTCCCAACTTTCCGCACACGGCGTTTTATTCGTTTGCTTGCCGTATTTTGTTTTTAATTTTTTTCCGCCCCAAATATAATCTTTATATTCGGAATATAACTTTTCTATTTGCATTTAGTCCCCTCAATGAATACCCGTCCAATCCTTGTTTTGTTCTTTATCATCTTCGGAAACATTATCGTTATTAGACGAATTATTGCTTTCATTTTGATCAGAGTTATCCGCATTGGAATTAGAATCGCTTGATTCCGAATTTCCCGATGAACTTCCCGACGAATCACTTGAAGTCTTGTCTTCTTCCTCGCTGTTTGAGGAATCGTCTGAACCTGAACCGCCTTCAACAACGCTGCTGTCCCCCAAACCAGGTGGAATACTCGAATCATTCTCGTCCTTCAATGCACAAGAACAGCAAAGCAACATCATTAAACTCAATATAAAAATGAATAATTTTTTCATTAAGTCACCTTTTTGATTATTTTTTATTACAGCATCAACCAAAATCAACCCTATATTATTTCTTTCAAACGTTCTTTTATGGAAGAATTAACAAGCGTAGTTTTATCAATGATTTGTATATATTCTTCTATGGTAGTAGCCTTAATTATTTCCATCCATAATGCGCCTTTTTTAAGCGTTTCATCGCGTCCACAAATCAAAACTTTAAGAGCATAATCAAACACCCTTTCCATTTGCGTTTTTGCCTTATATACAACGCTTACCGTATATTTTTTATTTGCTTCAATATCTAAATCAATCGCTACACATCCAGTTAAAACCTCTGGACAATCTATTTCTTTATTATCGACGAATACGGAAATTTCCCCGTCTTCAATATCTTTGAAGCGTATCAAGAATTTCCTCTTTTTTCCAACAACTGTCCACTTGCCTTCCGTTGTTATTTCAAGCATTTGCTTAATGAACGAACCATCTTGGCAACTTCGTGTTTCAAAATGCGTAAATAATTCTCCGTCTGCATTCTTTTCTGCGCCATCTTCATACAAAATAAATTTATTACTTCCCGCATATACGTCTATTTCCATAATCAAGGGGTTAAAAACACTATTATCTTTTTGCACAGATAAAGGCAAAATACCCCCTTCCTTAATTAAAACCGGAATACTTTCCATTTCACGGAACATAACAAGTTCTTTCCCACCCACAGGAATATCATATTTTGCCCCTGTAAAAATATCCGTCCATTTCCCTTGGGGAAGCCACGCTTTAATATGTGCAAATCCATCTCGCTTTGCTTTTTGTGTGACTGGAATAACCAATAACTCCCCACCAAAAAGATACTCGTTTTTATATTGATATGCTAAATTATCATCCCACTCATAATACAACGGTTCTACCAAAGCCAAACCATCGCGATGCGTACGGTATGCCGCTGAATATAAATATGGAATTAAGCTATGGCGGAAACGCATCCATTTTTTAATTAACTCACCTGCGCCATTCCCATACGCCCAAGGCTCTTTTGTTTGAACCGCCTCACAACCGCAATGCAAACGATTTATGGGACTAAACACCCCGAATTGAATATGTCTTAAATACATTTCGTCGTTTTTTTCGCCACGGAAATGTCCGCCTATATCGTGACTCCACCACGTATAACCGATATTACTTGCCGTCGCTGTAAATTCGGGCAACCAATGAAGTGTATCCCAAGTAATAAAAGTATCTCCTGAAAAGCCTAACGGATAACGGTGAGAACCAATTCCGCAATATCTTGATAAGATTAACGGCGAACTATGATTCACCGCATTATCCAAATAATGATAATGATTCAAGGCCCATAACGGGTCTAATCCTTCCATCTTGGAATTTGTACCCTGTTGCCAATCTATCCACCAAAAAGCAACACCGTCTTGCTCGTAGGGCTTATGTAAAATCTTGAAATACGCATTCACGAACGTATCATTTGCAATATCAAACGCAATATGCTTTTGTTCGCTCGGTTTCATTTCCATTGCCTTTGCCATATCTTCATATTGTTCTTCCCAAAAACGAATACCGTCTGCGGGATGCAAATTCAATGTGATTTTCAAGTTTTTTTCTTTTATTTTTTGCAAAAATCCTTTATAGTCGGGGAATAATCGTTTATTCCAAGTATATCCCGTCCAAGCCATATTAGACGACCCGACATATTCCATTGTATTTTTCCCGCTTTCGCTGACAGAAAACATTCTATCTATTTCAGCGGAATCAGAATAATGCCAATCCATATCAATCGTTGCAACGGTTAAAGGAACTTCCTGTTCTTCAAAAGAGTTCAAAACGCGCAAATACTCTTTATCCGTATATACGTGATAGCGACTCCACCAATTCCCAAGAGCAAAACGCGGAATCATTGGAACTTCGCCCGTGATTTTATAAAGCGCGCGCACAGCACCCCTATAATCATTACCGTAAGCAAAAATGTATTCATCCGCCCCATCGCCACGAACAGGCAATAAAGCGCCGTCCTTCCCTAACGTCAAAGAATCAGCGTCATTAAATACAGCAACACCTTTACGCGAGCAAACCCCTGTTCCCAATACGATTTTCCGTTTTTCTTCGTTGCTCGTATAATACTTACCGTTACACTCGTCAAGAGTTCGATATGTTCCCATTAAATTTTGTGTATTGTCAATTTTTATTTCCTTACCGCCTAATATAATGCGACAATCCTTTCTTTGAGCGGCAACAACTAAAACACAAGCCGACGTTTTAACATAAAGTTTACCGTCTTTTTCTTCCGTTGAAAAAATCTGCGCAGGCATATCACGATACCAAACGGATTGCGTTGCCTCATCGCGAAATTTCTTATTTCTACTATATTCTAAACGGAATAATCTATCTTGTAAGACGGTTATTCTATAATTCCCCCAAAGCAAAACATTTTTTTCGTTCGCTTTAGGTCTTGTTACCACTAATAAATGCTTATCTAACATATCTGCTCCTTAATTTGAGATTAGCTTTCAGTTTACAAAATAAAACGTTTTGATTTCAAACGGTGCAAAGACACATTCTACTGTATTATCTTTGCACGGCATTTCTATACGCTTATCTTCGATAAGGCTACATTCGTAAACTGCTTTCGTATTAAACCCAAGGTTAAACTTCGCTCTCGTTTGTCCGCCTGCGCTTTCATACGCTCTTACAACGATACCTTTGCCGTCTTCCGCTTGTTTTACCACTTCGATAACGATATTTTTCTTATCCACCGAAATCATTGACCAACGGGCAGGCAAGTTTCCTACCCCCTTTCCGTTTACTGCAACCAAAGGATTGTTGAGCAAATACGCTTGTTCGATTACACCTGCATCACGGTAATCCCCCGTATGAGGCATCAACGAGTACGTAAAGATATGTTCGCCTTGGTCGGCATCGGGATTGGGATAAGTACCGCATTTTAACAGTGTCAAACCTATCTTACCACCGCGAACGCTATGTCCGTATTTACAGTCGTTCAAAAGCGCTACGCCGTAGCCGTATTCCGACACGTCCACGTATTTATGCGCACAAGTTTCAAATTTCGCGTGTTCCCAAGAAGTGTTATCGTTCGACGGACGTTTTACACTACCGTATTGAATTTCGTAGGTGGCATTATCCGCCAAAATATCCGTTTCAAATTCCGCACGCAAAATGGTATGTTTTTCGTGCCAGTCCACTCTCGTTTCAAAATCAATTCTGTCAAAGTTTTCATACAGCCAAATCGTTTGTTCGATAGTCGAAGAAAAAAACTTGCGCTGAATTGCCAAACCCTTTCTAACACCATCGCTTACAACACGAATGTTTTCCGCTTTTCCAACAGCAATCGGCTTTTCTTGATAGTAATCTTTCATTTCCCAGTTATCGAACTCAAACGGCAAATCTTCATACGCAACGACCTTATTTAATAAGCCTTGTTTTGCCGTAATGTCGCGGTTTACACGCTTATCGATTAAAGATACAATTTCTCCGTTTTCGTTGATTTTAAGGGCATAATATGCATTTTCAAGGCTTCTTTCCGTTGCGCTAATTGAATTGCTCGTGATAAAATCTTTTATAAGCGCATAACCCTTGGACGGAATATTTTCTACACCAACCGTTACGCCGTCCAAAACAACCGTTCCTTTCCCTGCAAACGAATTTGGATTGAATACGACCGTTCCGCTTTCTTGCAAGTTATCCACAATCGTTTGATACGCCTTATTTTCAATATCGCCAAGCGCAGAGAACACTTCCGCGTAGTCTTTATCCGTTTCGTCATACACCTGCTTGATAGAAGAACCAGGCAAAATATCGTGGAACTGATTCGTAAGAACGGATTTCAAACAAGCGTCTATCTCCATTTTTGGATATTCCTTTTGCATTAAAAGGGAGGATAGTACGCTTGCCCATTCACTCCGCCAAAGCGCAAATTCCGCTTTTCGGTTATTCTTCTTATTCTTCGCCATCGAAGTGTACGTACCACGGTGAAATTCAAGATACAATTCTCCAACCCATTCGGGTAAAGTTTTGCCTGCAAGATTGCTATCCAACTTTTCAAAAAACTCCGTCGCGGTTGCAAGTTTTGTCTTCGCACAACCTTTTACGCCCGTTTCCAAAAATTGCATACATTCAATCATTGTAGGCGTAGTACCGCCACCGCCGTCGCCCCAGCCGTAAGGCATAAGCACGTCGCTTGTTAAATGTTTATCGCTTAAACGGAACCAAGTTCCTTCCACTTCGGCAGGGTTGCCCGCACCGTTATACGTGATAAATTCAAAGCTCTTTTCGTCTTTCACTTTTTGTTGCGTCGTCATAAAGTACGCAAACGTTTTCGTCCCGTCAATGCCTTGCCAATTGAAAATTTCGTGAGGCATACGGTTAAATTCATTCCAACTAATTTTACTCGTTATAAATTTCTCTACGCCTGATTTCGCCAAAATCTGCGGAAGATTTGCCGAATAACCGAATACGTCGGGAAGCCATAAAATTTTGCTATCTTTCCCAAATTCGTCTTTGATAAATTTTTTACCGACAAGGATTTGACGGACAAGCGATTCGCCTGAAGACAAATTACAGTCTGCTTCCACCCACATTGCGCCTTCCACTTCCCATTGTCCGCTTGCCACTTTTTCTTTAATTCGCGCATACATAGCAGGATCTTGTTCTTTTACGTATTCGTACAAAATCGGTTGCGACGACATAAAACGGTATTCGGGATATTCGTCCATAAGCGACAACGCCGTACCGAACGAACGCAACACTTTTTCTTTGGTCTGCGATTTCGTCCAAAGCCAAGCAATGTCGATATGCGTATGCCCTACCGACCAAACCGTCGGTTTTTCTCCACCATCCAACGTCTTTTGCGAAAGAATTTTATCCGCTTGCTCGATAGAAGCATAAAAACGGTCGGAATATAAATCGGTAAAGTCTAACGCAAGTACGGTTTCTTTCAAGGCTTGTGAAATATCACTGCGAAGTCCCGTTTCCGACGAAGTATAACTTAATATCCAACACATTGAAGCCATTTTGGATTGCAATGCGTGGATACGCTTATCTCGAACAATGATACGCACGTCGAACGACAACGGTTTCGTAACGTCCGTTCCCGTATAAGCATACGCAATCACTTCCTTTACGTTTTTCGGTAAAAGAAATTTCGTATGATTCACATCCACGCCACGAACCGCTAATCCATCGTAGAATAAAAGCATTTGCGGATTGCAAGCGTCCCAGCCTTCAATCCCCGTAGTAACCTGCAAAAGAACTTCTTGCCCTTCTTTTACCTGCGGATACTCTACTGAAAACTTAAACCAAGCGTGCAAATCTGCTTTTCCGCCCCAAACGGGGCCTTTATATTCTTTGAATGTATTAGGTATATCTCCGTGCTTGGCATAACCGTTGCACTCTGCAATAAACACTTTATCTATCGCTTTCGAGTCAACAATTTCAAGTTCCGCCAATTTCGCACTGATACATTCAAATCTTCTTTGGTCGTGTGGTATCATAATTATTTCTCCTAAATTCTCTGATTTTTAGACGGTTTGCACCATTACGCCGAAAGCGTAAGACCGTTAAGCCTATGCTGAGATTCTACGCCACTATCCGTCAAAGCAATAATACAAAGTTCGTAGTTATCATCTTCCGTAATACAATCAGAAAGATTGATTGTATACGAACTATTTGCCCAAAATGTTCCCACGTAAATTACAGGCGCATTTTCACGTTTAAGCATTATGCGGAAATTCCCTGTTTCTACGGCAAACGACAGTTTATCGCTCGTACGAAGCCCCAAATACATGGACGTTTCCATTGCGGTTACCGAACCATCCATCGAATACGTCATACCCGTCGTATCCGTTTCAAAATATTCATTCCCCGTCCATTTATCCGCATATTTGGCATCAAACAGCTTTCCGTAATTCGTTTGAAGCTCCGTTTTCGCCAAGTTTTCTGCCCCGCAATGTTTACACTTGTTGTCAGCGCCGTAATTATGATAATCGTCGTCAAGCCCAGACAAAACTGCCAGTTCGTTGATTTCACAGGTATCGTTTTGCGCTCCCAACGCATAGATGAAAAGTTCATAATACCCTTCCGTGGGAATAATATTCGCTAACGGCAACCAACGAGTTTCGTTGCTTACACCGCCTGCAAGTTTCACTTCTGACATCGTACGACTAAGCATTTTAACGTCGCATTTACCGCTCCCCACACTAATACGGATATAATCGGTAGGTTTCAAATAAATCTCTCGCACAATCGCAGAATACGTATTCGTTCCAGCATTACCAATCGTCAAAGTAGCGGAAAATCTATCGATATCAATATACGCCGACATATGTCCGCCGTTAAACCACTCGTCTTCTCCGCAAGTGAAAAGATTTTTGGACACAATACGCTCAAATACGTCGTCCCCGCAAACCATACACGTACGACGAATATATCCGTCGGAAAGACAAGTAGGCTCTACCCTCTCTTTAATTTCTGACAGCTTATGCGTTTTCGTTGCAATCGCAATACGGTTGCAATGAATACAATGACGGTCGTGACAAGCGCAATCATCTTCATATTCGTGCGCAATCGGATAAATATTTTCCGTTTCTATAATCTTACCGCAATCTAAACAAACATTATCCCTTAAACCATCCGAAACGCACGTCGCTTCTTCGCGCACTCTCCATTCTGTTTGCGTATGAATACAAGAAAGATTTTCATTATTTGTAAATTTATTCGTTGCTTTTTGGACGGTATTCAATGTAAAATTAAAATGATTTTGGTCAACGCGATAGTATTGCTCACGAATTGTAGAATAATATTGTACTTCCACGTTTTTTCCATCCGCAGAAAAATAAAACTCGGCAACCATTCCACACTTTCCTTGCGTAGCATTGTCTAATGCCTGCGGATTTATCATCATTTTACAAACTTTATTTCCGTTATCGCCAATATCTTCGCTAAAAATGATATCGTGATTTTCGCTACTCGTATGTCCGCTCAATACCAATACGATGTTTTCATGCTTGCGTACCAACTTATTCCAGATATCTTCACCGCTATTAAACGCACAGGTTTTATACGTATCCAAGTCCCCAACTTTACTCGTATAAGAATGGGTTGAAATAATAACGTTATGATTTGGATACGATGTGATTATCTCATCCGCCCATTCAAGGACGTCATCCGCAGCCCCATAATCAAGTACAACGACAAGATAATCCAGCATTCCTGCCGAAAATTCGTGCACCGTATTAGCATATCCAACGGGATAACGGGCAATATATTGCGAGGAATATGTAGAGTTTTCCCCAAACGTTTTATTAAAACGAGCAACGGTATCGTGATTACCGCGTGCTAATGAGTAAGAAACAACCCCATCCATTTTAGCAATTTCTTGTGCCGCGACGTCCCATTCCCGATACGACGACGCATCCGTAATATCCCCAAGTCCAAATACGTGTTTCGTTTTATTCTCATCTGCGCTTGCTACAATATAATCGTAGATATTCGCCATTTTTTCGGATGCACCGTAAGAAACGACTTGCGTATCCCCTATAACAGAAAAAGAATAAGCATAATCCAACGGCTTTTCTACCGTATCCGTCCACGTATTACTTGTGGAAGAAGCGTTTACCGTAGAAGAAACTACCCCTCCAATGCCTGTAAGTGCAAAACAAAGGGTTAATAGAGATATAAGAAAACGCTTTTTCCCAATCATCTTTTTAATTTTCATAAACTATTTCTCCTTAATTCGTTTAACTTAATTCCTATTCAACTTGCTTTCACTTGAATAGCAGGCTCTATCGTTTGCTCATACGTCAACGTCATTTCTTTTATTGTGCCATAGCCTTCGCTCGACCCAACGTTGCTCCAATACAAGCACTTAATTTCGCCGTTCGTCAACGCACTCGCATCAATCGTTCGTGTAATTTCGCCAGTTGCGATCACTTTGAAAAGCTCCGCCGAACCACTCATAATTTGCCACTCATTTGTGCCTCCGACAACCTCGCTAACCCCAGCGGTAAGTGTTATGGATTTTAGATTTTGTACATCTTGAATCTCCCATTTAATGGGCGTACAATAATTTGCGGAAGTATTTGTACCAGTGTAGTACACGTTACCGTTTTCATCCATGCGATTCACATTTCCGTCTTGATAGATGAAATTAATTCCGTCAATTACTTTTTTGCCCCATTCACCCTTTACTCCGCTATCGTATCCACTGCCGTTCATTACGAATTCATATAACGATTGATAAATATTGACAATGTCGTAAATCTTCTTACGCTGTGCCACCACACTTGCAATTACGAGGCTTTCGTTCGTTTCAGTTGTAATGGTAGCGGTATAAGAAGAAATCGTTTCAATTGCTTTTATATCAAAACTTGCCCTACCATTTTCTATCGCTGCGGTTAAAGTATGCTCTACTCCACCTGCACTATTTCTCAACGTAAGAACAGCCCTATCGTTTGCCGCAACCTGTTGTCCAGCAAAAGTAACTTCAATAGTATCGGCATCCATTATTTGAGAAAAATCAAACACGGTTGTATATTCAGGC
Organism: Eubacteriales bacterium; assembly: GCA_045124505.1. Lineage (GTDB taxonomy): Bacteria > Bacillota > Clostridia > Oscillospirales > CAG-272 > RGIG7213. Next base: position 47,059 of record JBGVLZ010000029.1, read on the forward strand.
GAAGAAATTTGTGCGTCATTGTCGTTTGTGTTGTAAATAGCATCCGCTACAAGCGTTTCTCGGTTCACGATATCAAGGCTATGCAATTTTACCCAACTCTCACTATCGTTTTGTGTATCCGAATAAATGATAAATCGAATACCTTCAGCAAGTTTATCGCTCATTTGCACGGTTTTTACTTGCCTGCCCGTCGAAGTAATTTTAAATATATCCGAACCATCCATATAGGCTATTTGTAATGCTTTCGTCGTTTTTTTATAAATTTCCGCATCAATCGTCACTTCCACAATCTTCGACGAATCAAGGAATGTAAGATTCATTGGGGTCTTTCCGTTTGTATAAGGTGCAGTATAATATACTTTCCCATCAGTTGTCAACCGAGTTTCCGATATGGCTTGAAGTAAAAATTTCACATTATTAATCGTTGCATATCCCCAATTCAGCTTTTGCCCCTGTTCCATTGTCCCTAAACTGATTGCCGTATATAAATCGTAATAAATTTTTGCAAGATCATAATGTTCCGTATAGTGAACATTAACATCTGTAATCGTAGGCGTAGCCGTCTTTTGCGTTGTAATAACCGCGTAATAACCTTCTACGTTTTCAACGCTCGAAACATCGAAATTCGCCGTATGATTACTGTTTACAACCGAATAAAAAGTATATTCCGTTATATTTTCCGCCGTACGCAATTGCAGCATTGCCACGTCGGCAACCATATGCGAATTTGCGTCAAAAGTGACGACAATTTGTTTCGCCGTAGAATACTCCGCAAGAGAATACGCCGTTACCGTTTCTTTCACAAGCGATGCTCCTTGATAATTTCTCTTTTCTGTATGACTTTTATCGTGCGAACATACATAAAGGTCGTACGAAGGCTCATTATACGTCGCCGAAACGGTCTTGCTAAACTGATAATCGTGACCAAGCGCAGCCGCGTATTCTATGCGAGTTTCCCCTGTCGCACGGTTCGTATAAACCACGATTCCTTGTTCTTCACAATTAGGTGCTTTATACATAACGCCGTCATCCCATACAGAATGTACCGTAACGACAAGCGTATCGGTATACCCACCAGAAGTACGAATTGTAATGGTTACCATCCCTTCCTTTTTTGCGGTAATTTCCCCTTTTGTATCTATTTCAACAATGGAAGAATCAGAACTTTCAAAAGATACCGTTTCTTTTACACTCCCTTCTTCAAGCGCATATGAAATCTTCTCCGTTTGACCAACAATAAAATCTAATGTTTCTTCCGCAAAATTAACACCATATTCTATTTCAGGAGAGCTATCGCTATTTCCATCTGGTTTACAAGCAGTCAGCCCTAACGATATACTCGTTATCATAAGAAAAAGCAAGCCACCAATAATTTTTTTCTTCATCCTTTTTTCTCCAAAATTAGTTTTTTCACTACAAACCCAAGACACTCTCAAAAATAAACTCCATTATTCGTCCTTTTTCTTTCCGCAAATTGCGCATTCCGTTTCACCATTGCCGTAAGAATGGACTTCTTCCGTTGCGCTCGAAAGAATAAAGAATTCAGAAATTGTTTCATCTACTCCGTCTTCAGGAATAACGTATAAATAAATAATATACGCACCATTTTCTTTTACAATATCCGATACGGGTACAACAATTCTTTCTCCTTCGTACATCTTTTCGTCGAGAATCACCGTTCCCCATTCTTCTTCTACATTAATTCCTTTTATTTCAACCTTAAATTTACCCGTGGCAGTAAAACAAATGTAGTCAGTTGTTTTAAGATTGACTATACGGCTTGCCCAGCCCCACGCATCACTATTGGTAAGTGTAATCGTTGCCTTATAGTTGCTATAATCTATCGCCACGTTCCCACCGTGATGCCATATAGTGGGTTCAGCGAGCAGAAATCTTGAACCTGCCAAATTACCCGAACAGGTGTATCCGCAAATTTCACAAGTAATTGTATTCGATTCGGTGGGATGGCAGGGCTTGGAAGATGAAAAATTATGAATTTCTTCCGTTGCGCTGGAAAGAATAAAGAATTCAGAAACCGTTTCTTCTACCCCGTCTTCAGGAATAACGTATAAAAAGATTATGTATTCACCATATTCTTGAATTACGCTGGATACGGGAACAACAACCCTTTCTCCCATATACATTTTTTCTTCCATGATAACTGTACCGGAAATAGCGCCCATCGTTGCAATTTCTACTTTGAATTTACCCGTTGCTGTAAAACTAATATAATCGCTCGGTTTTAAGCTTACGATACGGCTTGCCCAACCCCAAGTATCAGCGTTTGTAAGAGAAACCGTTGCTTTGTAATTGCTATAAGCTATCGCCACGTTCCCACCGTGATGCCATTTTTCAGGCTCTCCGAGCAAGAAACGAACACCGACCGTTTCATCAACGTTCGTAAAACCGCAGTCTTCACAAACTACCGTCACAACGCTTTGTCCAGAAGTGGGATAACAACTCTGCGAGCCTGCACCAGAAGCGACCGAATAATTATGAACTTTTTCGTCCCTTGAGTAAAGAAGCGCTACTTCACGGAAAACTGCACCCGTATTTTGACCGCCTTCAATAAAAACAGTAAGATAATACGTTCCGTTTTCCGTCAACCCCATGTCGTCCGTTAATGAAAAGACGTATCTTCCTTCGACCGACATTGCTTGCTTCGTATAAATAGTGGTTGTATCTTCAACCCCCTCGTTGAGTTTTGAAAACTGTACCAATACGTTTGTTGCAGTCAACGTATCGAAATCGACTGAAAGATATTTTTCCTCGTTGAGATTTAATACAACAACATATCGTTTTGCATCCCAACCGCGCTCCAACGCTTGAGATACTTTAATACCGCCGTTCACTTGTTCAAATTGAAGTCCGTCATACCAATTTGAAACGTCTGCAATCAAATTTTTGCCCGATTTCTCATCAGTCTTTCGACGAACGCCACAATCACAATGATACTCGGTATATCCTGCCTCTGTGCAGGTTGCTTCTACTACGGTTGTTTCCCAATCATGTTCTTCCGTTTCAATGATAATATCAATGGTATCCAAAGATTGCAACATATCCGCAGACTTAAAGGAATACACGCCTTGATAGGATATTAAAAGTTGTCCATTCACTTTTACGGAAACAATATGGCTATCCATCGGCTCATTCACGAAAAACGAAACTTTACTTGCGCGTTCCGTTCTTCCATTGCTTACGCCTGTTTTGAACGATACGATTGCAGGCGCATTTACTTCATACGTTTTTGCTGACGTTTCCACGGCTATGGTAATGACAGTAGAAGACGAATTCAAATACTCTTTTGCCGAAAAACTATACGTGTTTTCGTTAGCATTGATTTTTTCACCGTTTACAGTCACGAAATCCACAACCGTTTCCGCAGTAAGCTCTACGGTAAAGGAAACCGTATCTTCCACCGTTGTTTTACCGTTTTCCACACCAAGCGTAAAAACTACGTTTTCAGGCGCCGTCACGTCATACTTGATAGGCGTGGAAACAAGTGAAACTTCCACGTTTCCCTCGGGCATTTCAAAAGTATCGTTTTCAACTGTTATTTCCGTTTCGCCATTCTTTACGGATACGGCGTAGTCATAGCCAAACTCTTTGCTATAATCAACGGAAACTGTGTCGCCTTTTTCTGCGGAAATTACTGATTTCCCGTCCACGTAAAAGGCTACGTTATTACCTGTAATCGCGTATTGCTCCGCCTTTGAATCCGTACAAGCAGACAGACAACACAAACCCAAAACGGCGCTACTTATTAAAGAAATAGCCATTAATTTACTTCTTTTCATCGTGATATCCCCTTAATCCTCTTTTCTCTTTTTTAAGCACAAAACACAACCTAAAGCCCCAAATACTACAAGAGAACCAATGAGCGTACCTGCACCAATCGTGCCACTACACCCCGAAGATTGTTTTTCCGCTTTATATTCCACTCTAACGGTAATGTCTGCATTGACGTTTTCACATACAAACTCTCCGTTTTCAACAACCGCTTGAACCCCATTTACCGTAACGTTTTCCAAAACGTAGCCGTCTTTCGCCTCCACCCTGAAAGCAATCGTACCGCCTTTTTCAATCGTATTGTTTGCGTAGATAACCGTTCCTTTTTCTTCATCATTTTGAACACAAATCGCAACGGTTTCAGCCTCCGCAATCTTCGTGCAAACAACGTTGATAACTGTGTTTATTGTAATACTATCTACGGACACGAAGCCATCAACTACGCTTGTTTGTTCGCCGTTAATAAGTACGCTGTCTAACGCAAAGCCGTTTTCAGGCAACACTTCAAAACGCAAGCCGTTTCCGTCTGCCACGGTCAGTTCTTTATTTACGTCCACCGCGCAATTTTCCGTAGTAATCACAACCGTTCTCATTCGTTCGCCCACTTCAAGAGAAAACGGCGCGAGAGGAAGTCCGTAAGCATTATATACAAAGTTAATTTCTTCGCCAAACGTGAATTCGTCGTTGATATGGAAATATCTTACCGCAGTTGCTTGCGAACCATTAGATAAACGAATTTGATTGTTGACAACTTCTCCCGTTGCTATAACCCATTTCCCGTTTACTTTTATCTCAAACCCATTAAGTTCGGTAGGATATATGGTAGCAAGTCCCGCGTTGTTAGATACTTCTACAACGATATCGTTCCCATCTTTATAAATTTGGGTGGGATAAGGGGAAAGACCAGGCGCATTTTCTTGCTTATAAACGTATTTCATTGCAATATGAACGGCTCTTTCCGCCATTTGATACTTGTCTTCGGGCGGATGAATATTCAAAGGCGAACCGAAATCGATACCAACCGCCGTATAAGCGTTTGCAATATCTTCCGTCATTTCCCATTGCACGTAACGGAATTCATCAAAATTTGCGCCCCAAAACTGCGGAAGCTGTACTGCGATTACAGGCAAATCCGCAACATCAAACAAAGCACGGGTTTCTTCTACGTACTTTTGAAATTGCGCTTTATAAAAATGTGCTCTATCCACATTAGAACAGCCTTGATACCAAATTACGCCTGCCACTTTCATATTCTTGAAAGCGCAAGCCATACCGTTATATAATACGGAATTGTTTTCGTCTGCGGGCGAACCTACTTCTCTATTTCCTGCACTGGACAACCATTGCTCGATATTCGTGCCGCCCCAATCCGCCGTCACCACACCGACAGGTACGGTTTGACCTTCTTGCTCTTTTAATTCTTCCGCCAATTGAAGGGCAAAACTCGTAGCGTATGCCGATTGCGTTTTAACGTCTTGATAACCGTTTACAGGCGCAATCCAGCTTTCCGTAAAAGACAATACGGGCGTATCCGACTTTATGTTTTCACGCTGTAAAAAACGAAGCGCAGAATAATCGGCGTTTTGAAGCATAGTCCCTGTATAACCAGTACACTCGTCAAGGCGCATTTCCATATTCGATTGCCCCGAACCGTACCACACTTCGCCTACCAACACGTTTTCAAGCGTTATTTTTTCACTTGCCGAAGCCGAAATCTCAATATCAATGGGCATAGCGCTCGTTTCAAGGTCAAGTTCTGCTATCCAAGTTCCATTCTCAACCTCTACCGAAACAGGTTCATAACCCTCCGCCTTTACCGTAATACTGTCGCTCCCTGCCTTACCGGAAATACGGCAACCGTTTCTTTGCAATACCATATTATCCGTATAAGGCGAGTCCACCGTTAAAGCAATTGCCGCAGATGCGTCAGCAAGCTCCACACCCGCCCCAGATAAAAAGGATAATCCAACGATACCGCCTACCAATAAGCCTATCAATTTTGTCTTTCTCATAATGTTTCCTCTTATTCAATGCTCAAATTTATTTTTATTGCGCAATTATTTTCACGGTCATAAAAGGCGAACGTATATACACCTTTTTCTACCGCAAATGCGTGATTTGTTTCATTCCAATACGCTAAATCCTCATCCGCAACCGTAAACGAAACCTGCGCGCTTTCCCCTTTTTTAAGCAAAATCTTCTCAAAGGCTATCAATTCTTTAACAGGTTTTTCCGCGCCCTTTCTTTGGGGTTTGCTTGCATACAAAGTTAACACTTCTTCGCCGTCAAAATCGCCCGTATTCGTCACCTTAACGTTGCAATACAGCTTTCCGTCTTTATGGAAAACTTCCATATCCGAATAGGCAAACTTCGTATAACTTAACCCCCAACCAAATGGATAACGAACGGAAGTATTGTTTCTATCGTAATAACGATATCCTGTAAAAATCCCTTCTTCGTAAACAAGGCGTTCCCATACTTTTCCGTAGCAATTATACGTAGGATTATCTTCGTATCGAATCGGATATGTTTCAGGAAGCCGTCCAGAGAAATTCTTTTGACCTGCTAACAATTTTGCAATCGCTTCGCCACACGCTTCGCCCGCAAAATACTGTTGCACGATACCCTTTACCTTTTCTGCATAAGGCATTTCCGTGACACCGCCCGTTTGCAGTACGACGATTATGTTTTCGCATACGGACGAAATTTCGTCTATCAATTTCAAATGCTTATCCAATAGCGCAAGCGTTTTTCTATCGTTCGATTCTTCTTCCGCATAATCGTCGTTGGCAATAAAGATAATGGCTTTATCCGTCTTTTTCGCAATTTCTTTCGCTTCGCAAATGAGTTCTTCATTTAACGGCTCGTTATAAACATAGCCTTTCGCATACGGAACTGCACCGAAAATCTTTTCAAGTTCTTCCAACGGATTTGCAGTGCGCCAAGCATTTACCCTTGAACTACCTTCGCCTTGATAACGGGGATATTTTGCCGCTTCGCCAATTACGCAAAAATCGGGCGAAGTTAAAGGCAATACGCCGTCGTTTTTCAAAAGAACCATACCGGCAAGCGCTGTTTCTAATGCGATATAATATCCTTTTTCAAAGTCAATATCACCGCCTTGCGCTTTATAGTTTTCACGAAGATTGAGCAACCGTTCACAAGATTCGTTGATAAGGCTTTCGGGAATAATCCCAAGTTCCACCGCATTAATCAACTGTTTCTTAGAATCGTGATAATCAAATCCCATTTCAAGGTCACAACCGCCTTTTAATGCCTCTACACGATTATGTACTGCACCCCAATCGCTAATAACCACACCTTTGAATTCTAACTCGCCGCGAAGCAAATCCGTCAAGGCTTCTTTGTTATGCGCGCAGTATTCCCCGTGATAACGGTTGTAGGCAGCCATAACGGTTGCAGGCGCGGATTTTTTGATGATTCTTTGGAAACTACGCAAATAAATTTCGCGCAAGGTTCTTTCGTCCATAACGACGTCTACGTCAAAACGGTTGTATTCCGTGTTGTTCCCAAAATAATGTTTCAACGAGCAACCTACGCCTTTGCTTTGTACCCCGTTTATGTAAGACGATGCCAAATCGGACGTAAGAATAGGGTCTTCCGAAAAATATTCAAAATTTCTCCCCCCGATAGGCGTACGCTTATGGTTTACGCCAGGTCCTAACAAAACGTCCACGCCGTAATGCGAAGCCTCTTCGCCAAGTTGTTCGCCCATCTTTTTCGCAACTTCTTTATCAAAGGTCGCCGCTAATAAACAAAGACTGGGAAAGCACGTCGCTTTGTGTGATTCGTGTTTATTGTGTCTATCTGATGCATCCGCATTAGGATCTTCACAACGCAATCCGTTCGGTCCATCCGTTAAATGCAAACGGGAAATCCCAAGCCTTTCTACACCGCCCGTGTACCACGCTTCTTCGCCAACAATAATATTCACCTTTTCTTCCAAGGTCATCTGTGCAATTTTTTCTGCAACTTTCATTTTATACTTCCTTTATAATTCAAACGCCTTTATCTTATCTAATCCAAACTCAATCGTTTGTTCCTTTGCTACCGATATGGTTGCACTTTGCCCATTCACCGAAACACTGTAAGTTTTACCGTTAAGAGTAATACCGCTTACGCCACCGTCATCAAACAAATCTACCGCAGTTATGCCCCCCTCGTGGAACATAAACCCGTTGCGGAGCCATACGCTATCTATCATGATAATAGCCCCAAATAATGACGGGCGTACCCCTTCGCAAACGACACCGCGTCCGTTTGCATTATAGAGTTCTCCAATAAACCCGCTCCTCACAATATCGCGCATACACGCTTGTACGAAATCAGCGGCAATATCTGCTCTACCGTGTCGCAACAATCCGTAGGTCGTATAAGCAAAACTGTCGTATTTTACCCCTGCAAAGCCGACAAACGCCAATTCGGGATTGTATTGGCTAATGGTAAAATCAAGAACAGCATTTAAGGTTTCCCCTTCTATTTCATCCGTCCAAAGATACTTGTTTATCCAAAGAGGCGTTCCTTCACTCGTTCTCCCGTCTTCCGTATAATAATACTGCACAATTCCATCTTCAAGGAAAAACCAATCCAAGCTGTCTTCGTATAATTGTTGTCCTTTTTGTTCCCAATACGATTTTTGTTCTGTCAATTCAAGTTCTTCGCAAATCTTACGCATAAACTTCAAATCGACGAGGTAAGATGAAACAAAGTCTGCGTCCTTTTCGTCAATATAATTATGGCTGTTGAGTATCCAACGGGGATTTTCATATCGCCAATTAAGATATGCGGTAAGTGGTTCAACACAAGAACGTAATTTTTCTTTATCGGGTTTTGCCTGATAACAAATCCATACCGTTTCCGCTTTATTACTCGGCAAGGATTCCCCTTGAATATTCCCGTCCGACGGTATATTCAAGATACTGCCAAGACAAAGTTCCCAAGCAATATCCGCATCAATAAACGAATACATTTGCGTCCCAAACAACGATTCCCAAATACAGGAATACTTGTTTTCAGGACTGCCTTCCGCCCACATAGACGATTTACCCGCCGACATACCACGCCACGCAAATCGGTCGTTTGCGGGCAATACGTTTGAGATTACTTGCACCCAACTACGATAATAGTACAACTCGATGTTTTCTGCCGTCACGTTATACGATTCTAAGGTAGGTAACGAAAATTCTTGCGGACGAGGCACTTTATTCAAAAGCCCGTTCCATTCTTTTTCACGCAGAGAAAGAGCTTGTACGAAATCATTGTTCTTAAACGGCTTGACCGCTCTTTCTTTTACTTGTCCTGCATTTTCACCGCGCTTACCAACGACAACTGCCCCTGCCGTCTTTTCGGTGAAATCAGGCGTAAAGCACCAAATACCCGATTGCGAAGGTTTGTCTTGTGCGTTATCGTCCTTTTCAAAGGAAGAAAGCGTATCGTAAAATTTCCATTCCCCCGACGAAGAGAAACCTATTCCTACGACGATACCGTCCGAAGTACGATATACAAACGATTCTTCGTCAAAGCTCATTGCTTGCATATTCCCTGCAGCGTAAGAACCCCAATACGCGTATTGTTTCGCATTCCCTTCCGTAATACGTACAACCGTATATTCGTCGTAAAAATAATCCGACACTGACAATTCGCATCCGTTATCGTATTTCGCTTCGTATGTAAGTCTATCTGGACGAGTACCAAATACCGTTTCTTCATTCGCCCAAAGATATCCGCCGTAAGCGTTTTTCGATGCCATACCGAATATATTCGTAAGTTTTTTCGGATTGCTTAACGAATCAAGCACCCCCATATCAAACGAAAGATTTTCACGGTTAAAATAGGTTGATTGCCGTTCATCCGTATCCATATGATTTTTGTAATCAAAGGGATTTACCACGAGAACGCTATCCCGCACCGTAAGCCACGCTTCACGGTCTATGCTCGTATCAAGTAGTTCTGAGCATTTTACTTCATAAGCAGTGGTATCCGTAATCGGTTGTCCTCCGTCTTTATTATACAGCTGTCTTGTTTGTGTACAAGCGGAAGTAAATATGCACAAACCGCTTAACAAAGCTACACCGATTTTTGTTTTTATTCTTTTTGCCATTTATATTTCCTCTTTTTATTGTTTAATACCCGAAACGGAAACGCCTTCTATAAAATATTTTTGCGTAAAAATGAACAACACGACGATAGGCACCATCATAAGAATATTGCCTGCGGAAATAACGTTCCATTGCTTCGTATCGCCGACCTTCAATAAATCGTACATTCTATACATAAGCAAAGAAAGCGGTAATTTGTTTGCGTCCGCACCGCTTAAAAACAGCAACGGCGTCATAAAGTCGTTCCAAGAACCCGTAAAAGTAAAGATAAACACGGTAAGCAGTACGGGAACGCTTAAAGGCAACGCCAACGTTGCATATTGACCAAAATAATTTGCCCCGTCGATTTCTGCCGCCTCGTAAAGCGTTTTCGGTATCCCCAAGAAAAACTGTCTAATCAGAAATACGTTCATTATACCGCCACCCAAGAAAGGAGGAATCCAGAACGGGAAATACGTATTCAGCCAACCAAGATTGATATAAAGTTCATACATAGAAATTGTCAATACTTGCCCAGGTATCATTGCCGAAAACATCAACACGCTAAAAATCCAATCCTTTTCTTTTACGTCAAAGCGCGCAAACGCATACGCGACAAGCGAGGCAGAAAAGGTCGTTCCAAACGCACTAATAAAAGCAATATGCAAGGACGTAAATAAACCCGTAGTATAGTTTTGCTCAAAGAGTACCGTTTTGTAGTTGGATAATTTCGCTACAACGATAGACGTGGGAATCAAATTCGCAGGTTCAGAAACTGCCTGTTCAAACGTCTTAAAACTCGTTGACAAAAGCGATATAAACGGTAAAAGCAATATGATAGAAAAAATTACTAGTATCGTATAGAGAATTACGTTCTTTTTAACTTCATTTTTCGTCATTTTCTCACCTCAATACTCATAATTAACATAGAACTTCGATAATTTCATATTGATAAATACTATAATACCAACCAATACGCAAAGTATCCAAGCCATAGCCGATGCCAAGCCCATTCTATACGTTCCCGTATAAGCGAGATTATAAATAACCCCTACGTAGAAATCCATACCCCCTGCACCAACAAATGCTTCCGTAAACACTTGCATCCCGCCTATAATTGCACCGATAAGGTTGTATAAAATTGCAGGCGTGACAAGGGGCAACGTTATTGTGAAGAAACTGTGCATCGCGCTTGAACCGTCTAATAAAGCCGCCTCGTAATAGGTTTTGGGGATATTGTTTATACCGGCGATAAAGATAATCATCTTACCGCCAAAGCCCCAACAGGACATTATAATCAACGTAGATAAAGCGGTATCGGTACTTGCCAGCCAAAGCGGAAGATTTTCTCTTGCCATACCCATACTCAACAAAAGCGAATTTACAAGTCCGTTAGAGGCATCGAATATTGACGCAAACATAATCGTCGTCGCTACGCTCGGCAATATACTCGGTATGTAAAAGATTGCGCGAAAAAACGTCGTACCACGAACGTTCTGCGTTAAAATAACAGCAGAAAACAACGCAATAACGTTCGTTAAAATTACGTTAAAAAATGCATATACCACCGAATTTTGAAGTGCTGGCCAAAACTTGGGATAATTCGTCAATAAATATTCATAGTTTTTGAACCATACCCACTGCGCATCAGCAGGATACATCAATAATTTGTTGGTAAAACTTGCTATTAAACTATTTATAAAAGGATATATCGTCAAAACCGAAAAGCCGATAATTGCTGGTATCAAAAACAGATAAAACGCAATTCTTTGACGAGTATGTCTTTTCAACAACTTTTTTTCGCGCGTGTGTGTCATTATTAGAAACCTGCCCCGTAACTATAATCAATATAACTGTTTGCCATATCTTGTGCTTCTTTCGCCGCTTTGGAAGGCGTCACGCCGTCAAGAATTTTGTTTATCTCTACGTCCACGTATTGAACCATAACTTCTTCAAAATAGGAAACTCTGGGTAAAACTTCCGACGTTTTCATCATTTCATAGATTGCTTCATAATTTTTATAAACGGTCTTTCTTTCTGCTTTTGGAATTGCAAGCAACAAATCGCGTTCGCTCTTTCTCGGAACGGGACACGCAAATTGAGAAAGCTCGTCAATATCCGTTCTAGGCGCGGTAAGCCATTTCAAAAGTTCCCAAGCACCCTTCTTGTTTTTGGAATTTCTATGAATACCGTAAGCCGTAATCGAAAGTTCTGTGCCTTCACGCGACGTCGAACCGTCTTCTCTTCTCATCATAGGCAGTTGTTCAATCTCAAATTTCAAATTTTTAGCGTTGGAGTAGGACAAAAGTGCTGCCGCGTGCGCACTATAAATCATTGCAACTTTACCTGCCCCAAAACCACCTAAATCGCTACCGTCCGTACCGAAGTTCGTACCGATTTTCGTTTCGGGATAAGGAGTTTGATTTTTTGCGCCAAACAAGGATGCCCATTGTTCCAACGACTTAATCCCCAGTTCGTTATTTAATGAAACTTTACCGTTTTCGTCAAACAACTCACCGCCATTCATTTTATAGATAGAATACCATTGCGTCCACCAAGTTGTAACCGTTTCATTACCCCATTGAACTGCCTTCTTACGGCTGGAATCTTGCCATTTCGTCAAAGTTTGTCCTGCCGATACAAAATCGTCAAAAGTCCATTCCGCCGTAGGATACGCCACTTCCGATTCGTCAAACAAGTCGGTATTATATACAAGCAACGATACGTTGAACATCGTAGGAAGATAGTAAATCCCTTCCCCCGACGTTAAACTATCCATAAATCCGTCCATAAAATCGTTTACTTGCACTTCTGCCGCATCACGTTCAATTAACTTGTTTAAGGGCAATAAAAACCCACGTTGGTTAAGCAAATGCACGTCGCCGCCAAGCACAAGGTCGGGGGGATTACCGCCACCAATTGCATTTGCTTGGTTCGTCTTAATACTGTCGCCTGCGCCATTCCAGTCAACCGTGACTTCATATTGCGGATATGCATCTTCAAACGCTGCAATTTTATCCGCATAGTACGCTTGCATATCATTACTAATATAGACTTTAATATCGTTTTCGGAATCGTTATTTCCTTCCCAATCAATCTTTTCCCAATCAATCGTATCCGAATAACCGTCGCCTTGACCGCCGCCACATGCCGTCATACTTAAAACGGAAAACGCCATTGTTGCGCTTAACGTAAGCGCAAGTATTTTTTTACTTCTTTTCATAATCATTACCTCTTTTCTTAAAATTTGTATATCTAATGTTAGTTTCCTGTTAACGACAGTTCCTCACGATAAGTGACTGTCATATTGCCAAGCGTTATAGACGAATTGTTTTGGTTATAATATACCAACGTATAGATTGTACCGTTCCAAATCGTACTCGTCGCCGTATCTATTATCGTTGTATAGTCACCGCTACTTCCCAACGAATCGTATTTTGAACCCGCATCTCCGTTATTCCATTGCCATACGAAATAACCATCTTTTACAACCGTCTGCGTAATGCTTACAGATACTACGTTGTTTGGATTGCTAAATACCATTTTGATAGGATTCGTGTACTTGCTTCCGTTCGCGCCAGCCTGCACCGTATCTTTTACGGTAAGCATCCCGTTTTCATCTATCGTCAAGTTAGCGTTCACACCTTGCCGCAAAAATTCTATCTTATCATTGTCATCGCTTAACCAACCATAATTGCTTTGCACAGGCGCGGTTGTCCATTTATACCCATCGGGTACGTTTGCCGTACTATTGCTTGCAATCGCCGAATTCATATATCCGTAAATTGCGCCCAAATCGTGCATCTCTTTATATTGAACAACGATAGATTTTATGTTAGGCGTTTGCGTTGCATCTGTCACGATTACCGCTTGATATTGATTTATATTATCAACGTTTGCCAATCCAAAAGTTGCGCTATTGTTAGAAATCCCAGCCGTGCGAGTATATGCGATTGCACCCGTATCGTCGAGAAGGTATAGCGTTGCATTTTCAGCCGTTTCTTCTGTGTCAAATTCCGTTGTTAAACTTTCCAACGTTTTATAATTAGCCAAGTTATACTTCGGCAGACCTGCCAATTCGCTTGCCTGATTATTATAAAGTACCTTTTGATAGGAAACGGTCATATCGTGGAAGATTCCGTAGCTTTCCGTATCCGTTGCCTTATAACATATACGCGCATACATATTGCCCGTCCAGTTCTCAAAATTTTCAGGCTCTACTGAAACGGAAAGAGTTTTACTTTGTCCTGCGTTGGGTACGTTTTTACCACCTATTAAATACGACGTACCCGCCGTTGCATAAAAATGCACCTCAAAATAAGAATCTTTATATACTGTGGTAGATAAATCCACTTTTTTTATCGTAGCACTTTCATCAAACGTCCAATAAAACGGATATTGGTTATATACTTGGCTTGTTGAAGTTCCACCCATTGCGCGAACATAACCATTGTCATCAACCTTATATCGACTATTTAGCGAATTAAAAGTAAACTCAACCCCGTTAACCGTCATATTTGCCGTTGTCGTATCCTGTTCCGTTGCTTCCGCATACAAAGATTTCAAAATATCCGTCATCTTATAAGTTTCAAGATAATTTGCTTTTAAGGAATTGATTTCAGGCGTATTCGTTTTCGTGGTAGTAAATACTGCGTAATAATCACTCGCATTTTCTACTGCGCTCATATCAAATACTGCTACGCCACTTCCCACGCTTGCCGTAAGCGTTTGAATTTCCGCGCCGTACATATCGCACAATTTCAGCGTTGCCGTATCCGTAGCATTGACCGAATCTTCATCAAACGCAACGCTTACGGATTGCAAATGCTCGTATCCTGCAAGCGCGTATGCCTTCACGTTGACTGCATTTTTTAATTTGTAATATAAATCCACCACCAAGCTTCCGTCCGTACGAACTATCGCCGTTTTAGAATCGGAAATTTCCGTATCCAACGTATGCGTAGTGGGAAGATTTTCATAATCCGCCACCGTTATTTCTTCGCGGTCACGTCCTTGCAAAGTTTTCGTTTCCATCAATTTATAATCGCCACTAATCGTTTGCAAATAATAATTGACTTTATAGGGCGGGTCGAACAATGGTTTACCACGATAATTACGAAGTTGTACGTGCGAGTTATCGTGCGTACACACCCATACGTCGTGCGCCGCGACTTCATAAGTTGCTTCCACGCTTTCGCAATACTCGTAATCGTGTCCAAGTGCAGGAATTGTTTCCGTCTTAGTTTCGCCCGTTATCGCATTGGTATAGGTAAGAACGCCGTCGCTTTCGCACGTGGGCGCAGTTGTTTGTACGCCGTAGCCCCATACGGGATTCACGAACACCACGCAAGCGTCCGCATACCCTTTTTTCGTGGTAAGCGTAATAATTGCACTGCCCAAACCAACCGCTTCTAATTTCTTATCGTTGCCGATTTTTACAACGTTTTCGTCAGAACTCGTAATCGCCAAAATTTCGTCCTGTCCAGATGGATTGCTTAAGGTATATTCCAACGCTTTCTTTTCCCCTTCTACAAGGGTAATTCTTTCTTCCAAGATGGAAACGCTACCGACTTGTGTCGTATTGTTATTGCACCCTGTTGCAAGCCCAAAAGACGTGCTTATAATACCGCAGAGCAAAAGAGATAAAAACTTTTTACTTTTCATTTGTTTCTCCCCCTTTTACCACGTTATTTTTTCTTTTGAAGAAAAAAACTATGCCAAACGCCGTAAGAACGGCTGCCGTAGACAATAACGCCGTATTTGAAACGGAACTACTACAAGAACTAACTGTTTGCACCGCTTCTACAACCGTATAAGTTGCCGTTGCCGTCGTTCCGTTTGCCGTCGCCGTTACGGTAATCGTCGCACCAACAGCCCCTTTTTCGATTTTCAATACACCCGTTTCGCTAATGGAAACTTTTTCATTTCCTTCCACCGTCCAAACGACTTCGGAAGAAATTTCCTCGCCTTGCATAACGATTGCGCCAAGCGTATATTCGCTTCCTTCGTTGAGCATTGCGCCGTTTGCCATGCCCGTAATAGCCACCGTCGTTTTTACAGGTTCGTTCGGCAAGGGTTCTTCTTGCGATACGGTTTTATATACGTAATACGTTCCTTCGCTTTCTTTTTCCAAATATCCTTCGGGAATAGAACCAAACGAAGTATTGCCCATCATAATTACGCACGCCTTTCCGTCCGTCGTAATGTCGGCAGGAAGTTTTGCGCCGTAATTTGTTGCGTTTTGACTTCTTCCGTCAAACGAAAGGGTTGCCGACGAAAAATCCACTGTGCCGTAGTTTTCTATCCCAGCACGCGACATACGTTCAAAAACCGTATTCCCGATAAACGTAGCCTTTGCGCGATCATCCACGAACACCGCATTCCAGCCCGTCTTAAAATGTGCGTTTTGGAAAGTAGCTTTTGCCCCCTTTGCCAAGGCAAACATACCTTCATGCGCAAGCCCCATTGCTTTATACCCGTTAAAATCTATCGTCAAATCACGGTCAAGATACACATTTTCGTTGATTTCCACGATATAATTAAATCGAATATCGTCCGCCTCGCACTTTTCAACCGCCGCACGCAAAGCCAGTTCGTTGCTTACGTCTTGTATCTGCTTTGCTGACGTATCGAAAAACTTGAAATCGTCGAAATACCAATCGGCTTCGTTATCCTGCGTTTTTGCCACTACGTCAATACGCGTAATACCGCTCGTCACACCAATAACGCCGTTGTTGTAATCGGTTGCGTGCGTACTGCCGTAAAGGGTAATATTACCTTTGTCGACGTTGCCGTTCATTATCTCGCCCAGTTCGATTTCAAAATAATTCCAACCCTTTTCCACGTAGCGGTTGTCCTGCGAAAAAATTCCGTCGTCGGGTATGATACGAAGACTATCTTTCGAGCCGTCGCCCTTCCCCAAATACACTGCGCTATCATCCGTAAGCAAGACCCGTTCCGTAGAATACAACCAAAAGGAAAACGCCAAATTTTCTTGGTCCATATCATCAAGGAATAACCCCGTCGAACTCGGTTCTCTAAACACGCGAGGCGCACCGCCCGTGCCTTGATACACGCCCGACTTATATCCCTGTGATGCTTGCATTGCATATTTGCTTGATTTTTCTTTCGTCGGGCTTCCGCTCGTCAAAGAATAATCCAAATAAATATTATGATTTTTTACCGACGTCGTCATATCCCCGTCGAGATAATCCTTTTCCACAACGTATTGCGTTTGCGTATCTGCGCTCGTTTCTACGATATCTACGTTAAAGAACGCCACCGTTCCAAACACCATAGCAAAGCAGAGCAAGAGTGTAAAGCATTTGTTGATTTTTTTCATCTTTTACACCCCCTTAGTCTTTTCTTTTGCGCAAAGCAATAAACGCTACGGGTAAAAGCCCTATCAAAGGCAACAAACCAACCGTACCATTGCAACCGCTATCCGTATCACCATTATTGCTACTACCTGTGCTATCGCTAGAATCGCTATCCGTACCGTCGGAAGAATCACTGCTTGTAGGCGGCTCATCAATGTCGCCACCTTGATTTCCGCCTTGTCCTTCGTCAGGTACGATGGAAGTTTTAGTAATTACGAACTCATCTACGAGTTTTTCGGGTCTATCCACTTCCCAAGTCGTTAATTTCAAATAATTTTCGTCCGTTTCTAGCATAGAATAGGTTGACCTACCATATCCGCCCATAGACGGGTCCCAATACCGATTAGCAAGCCAAGGGATATCGGAAACAAATTTACCGCGCCCAAACAATTCATTATCGTCTGGACTGCCCGTACTATAATGCGAGAAAGTGTTGGAAGTAGAAGAATTGACGTACACCGTTCCCGTAGGGTCTATAAATTCCAAAGCCCCGTCACGTTCGGTTTCGGCAACGTTTTGAATTTCTCCGCCTTTCATAAAATAACTGCGCGCGTATGCATGCGTATGCCCCGTTAATACAAGGTCAACGCCGTATTTGTCGCAAGAATCGATAAAACTCTTACCCCGCGCATAAGCGTATTCCAAAGTCGCCCATTCGTCGTTCGTAAGTTCCACATCCACCGTGTCAATCGCCGTTTTCCCCGTGCCGTACACAGGGTCGTGCGTGCAAGCTACAATCCAATCATACTGCCCTGCGTATTCGCTCGTCGCCTTTGCAAAGGTCTTTTCCCAATGCCCCATATTGATTTGTTTGCCTTTGAGAACGTTTTCATAATTGAGCATAACGAAAAGGGTATTTCCGTAAAGGTAGTAATAATCTTCTATCCCGTATCCCGTGTACGCTTCGTCGCCTGCCTTTGCAAGGTTGGGTAAGTTATAGAAGTATTTTTGTTTCGTATGCGACGGCGTGACGTCGTGGTTTCCGTTGATAGGTGAAAAACTTAAATTACGCAACTCGGTCGGTGTAAGTAATGCGTCGATAAAATCCTGTCTATCAGAATTTTGCATTTGGTCGCCAAGCGCAAGAATATGCGAAACGTTATCTTCTTTGTGGCGCGCCATAAGTTGTGTAAGGTTTCCGCTCCAATCCGCGCAAGCCTCCGCCGTCGTATGATAACTGTCATACATGTGTATGTCGGCAAACACAAACATTTTATAGCTATCCGTGGCAGGCGTAAGATAGGTGTACGCGTCAGACCAATCGTATCCGTCGCCCACGCGATACACGTATTCCGTCTTGGGGGCAAGCCCCTTTACCACGGCTTCATTGTCGAAAATATAATAATTTTTTCCGCTTAATTGCTTGCCAAAGCCCGGCTTTACGTAACTGCCCGTAAAACTTTGCGCTTTGTCTTCGGGGAATACGCCGTTTTCCATATCCACCGATTTTGCAATTTGCACGATTGCATTTTCGGGACGTTCATAGGTAATCCAATTCACGTTGAGTTCGGTGCCGTCCCTACCCGAACATATCATAATTTGGTCAAACACGGTGCCCGTAGCGGTTTCAGCCACTGCGTTTACCGTGAAAGACGGAAGCGTTATTGCCGAGAAAAGCAAACTTGCAAGCGCTACCGTAATTTTTTTCATCTTTTTGTCCTCTTATATTAAAAATTTTTTGCCCGCCCTGCCAACAAAATTGTAGGGCGGGCAATTTACTCTTTTCTTTATTTCAAGAAAAATCCTTACCTATTAGTTTGCGGAAACGTAGATAGCGCTCGCAGTAAGCGTTCCGTCGTTATAAATAACTTCCATATCTCCGAACGTATAGGACGATTCATTTTGATTGTAATATACCAACGTATAAATAGTACCG